>NZ_LIPN01000107.1 GCF_001418325.1 Streptomyces atriruber | reverse complement strand
TCGCCGACGCCGTGACCTGCCTTCTCTGGTCTCTCGTGGTAGGCCATGCCCTTCCCGGTGACCCACCGCGGGCCGTCCAGACTGCAGCCGAGGCCGAGGCCGGGAGCGGGGGCGGGGATGGGGGCGGGAGTGGGGGCGAGGGCGAGGTCAAGACCCTGACAGTCGCAGTCGCTCCCTGGCGCGACTCCACGCTGATCGCCCTCCTCGCCGCAGGCACGCTGTTCGCCCTCGTCTACCTCCAGATCATGGCCACCCTGCCCCTCGTGCTGGCACACCGCGGGCTGCCGCCTGCCGACGCCGGGATGCTGTTCACCACCTCGGCCCTCACCATCGTCCTTGGCCAACCCCTGCTGCGACTCAAGCCCCTCGCCGCGCTGTCCACACCTGCCGCCTTCGCCACCGGCTACACATTGCTCGCCGCGGGCCTGGCCGGATACAGCGCCGCACACACCCTGGGCGCCCACCTCGCACCGACGATCGTGTGGAGCCTGGGCGACCTCATCCTCGTGGGCCAGGTATACACGCTCGTCGCGGGCATGGCCCCTGCGCACGGCACCGGTCGCTACCTCGCCGTCTACGGAACCAGCTGGGGCATCGCGGGAATCGCCGCCCCGTTGATCGGCACCCAACTCCTCCAACGCTGGGGACCGACCGCCTTGTGGCTCACGATGTCCGCGGCCTGCCTCACGCTGGCGATCACTCAGCCGCGCCTGGCCCGCACCGCCACCGCGCGCACATCCCAAACGGCCGCGGCCTCGCCCCCGAGAACCTCCTCCAGCTAGCAGAAAGCCCCTCCGGCTCCCGAGCTCACCGAGCTCCTGGCCTGCCAGATCATCAGCCACGATCGGAGAACGCCCCGTCGACCAGAACGGGCACCACGGTGCAGGCATCCCGTTCCGTGGCGACCGCGACGTCGTCGACGAAGCCTCCGTCGATGAGTTCACGGCCCGAGACACCGGCGGTCACAGCGGCGGCGACGTCCGGTGTCGTCCGGAACGCGGCCGCTGCCAGACTCGCTTCCGGTGACAGCGACAGCGTCGGGACGGGCGAGTCGGCAGGTGCGTGCACGTGCACGTGCGCTGTACCGAGTTGCTCCTGCAGCGCGGCGATAATGGCGCCCGCGCCCAGCAAGTCTTCCATGGCGGGCCGCAGGCTGCCGTCCGGCCAGCGTTCGCCGGAGGCGATCACCGCTATGGGGCGCTCCGTGGTCCCGTAACCCTCACGAACGAGCCACTGGCTCACGGCTGTCGCGTTCCTGAGGGCCCCGGCGATCACGGGGAGTCCACCGGCGGACGCGGCGATGCTGGAGCCGTTGGGTGAGGGGAGTACCAGGCGGGGCGTGTACGGGGCGCGGCGCAGTGCGGCGGGCGAGAGGGACCAGGGCGAAGAAGCCGTGGCCATCCGACGTCCCACTGCCAGGTCCGCGCCCACGTCCTTCGCGTACGTGGCTGCCGTCTCGTCCCGCCAGCGGTACGGGAAGACCCGCGTCCCCGCCTCGACGGCCACCGTCACGGAAGTCGTGAACGAGAGCACGTCCACGACCACGACGCATGCCGCATCCGCCGCCAGTCGTTCCGCTCCGGTGGGGCCCCACTCGAACCGGACTCCGTGGGCACTCTGCAGATACCAGTCATCCATGACCGACGATCGTGCCAGTCGTGCCGCCTTGCCACGTCCCATGGAGCTGATGCAGGCTCGGCCGATGGTCTCGGTATTGCAGAACGTGGCGGTCGATTGCGCCAACGCCTATGAACTGGCCCGTTTTTGGAGCGAGGTGACCGGTCGTCCGTTGCATCCGGCGGACAGGCCCGGCGACAAGGAGACGCAGGTGATGCTGCCGGCGGGGCCGCTCCTGCACTTCAATCAGGTGGCCGAGCCCAAGGCGTCGAAGAACAGGCTCCACCTGTGCCTGCGCCCGGAGACGTCGCGCGAGGCGGAGGTCGAACGGCTCCTGGGCCTCGGCGCCACCCTGGTCGTCGACCGCCGGGAACCCGACGGCGCGGGGTGGGCCGTGCTCGCGGACCCCGAGGGCAACGAGTTCTGCGTCCTGCGCAGTGAGTCCGATCGGGCTGCCATGGCAGCAGCCGCGTCTCCTACGGCCGCGACGGCTCCAGTCGCTCCTGCTCCCGCTCCCGCCGCTCCCTCGCCTTCCTGATCTATTGAGCCGTTACAGAGCCCCCGAGGCGGGTAGGCGCCGATTCAGTCTTCACCCGTCACGGAGCCGCGGCCGTCACTCGTTGTGGGGCCGTAGAAGTCGAACGACAGCACCCGAAACAGGGCATAGCACCCAGCCCCCCTCTTCCATCGACAGGATCCCGGACCATACTGGTCGGGCCCCGATCACCTACAGAACGATTCCATGGCCAAGAACAGCACCTCCTCGACCACCGTCCCCGACACCGCGTGGCTGGGGCGCGGGCGCCACCTCGGGCCTGAGCCCGAGCAGGACGTCCGTCGCAACCTGATCGCCCTCAAGGCGGCCGGGGTGCTCGACGACTTCCTGGACCTCGATCCGAAAGAGGCGGCCCGTTCCACCGTTCTGCATCCGCGCGACGAGTCCGCCGACCCGGGCCCGTCCGCCCGGCGGATCTTCGAGGCCCGCTGGCACGTGACCGACGACGTCACGGTGCGCGCCCAGCTGACCACGTACGACTCCGAGAACCGGCGCAAGGACGGCGAGGGCGTCGCCTGGGTCCTCGCCGCCGAGGCGGAGCAGGTGTGGGACGCGCACTGGCCCTCCCCCGCCACCATGTTCTGGCCCGACAGCGACCAGGTCCCCTGGGACCACGACGCGACGTCCGACCTGCGCCTGCGATCGACCAACCACCTGCCGAAGGACGACGACGAACTGCGGCACCTGCTGCGGGACTGCACCCGGCAGAGCTGGTACATCCACGTCGTGGTGCACGAGGCGATGACGCCGGACGCGAAGGGGCAGCAGCCGATCTCGACGTTCCTGCCGCGCAGCCTGCGCCACCAGGTGGTCGAGCACCGGGGCACGCCGGAGCAGGCGCAGATCGCCGACTTCGCCATGAAGCGCGAACTGAGCGTGCGGATGCCCCGCGGTGGCGCCGTCGTACTGCCCACGGCACCGCAGAGCCCGGAGTACGACGCGGACCGCTTCACGGTGCGCTCGGTCTTCCTGGACGGCTCGGAGCCAACCGAACTCCTCAACAGGGTCGCAGAGTTCGCCGCGCTCCCCCGCCCCCTGTCGGCCGAGGCCGAGCAGGCTCTCACACGGCTGCGCCAGGGCTGGCACCTGCTCACCCCTGAGGAGGAGCTGACTCACGCCCAGGACATGGTCACCAAGTACGCCGAGGCTCTCGACGCCATGACGACTTCGCGCGACCTGTACCGCGAGGCGGCGGATGCAGCGCAGGCAGCGTTGGCGGAGGTGTCCGGCGGAGACGGTACGTCCGTGCCGACCGCGTCAGGGCAGGCCAAGGCGGACGGCGGCTCGCCGCTGAACGCCTTCACCAAGGCGTTCGGACGCTTCCGGGAACCGAAGAAGTAGGCGGCGGGTGCGAGAGCGGGGTGCGAGCTCCGGCCCGGGCACAGGCCCGGACTCGGACTCGGACCCGCGCTCAGGGGAGCGCCTCGCCGCTCACAGCGACGCTTCCACGGCCCTGAGCCTTCTCAGTGACCAGCAGCTGCACCGCCTCGTCGACTCCGCCGCTCCGCTCGGCGTGGGCATCGGTGGCAGGTCGGCCCTGCTGGGGGTCGCCGGTGTGCCGGTCTTCGCCAAGCGAGTGCCCGTCACCGAGAGGGAACTTCGGCCGGAGCACGTCCGGTCCACCGCGAACGTCTTCGACCTGCCCGCCTTCTGCCAGTACGGCGTCGGCAGTCCGGGCTTCGGCGTGTGGCGGGAGGTGGCCGCGCACACGATGACCACGAACTGGGTGCTCACGGGGCAGCACCACGCGTTCCCGTTGATGTATCACTGGCGCGTTCTGTCCGCCCCAGCCACTGCAACCGCTGCAACTGGCGCATCCGGCGCATCCAGCACAGTCCAGGGCCTCCCGGACGAACACGAACTCGCCGACGTGGAGCGGGCCGTGACCTACTGGGGAGGCGGGTCAGCGATACGCCACCGCATCGAGGCCCTCAAGCAGGCACCGGCAAGCCTCGTGCTGTTCCTGGAGTACTTTCCTCAGACTCTGCACGAGTGGCTCACCGAGCAGATGCGCATCGGTGGACGGGCCGCCGACCGGGCCTGCCGTCTGGTCGAGAAGGAGCTGATCACCGGCACCTCCTTCATGAACGACCGCGGGCTCCTGCACTTCGACGCCCACTTCCAGAACATCCTGACGGACGGCCGCCGCCTGTACTTCTCCGACTTCGGCCTCGCCCTCTCCTCCCGGTTCGACCTGTCGCCCGAGGAATCCGACTTCCTCGACAGGCACCGGACGTACGACCATGCGTATGCCCTCAGCTATCTGGTGAATACGCTGATCAGCGCGCTCTACGGATACGACAGGGCGGAACGGGAGGCGCTCATACGCGCGTGCGCCGACGGAGCCCCTCCCCCGGCCGGTCCGGCGGAGGCGCGAGCGATCCTCGCCCGGTACGCGCCGCTCGCCGCGGTGGTGACGGAGTTCTACGGCAGGCTGCTGCGGGAGAGCCGGGACATCCCGTACCCGCGCGAGGCGGTTCATCGGATCCTGGGGCATAAATCCGATGCGTAGGTGGGTGATCATCCCCGATACTCGTTCGAGCTCAGAGGGCTCAGAGACAGGGGACGGGGGAACCTGAGTGAAACTTGCCGAGGCACTCGCAGAACGTGCGGAGGCGACGCGCCGCGTCGAGCAGTTGCGGGCGCGCGTCATCAGCAGTGCGCGTCATCAGGAAGGCGAGACACCCCCGGAGGACGCGGCCCAGCTGTTGGCCGACACCGCCGAGGTGCTCGACTCCTTGGAGTCTCTGATCCGACGGATCAACCGGACCAACGCCACCGTGGACCTGGGCGAAGACGGCACGCTCACGGACGCGCTCGCGCGCCGGGACGTGCTGCGGCTGCGCCACTCCGTCGTCACCGCGGCCGCGGACGCCGCGGCGGGCACGGGCGAGCGGGGGTACGGGCGGCAGCTGCGGTCCGAGCTGATGATGCTCTCCGCCCTGCCCGTCGCGGAGCTGCGCGGCCAGGCGGACGCGCTCGCCCGGGACATCCGCGAGATCGACGTACGGATCCAGCGGGCGAACTGGGAGGTCGACCTGCTGGACTGAGCCGGTTCGGCGCGGCAGTCCCGCAATGATGTAAGGGTTCAGGGATACAAGATGTAGGGATGTAGAGGCCGACGATGGGGAGCAGGTAGCTGTTCCGGAGGCGTGCACACACCGCGGGCCGGCGGATTCCGGCCCACTCCTGGCGCGTGAAGAGCAACGCGGGGGTTCGACTCCCCGATGACAGTGCAGCTCAGCACCGCGTACAGGTGACAGTGCACCTTGCACAGCACATCACCACGTGCAGATCCGGGCAGTGAGGGCGGGTTCGGGGTTCCCCCCTGTCGTCACTCGGTCGAACAGGCCGAGCATTCCCCCAGGGGCATGGTCCCAGTGGTTGTCTTTGAACTCTGGCCGTGAGGCAGGGGCGGCTGGATGATCTGCTGTGTGGGGGCTGGCGGGACGACCCGGCGGTATTGCCGGGAGTGCGGTGATCCGTTGCCGGTGCCGGGTGCGGGCCTGCCGACAGCGGCGGGCGTCGCGTTTTGGTGTTGCGGAAACACCGTAGGCGAACACCTCGCCTGAACCTTAAACACCCCCTGCTTCGCAAGGGAGTTGGGGTATTTAGATGGGTTCCTCCGATGCTCCCGGCTCGCGCTCTGTCTGCGCCGGGGGCGGGGCCCGCGCGAGGGTGGTGGGCGACCGGGGCCGGCGCCCCTGTGACCGATCGCGCCCTGAGTGGCCGGGCCGGGCCCCGTGAGAGCGGTGGTCGTCATGACCGAGGTGAAGGACCGGGTCGGGAACGTCACCCGGCAGCGTTACGAACAGCTCGTCGCGCAGGCCAAGGAACTGATCGCCCAGGTCGCCCGCGCCCAGTTCACCATGGGCGACATGGCGTTGGAGATCGAGCCGTCACGCTGGATGAGAAGGTCGCAGCGGTCGGCGATCTGACCCGGGATGATGAAGTCGCCGCCCAGGTCGCCACCGACTTGCTGAAGCGGCCCAAGGTGAGCGAGCACGTCACCCCGGCCGAGAGGAAGCGGGTGGTCACCGAGCTGAGCCGCGATGACGACACCGCCCAGGAAGTCACCCGTGACCTGCCGCGCCGTCCGGCGGTGGCCCGCTCGACGATGCGCGACGACACCACCAAGGGACCTCAGATCTACGCGGATGGCGTCGCGCTGGTCGGCCGGACGCCCTCGGAGCTCGAGCAGTGGATCGTCGACCGTGCCGGGACCCGCGAGCCCTTCTCCGAGCTGTTTTATGCGAACCTCGGTGAACCCGGATCACGGAGCCTAGGCGTGGTGATCGGCGTCCAGCGGGCAGGTGACCGCCTGCTCACCCGACCGGGGTTCCTCCCCACAGGCGCCATGGACGCGCCGGTGAGCTTCCTTCCTTCCGAGGCATGGGCGCCCTACTGACCTGAAGTCGGGTCGCCGGGGGGAATCCCCCCGGCGACCCGGCCTCAAAGCGGGACTGTGTGTGCGTGATCCGGTGTCAACTCGCTGGCCGGTGAGCCGCCGGAGTCATCGGGCGGCGATCTCGCAAGGCTCGGTCGCTCTCACCGGTGACAAGCCGTGCTCAAGCCTGGGGATTGTGACGCTTTGTGTCCGTCGGCAGGTGGCGATGCTCGGCCCTGGAACGCAAGCATGCCAGGAGCGGCGGCGACTGGGGTGCAGGAGGCGCCGCCGCGGGAGGTGGTTCAGTCATCCTGGTTGACCGGGTGTTTCGGCAGACAGAACCTCGGCGCCCACATCACCACGCAGGCACCGCCAGCCCACCAGCGGACACCGGTGATGGCCAGGAGGGGTAAGCGGGTGCGGGCGGTGCCGAACGGTCAGACCAGGGCGTCACCATCAGGTCGGCTCCACCGAGAACTGGCGCCGGTTGAATACGCCGTTGCACCGGTGCCTCTGATGACCACAATGCACCCGATGAATCCCACCGCACGGTGGAGGCCGCGAGGTTCGAGGACAAGCTCTCAGATCTGGTCCAGGCCCACCTGGGTGATCCGCTCGTCCCCGAGACTTCGCTGGACGTCTTCAAGGAGGACGCCGAGGAGTTCGGTGAGCCTGGCCTGCTGGTCGGCGGTGAGGCCACTGATCAAGTCGGCTTCCCTGCCCAGCACTTGGTCCACCGTCGCCTCCACGAGCGCGTGGCCCGCTGCGGTCAGGGTGACCTCGACCGTACGGGGCCTGCCCTCGCCGGGGCGGCGGGTGACCAGGCCTTCGCGTTCGGCGCGGGCCACGCGCTGCGAGACGGCGCCCGCCGTGACCATGGAGAGGCGGCCGAGTTCGCGGGTGGTCAGGGTGTAGGGCTTCCCGCTGCGGCGCAACACGCTCAGCAGGTCGAGGGTCGCGGTGTCCACTCCGGCCCGGGCGAGCACCCGTCGCCGGTCGTCGCCGAAGAGCTTGGCCAGCTGCCAGATCGGCGTGACGATGCCGATCGACGTGGCGGGTGTGCCGGGGCGCTCGCGCTCCCAGGCGGTGGCGATGTCCCGTGCGGTGTACGCGGCGGTCCCCGCCGCGTCGGAACCTTCACCGGCCCGATCGGCCTTGACCATGTCACGCTCCTCATCCTCAGTGGTACGTTTACGTTTAGCTCTAAATTTAGACCTCAACGGATGTTCGGAGCTCAGCTTATGACACGCACCATCCTGATCACCGGCGGCGGCACCGGCATCGGCCGCGCGGCCGCCCGTCTCTTCGCGAAGCAGGGCGACTCCGTGTTCGTGACCGGCCGCCGCCCCGAACCCCTCGACCGACTGGCCTCAGAGACCGGCGTACGCGGTGTGGTGTGCGACCACACCCGGCCCGAAGCGCTGACCGCTCTCCTCGCCACGCTTCCGGACCAGGTCGACGTCCTCGTCAACAATGCCGGTGGGAACACCGACTTCGACGCCGAGAGCAAGGCGGGCCTCACGGTCGGCGAAGAGGCCGACCTGGTCGCGTACGCGCAGGCCTTCCGCGACAACCTGGACGCGAACCTCGTCAGCGCCGCGCTGACCACCAGGGCGCTGGACGGACGGCTCGCGGACGGCGGGGCGGTCGTCCACATCGGGTCGATCGCCGCCGCGCAGGGGTCCGGCGCAGGGGCCTACGGCGCCTCCAAGGCCGGGCTCACCTGCTGGAACCTCGACCTGGCCCGTGCACTCGGCCCCCGCGGCATCACCGCCAATGTCGTCGCGCCCGGCTACATCGCGGACACCGAGTTCTTCCGGGACCGGCTCGCGGACCAGCGGCGCGAACAGCTCGTGGCCGCCACCTCGACGGGTCGCGCCGGTTCACCGGACGACATCGCGGAGACCGTCGCCTTCCTCGCCTCCCCCGGGGCACGCCACATCACCGGCCAGGTGCTGCACGTCAACGGGGGTGCTTACATGGCCTGCTGACCGCCGAGCCGGTGCGCCGACCGGTGCCGCAGGTCCCGGTCGGCCTCCCGGACCCGGTGAACTCGCGCCCGCCCCGGCCCCGGAGAGCTTCAGGCATGACGTGGAACAGTGCCGCGAACCGTCACGCGGCGAAGCGACGCAGATCGATGCCGTGAACTTGTGTGCGCAACGCAGCTGTTGCGACGTAGGTTGTGCGATGAACATTCCACGCTACGGCTGAAAGACGGACGGTACCCATGACCGACCACGCCACCACGCCCGGTCCGGCGGCACACCAGAAGATCGACACATCGGTGCCGCACTCGGCCCGGATCTGGAACTACTGGCTGGGAGGGAAGGACAACTACCCCGTCGACGAGGCCGCAGGCGACGCGTACAGCGCGGTCTTCCCCGGCATCGTCACCGTGGCCCGCAGCAGCCGAGCCTTCCTGCGTCGCAACATCACGCACCTGGTCACCGAGGCGGGCATCCGCCAGTTCCTGGACATCGGGACCGGTCTGCCGACCGTGGACAACACCCACGAGGTCGCCCAGCGGCTCGCCCCGCAGGCCCGGATCGTGTACGTGGACCACGACCCGATGGTGCTCACCCACGCCCGCGCCCTGCTCACCTCCACACCGGAGGGCGCGACCGCCTATGTCGACGCCGACCTGTCCGACCCCGACCGCATCCTCGAGGCCGCCGCGGAGACGCTGGACTTCACACGTCCCACCGCCCTGATCCTCAGCAACATCCTGGGGCACATCGCCGACTACGACCAGGCGCGGACGATCGTCGCCCGGCTGCTGGAGGGTCTGCCCTCCGGGAGCTACCTCTCGATCAACGACGGCTCACGCGGCATCGACGCCGCGTACGAGCAGGCCCAGGACGCCTACAACGAGACCGGTGCCGTCCCCTACTTCCTGCGCCCCGTCGACAAGATCGAAGCGTTCTTCGAGGGGCTGGAGCTCCTGGAGCCCGGGGTCGTCTCGGTCCCCTTCTGGCGTCCGGACGCCGACGCTCCCGCCGCGGAGCCCATCGGTGAGCACGGCGGGCTCGCCCGCAAGCCGTGAGCGGGGCGGCCATCGAGCCGTGACAGGTCAGACGGTTCCCAGGTCCGCCGAGTACCAGTGCTCGGGCCGCAGGTAGTAGACGGTCTGATCGCCGTGCTCCTTGAAGGCGAACTGCACGTACGGTTCGACGTTCTCAGGTGAGAGATAGCGCGTCGAGATCTCTCGCAGCTGCTCGATGGTCGCCGCCTCGGTACGGACCACGGGACCCTCCACGGAGACGTACCGGATGGTCGGCTCCACGCGGTCGACCATCAGCGAGAACCGCCCCGCGGCGGCCAGCAGCCGACCCTTCTTGGAGTCACTGCCCGTCATCACCCAGAGCTCGCCGCCCGGGGCGTACTGGTACCAGATCGGCAGCGTGAGCGGCGCCCGTCCGTCCTCCGCGGCCACGGCCAGCGCTCCGATGTGCGGCTCGGCCAGGAACAGTTCGCGTTCTTCGACGCTGAGGGGCATGCGGAACTCCTTCGTCGGTATCGAGCGCCTGTCGAGTGGCAGTAGACCCCAACTCGCCCTCCCCTACAGGTATTCCGCTTCCGCGGACGGCGCCGCGCGCCCCAGCGCCTTTCAGCCGACCTCTTCACTCATTCGGGTGGTGGAGCAGCTCCGCCCGCGCGTGGCGTAGAGCGCATCCGAGAGCCTGGGCCGGAGCCATCGTGCGGGGAGGGGACAGGGAGCACGTCCGAGGCCTGTTCCTCTGAGGATCGGCGCCACATCGTTCGGGTTTCCTGACTCGCGTGACGGGAGAGTCACATGGCCGCGCCCCCACCGCCCGAGCCGTACCGGCTGCTTCGGGCGACCGACCTGGTCGATCTGCATTTCGCGTTTCCGGGGCTGCGACTGGAGCGCCCCCTCCTCGGTCCACGGCGGCTCGTGCGGCAGGAGGCAGGGCAACCGGCCTTCCTGGTGGTCACGTTCGGCCCCCAGCACGTCGTCGAGCAGGCCTTCTTCGAGGTGAGCCCCGGCCTGCCGGAGACGGCCGCGGCGCCGGTGGCGGGCGCGGCACCACCGCCGGGCAGCGAACCGCACAAGCCGCCACCGGTCGCCTCCCGCATCGGCGGGCGCAGCCTGCTGGTGTTCAGCGTCGCGGCCGACGTCATCATCGAGTACACCGAAGCGGGTCTGCTCACCGCGATGCGGACCCTGCCGCTCCATGTCGTGGACGCCGCCCGGGAACCGGCCGCGGCGGCCCGTCCCGCGCACGCCGTGGCCGACCACCCCCTCGACGTGTTCCAGGCGCTGCGGCTGGCGCGGACGGCGGCGGAACTGACCGCGCGGCACGGTCCGACCGGGCCCCTCGCCGCACAACTCCTCGCCGCCGAGCAGCAGCCCCAGGTCACGGGCGGATCGGACGCCGTCGCCGCCCCCGGCCCCGAAAACCCCCTGGCGGACCCCGCCCGGCCACGCACCGGCATCGAGCTGCCCTACCGGCTGCTCCTCTCCCCGCCCCAGACGGCGACCTGGACGCACCCGGCCTCGCTGCCCGACCCCGACGGCCGGGTCGAGCTCTGGCACACCCGGATGCCGACCGGGCACGCCCGCGCGGTGTGGACCCGGGACCCCGGCTTCGATCCGGCCGACGCGCGCGCCCTGCCCGCCGGGGGCAACGAGTTCACGATGGCGCTGGACCGCAAGGACCGGTCCTCGGTCGTGCATCTGAGCTCCAACCGGAACCTGCCGGGCGGCTTCACGCCCGCGCCGCTCGACGTCGACAACCTCGTCCTGTCCGCCATGGGGGGCTGGCTCGACTCCTTCGGCCGCTGGGACCGGCCCCCGACCGGGTTCGACGTCACACAGTGGCGGCACCGCGCCGCGCTGGGCCGTGATCACTACGTACGCGTCATGTACCGCGGCCGACTGTGGCCGTTCGGGCATCTGGCGGATCTGGTCAAGGTCACCGAGCGCAAGTTCGACCAGTCCCGCCCGGACCGGGCCGCCTATCTCAACCAGCGGTTCTTCATCATGGTGCGCGAACCGGTGCGCGCCTACGGAAGCCGGGAGGACAACAGCGACCAGCAGCGGCTGCGCCGACTCTTCCCGTTCACCGGCGTCCGGCTGCTCACCCTGGTCACGCCCGACCTGCAGAAGCCGCAGACGATCCCGGGGCTCTCCTCGATCGGCGGCGATCCCGACGAGAAGCTCGCCTTCTTCCCCGTGTCCGCCACCGAGGATCCCTTCCAGTTCCAGGTGAGCATGACCGACCTGGAGGGGCGGCTCCTGGAGTTCCGCACTCCGATGGCCTTCGTCGGCAAGCTGGTGCACGAGAACAAGGCCGATGTGCAGGTGATCGTCGACCACTACCGGAGCCTGGTGCCCGAACCGGCGCCGGAGCCACCGGACCTGAGCGACCCCGCGGTCCGGCGGGCCGTCGCGGACGTGCGGGGCCAGTCGATCGCGTACGCACCCAGTCGCAAGCCCGGCGACACGACGCTGTCCACGGGGCAGCTGATCTGGGGCGCGGTGACCACGGAGTCCATTCTGGGACTGGATCCCACCGACCACCCCCGGTTCCTGCCGACCGTGCGGTGGGCGCGGGCCGTGATCCCCGCGCTCAGTCAGTTCGGCGGTCCCGGCGCCGATGGGACGCAGTCGGTGTTCTATCCGGAGCCGTATGTGCGGGCCGCCTTCACCGACTCGAACAAGGGGCAGGTCTTCGTCGAGCTGGCCGCGCCCGTCGACCTGACGTTCCGCGGATCCGGTCAGACCTCCGGCGCCCTCGCCCAGCCCAACTTCCCCGTCGCCGGGCTCTCCCGGCTCACCGGTCCCGTCGCCGCCACGACGGGCACCGCGGCGGGCGCCGCCCCCGTCGACAAGTGGGCCAAGCTCGCCCAGGGCCGGTTCAACCCGCTGGACTACTTCGGCGAGCTGGCCGGGGCCAAGCTGTTCGGGATGTTCCCGCTCACCGAGATCCTGAGCGAGATCGGCCTCGACAACCTCAAGGCGCCGAACTTCTTCACCGCGACGGTCGACGCGGTCACCGGCTTCCTCGGCGACCTCCGTGGGCTGCGTGATCTGCTCACGTCCGTCGAGGAACAGTTCCCGGAGACCGTGGACCTGGTCCTGCGCGTGACCGACGCCGCGGTGGTCTTCGCGCAGGTCCTCGTGGACTACATCGTCGGCCAGCTGGAGGGGGCGCCGGACCCCACCACCATCGAGGAGGTCGAGAACGCCTTCAACGCGTTCGCCGACGCCCTCGCGGCGCTGCGCATCGGGCTGCCCGCCGGGGTCGACGCCGGGGTGCGGCAGTTGCTCGGGCGGATCGCCGACACGGCCGCCACCTGGGACAGCGCGGTCGGACAGGCCCTCGCCCTGAAGAAGGCGATCGAGCTCGCCGCCCTCGGGGCCAAGCTGCCGGACGTGGTCAACTCGCGGCTGCAGTGGCAGCCCGACATCAAGGCGTGGACGCCGGGCAAGCCGACGCCGACCGTGCCCGAGGACGCCGTGTTCTGGCCGACGGGGAAGCTGACGCTCGTCACCGATCTGCGCGGCTCGCTCCGTCCCGACGTGCCGCAGGCCGCGGACGTCACGTGCACGCTGGGCAAGTTCGACCTGCGCATGGTGCCCGGATTCGACGCGGTCGTGCTGCACTTCGACGAGATCCGGTTCAGCATGCGCGCCGGGCAGAAGCCCGACGTCGAGGTGAAGTTCGGCGGCGTCGACTTCGTGGGGAACCTGGACTTCGTCCAGACCCTGCGGAACATCATTCCGCTCGACGGTTTCAGCGATCCGCCGGCCATCACGGTCGACGGTTCCGGGATCCACGCGAACTACTCGATGCAGTTGCCGAACGCGGCCGTCGGCGTCTTCAGCCTGGAGAACCTCTCGCTGAACGCCGCGCTCTCGGTGCCGTTCATCGGGGACACGCCGCTGCAGGCGGGGTTCGCCTTCTGCCGCCGCGAGGCGCCGTTCCGGCTCACGGTGTCGATGCTGGGCGGCGGCGGCTACTTCGGGATCGTCCTGAATCCCAAGGAGATCGCCGTCCTGGACGCGGCCCTGGAGTTCGGGGCCGCCGTGTCGATGAACTTCGGAGTCGCCAGCGGCAGCCTGTCAGTGATGGCCGGCATCTACTTCCGGCTCGACCTGGCGCAGAACAGCGTCACCCTCGTCGGTTATCTGCGGGCGCGCGGCGAGGTCGACGTCCTCGGCATCGTCTCCGCCTCCATCGAGCTCTACATGGAATTGGGCTACAAGGACGGCTACGCGATCGGCCGGGCCACCCTGACGATCAGCATCGAGATCGGCTTCTTCGAGACGTCGGTGACGATCAGCTGTGAGAAGAAGTTCGCGGGCAGCGGCACCGGAGCCGCCGCGTTCGCCGCGGGCACGCCCTGCCCCGAGATCAGCCCGCCCACGTTCGTCGATCTGATGTCGCCGTACCCCGACCCGGTCACCGGCGCCCGGATCGACCCGGTCCTCGACTACTGCACCGCGTTCGCGGAGGTGGGCTGACCATGGACAGCATCCGATGGACCGTGCTTCCCGACGGCGTCGCCGACGCGGACACGGTACGTGTGTCCGTGCTCGTCAGTCCGAGCCTCACCGGGATCGGCGCGCTCGGCCAGTCCGCGTACTTCGCGAAGTGGCCGGAGCGGCTCGCCGCGCTCCTGCCCTCGCTGTGGCTGGAGTTCGACAGCCCGGCAGGCACGCGCGTCACGACCCTGCGGCCGACGGGCCGCTATCCGGCGGCCGATCCGGCCCTGTGGCGGACCCTGTTCGACGACTCCACCTTCGTACGGCCCCCGCAGCGCCCGCCCACCGCACTCGCCGCCGAGGAGCAGCGCACGCTGCGCTCCTATCCGGGCAAGCGCGTCCACGACGAGGTCACCGGGCTGTACGAGGCGGTCGCGGTGTACACCACGCAGAGCAGGCTGCGTACCGCATGGGCGCGGGAAGAGCGGTCGTTGTGCGAGGAGCCGCCGACGGACCACCGCGGCTGGGAGCTGCCCGCACTGTTCAGGGTGACCGACTTGATCTCGGATCCGGTGCTCGAACTGGGTCGCAGTCTCAAGGACGGGTACGCGATTCTGGAGGACGTCCTGCAGCCGCGCGGTCTGCGTGCGACGGGGGACGACGACGGTCACGAGCCCCGCTTCATGGACCGTACGAGCGATGCGTACAACGGCGACAACAAGAGGATGCTGCCGCTGGCCGAGGCGGCCAGGTTCTACGACCGGGGCAAGGCGCCGTCCGCGCCCGGGCTCGCGGAGGAGCCTGCGCACCGCATCGACTTCCATGAGGCGTGCGGTCTTTTGGGCGACTACCCGGAGTTGCAGCGCAGGTTCGGGCTCGTGCTCGATCTGAGCTTCGCGATGCCTGCCCGGGTCGTGGACGGGGCGAAGGTCCGCGTGCACTTCGACGACCGGCTGCCCGAGTCGGCCGATCTCAACACCCCGGGCAAGTGTCCCTGGACGCAGATCCGGTACATCCGGGGCAGCGTCTTCGAGGCGGCCGCCGGGGACAGTGGGGTGGTCAGCGGCCGGATGCTGGACCTCGGCGACCCCGAGGTCTGGCACCTCACCGAGCTCGACGTGGACGGGGCGGCCCTCAAGCACGTCGACTACGCACGCTCGATGGACGGCCTGTGGAGCGGTGGCCGACTGCCGGCGGGCACGGAATCGGTGGCCCAGCTGGTGTCGGGCACCGGCACCCCGGCGGCGCGCGGCGCCGGGATCACGCTGCTGCACACCGACCGCGACCGGCACCTCGCCGGGCTCATCGGCGCCGACGTGCGCCGCCAGGTCCACGCGGAGGAAGCCGTTCTGACCGCCGTGGACCTGCTGCGGGGCTACCGCGTCGACATCGGGGTCGTCGATCCGGCGACCGGCCGGGTCACACAATGGCGTTCGTTGCTGCGCCGCAAGGGCCGGTACACCATCCGCCGCCCCGGGCAGCAGCCCGTCGAGGTCCAGGTTCGTCCGGACGAGGGTCTGGTGCGCGCCAGCGCGGTCACCGTCGACGCGGCCGACGACCGGCAACTGTACGGCCACCAGGCCGTGTTCGGCTGGCACGGCTGGAGTCTCGCGGCGCCCCGCCCGGGCCGGACCATCGGCCTGGACGACCAGCCGAAGGCACCGGATCCGCCCGTGTCGCCTGATGTGCCGCTGGACACCAAGTTCGCCCCGGAGCCGGGATCGCTGCCCGCCCTGCGCTTCGGCCGCACGTACCGGATGCGCGCCAGGGTCGTCGACCTGGCAGGCAACGGACTCGACCACACGGCGAACACGCCGGACGCGGTCCACTCCGACGCGATCACGTACGGCCGCTGGGAGCCGGTCCCCCAGCCCGTGGTGATGCCGCTCCTGCCGTTCAACGAGGGCGAGTCCACCGAGCGCCTCGTCATCCGAAGCACCGTCACCGACGAGGGCCGCGAGGTCTCCACCGACGAGTACGCCGTGGACCGCTCCGACGTCCCCGACCATGCGGCGCGCTCGGAGGTCGACGATCTGGACCGGCGGTACAAGCCGATCGCGGAGCGGCATGTGGCGCCGCCGAAGACCGCCCTGCAGATGGCCGAGGAACACGGCGTGTTCGACGCGGCCTTCGGTCCCGGCAAACCCGCCGAGGCACGCGAGGAGTACGTCGCCGTCGCGTCCCGCGAGGCCGGCTCCTTCCTCGACACGAAGGTGCGGGACCCGGAGTGGCCCTATCTCGAGCACGATCTGCTGCGCGAGGGCGACATCCACATCGCCAAGCACAACGTGCACGACCCGCTGCCGCTCACCCCGCTGCCCCTCCCCCGGCGCGGCGCCTGCCTGGAGCAGGGCGAGTTCGTGGTGCACAGCGCCGACCAGCTGATCCTTCCGTACCTGCCGGACGTCCTTGCCGAGGGCGTCATGCTGCGCGGTCTGCCGGGTGACACGGAGAACCGCAAGATCCCCTTCCCCGGTCCGTGGCCGCAGGCCAAGCCGTTCAAGCTGCGCATCAGGGAAGGCGACCGGGCGCCCCACTGGCACGACGGTCTGCGCGAGCGGGTGCTGGAGGTGTTCCTCACCAAGGGTGAGATCGCCACGGTCCGGCTGAGTTGCTATGTCGACGCGGCGAAGCTGCCGCTGCTGCGGCAGTGGAGCCTGCTGACCGCGTCGCCGTTCTGGGCGGATCTGCCCGCCGCGGACAAGGCCTTCGTCACCCGGGCGAGTGCCGACGGCGAGAACTGGATGCTGACGCCCTGGGTCGAGCTGACCCTGGTCCACGCGGTGGAGAAGCCGGTGCTCCGCCCGGAGCTCGCCGACCTGGCCCCGCACCGTGCGGCCGAGCAGACCGCGACGCAGCTGACCGGGACGCTGACCAGCCATGCCGAGAGCAGCGGCCACGTCGAGCTGGACGCGCACTGGAGCGAGTGGCTGGACGACGTCGCCCGGCCCGAGCCGGTCCGGATCGACGGCCACACGCATCTGGAGGACATCACCCTGGCGTACGCCGCGGACGAGGCACGCGTGGACCGCACTCACGAGTTCGGCGACACCCGGCACCGCAACGTCCGCTACACCCCTACCGCCGTCACCCGGTTCCGCGAGTACTTCCACCCCAGCATCACCCAGGACCGGGCCAACGTCACCCGGGTCGGCCCGGCCGCCGCTCCCCTGCCCGTGCCCAGTTCGCGCCGCCCCGAGCCGCCTGCGGTGGCGTATGTCGTGCCGACGTTCCGCTGGGAGCGGTCCGTCGACGAGGAGAGCCGTGCGGTCACCCGGCACCGCCGTCCCGCCGGTCTCCGCGTCTATCTGAACCGGCCGTGGTTCTCCTCGGGGGACGACGAGATGCTGGCCGTCCTGCTCGATCCGGGCGGCACGGTCCTGCCGGACACCGTCGCGACCCGCTGGGGCGTGGACCCCGTCTGGGCCGATGCGACGGTTCTGCCCAGCCCTGCCGCCGCGCACTTCCCGAACGCGGCGAAGCGCCTGACCGGGCTGCGACTCGCGGAGTCCCCCGACGCGGCGCCGGTGACGGTCGACGCGGTGGCCTTCGCTCCGGTGTTCCACCCGGAGCGTCGGCTCTGGTACGTCGACATCGACGTGGACTTCGGTGGCGCGGACGTCACCAGGAGCACGTACTTCCCGTACGTGCGGCTCGCGCTGGCCCGCTATCAGCCGTACTCGGTCGATCCGCTGCATCTCTCGAAGGTGGAGCGTGCGGAGTTCGCGCAGCTCGTGCCGCCCCGCTCGGTCACCGGTCGCCGGGACGGCGACCGGCTCACCGTGCGGCTGGCCGGTCCGGCGACGTACAACGAACTCGGGGAGCTCAGCGGCACCGGCGTCGCCGCCGCGGCCGCGAGCCGCCGGGTCGTCGTGACCCTGCAGAGCCGGGCGACGCTGCAGACGGACGAGATGGACTGGAAGCAGGCGGGTGCTCCGGTGGAGCTGGCGTGCCGGGCCGAGGGCGGCGCGTTCGTGTGGGACGGCGGCATCGCCGTGCCGGGCGTGCAGCTGCTGACCTCGTACCGGCTTCTCGTCCAGGAGTACGAGCTCTATCGCACCGATGCGGACACCGCCACGGACACCCTCACCGTGAACGGCACCGCGGTGCCCGCGGCCCGGCGTCCGGTGCATGCCGACTACTTCGGGCTGAGCGTCGGCGTGCTCGGCCGGATCGACTTCGAGCTCTAGGAGGACCGGATGACGAAACGGCCTTTCGTCCACTGTCTGCTGGCCCTGCTGCTGGCCCTGACCTGGTCCTCGCCCGCGTCCGGTGCCCCGGCGAGCCGGTTCAACGACCCGCAGCCGCATCGTGGCGGTGCCGAGTACCGCGTGACCTACGGCGGTCGGACGTTCGCCTGTTCGTCGGGGTTCGCCATGCGCAGGGTCGAGGGCGGCAAGCGCGCCATGGCGACCGCCGGGCACTGCGCGCCGACCGGGACGGAGGCGACCTCGGGCGAGTTCCGGTTCGGCACGTTCCTCTCGTCGTTCAACAACGAGACGGTGGATGCCGCGCTGATCAGCGGCACCCGCATCAAGCCGCAGGTGTACGCGCCGACGCTCTGGACGGACGGCGGTACGCCGAGCACGCCCGTCGCGCGCCGCGTCCTCGGTAAGGCGGACGGCCCCGTGGTCGGCCAGAAGGTGTGCGTCAGCGGGAAGGTGACCAAGCTGGTCTGCGACATCGAGGTGTACCACCTCACCCGGGGCGAGTCCTGCGACGCGGAGCATCCTGACGTGTGCACCCGTGGCCTGGTCCTCGCGGGGAAGGAGGGCGTGAACATCGTGCGCGAGGGCGACTCGGGCGCTCCGGTGTTCGTGCCGATCGACACGGAGATCGACGGGCACAAGGTGTACGGCGCGATGCTCGTCGGCATGCTGGTCGGCGGCGGGCCACGCATCGAGGGCGGTCCCGAGGACCTGATCACGTTCCACACCGTCAAGCAGGTCGAGTGCGCCCTGTCCGCGAGGGTGCTGACGACGGTGGAGGCGGAGTCGGGCGATACGACGCCGCCGCCTCCCCGGGAGGACTGCGCGGTCAGGCCGCTCGTGGGCGCGGTGGGTGCATCAGGCGGGCCAGTAGGTCGTCGAGGGTGACCATGCCGGTGAGGCGCCCGGTGTCGTCGCTGACGACGGCGAGGGAGGCGCGGTGTCGGCGCAGTTGTTCGATGGCGTGGCCGACGGTGTCCTTCGCGGCCAGTTCCGGTACGGGGCGGGCCAGTTCGCGCGCGGTGACCGCCGTGCGGCTTCGGGCGCGGGCGATCAGGGCGTCGCGGGCGTGCACGGAGCCGAGGATCAGCGGGCCCTCGAACACCAGGAGTCGGCTGCGGTCGTGTGCGGCGGCCGTGGTGAGGATGGCGTCGATGCCGGCGGCGGCCGGGACCGAGATGATCTGTCCGGCGGGTGTCTGGAGGTCGCCGACCGGCGAGTGCGGTTCGGTGAGGGAGTTGGTAATCAGCTCCGAGTCGTTCTCGCTGATCAGGCCGAGGCGTGCGGACTCCTCGACGAGGTGGGTGAGCTGTTCGCGGTTGTGGACCGGGGCGAGCTCGTCGCGCGGGGTGACGCGGCAGAGCCGTACCAGGGCGTTGCTGACCCTGTTGAGCACACCGATGAGCAGGCGTACGACCTTGACCACCGCGCGGAAGGCGGGCGAGAGGAGCATGGCCGAGCGCTCCGGGTGGGCGATGGCCCACGATTTGGGTGCCATCTCACCGACGACCATGTGCAGGAAGACGACGACGATCATCGCGAAGGCGAAGGAGACGCCGTAGCTGAGGCCGCTGGGCAGGCCCCACTTGTGCAGCAGCGGGTCGAGTTCGTGGGAGATCGCGGGCTTGGAGATCGAGCCGAGGCCCAGGGTGCAGACGGTGATGCCGAGTTGTGCGCCCGCGAGCATCAGGGACAGCTCGCGCATTCCGGCGAGAGCGGCCTTGGCGCCCCGCTGTCCGTCGGACGCGGCCTTCTCCATGCGGTGGCGTTTCGCGGCGACGAGCGCGAACTCGGCGGCCACGAAGAAGCCGCTGCCGATCAGCAGCAGGACGGTGATGAACAGCGCCATCGGGAAGCTCATGCGCTCGGCCCCTCGTCGTTCGAGCCGTTGAGGAGGGGCTCGGAGAGCCGTTCCAGGCGCACCTGCTCGGCGACGTGCCGCTCCAGGGTGCGGACGTCGATCACCACGGTGTCCCCGCCGGGCAGGTGCACGGTGAGTCTGTCGCCGACGGAGGGGAAGCGGCCGAGCCGGTCGACGACGAATCCGGAGACGGTGTCGTAGTCGTCCTCCTCGGGCAGCGCGATGCCGGTTGCCTCGGCGACCTCGTCGAGGCGGCGTCCCGCGTCCACCAGCCAGCCCCGTCCGTCGGCGACGGCCAGCTCGACGACGGTGTCGCTCTCGTCGGCGATGTCGCCGACCAGCTCCTCGGCGATGTCCTCGTACGTGACGATGCCCGCCACGCCCCCGTGCTCGTCGAGGACGACGGCGAACTCGTCGTCGCGCTGCCGCATCTGCTCGACCGCGTCGGGCAGTTCGAGGGTGTCGGGCAGGAGCAGCGGGCGTCGGGCGACCGCGCCGGCGGTCGTGTCGGCCAGGCTTGCGGCGGGCAGCCGGGTGAGCTCGCGGATGCCGAGGACGCCGCCGATGTCGTCGGGGTGGTCGCCGAGGACGGGATAGTTCGAGTGGCCGTGCCGGGCGATCAGTTCGATGGTGTCGACCGCGCTCGCCTCCTTGCGGACGAAGACGGCGTCGGCGCGCGGCACCATGACTTCGTCGAGGGTGCGGTCGGAGAATTCGAGCGCGTGGTCCAGGAGCGCGGCGGTGTCCTTGGGGAGGTTGCCCTGCTCGTGGGACTCGCCGATGAGGTGGCCGAGCTCCTCCAGTGTCGCGCCGTGGTGCAACTCCTCGACGGGTTCGATCCCGACGCGGCGCAGCAGCCGGTTGGCGGCGCTGTCGAAGATCCGCACGACCGGCCCGACCACCTTCAGATACGCGAGGGTGGAGGCCGCCAGGGATTTGGCGAGGCGCTCGGGCACGGCGAGCGCGAGGTTCTTCGGTGCCAGCTCGCCGAGCACCATCTGAATGACGGTGGCCAGGACGAAGGCGAGGATGACGGAGATCCCGCCGACCGCGCCGTCCGGGATGCCGATCCCGGTCAGGGCGGGCCTGAGCAGTGTGGACACGGACGGTTCCGCGATGAAGCCGACGACCAGGCCGGTGACGGTGATGCCGAGCTGCGCGCCGGACAGCATGAAGGACAGCCGCTCGAGGACCTGCAGGGCGCGGGCCGCGCGCTTGTCGCCCGCTTCCGCTTCGCGGGTCAGGGCGAGGCGGTCCGCGGAGACGTACGCGAATTCCTGCGCCACGAAATAGCCGGTGCCGACGGTGAGGACGAAGACGGCCAGCAGGCCGAGCGCGGCGCTCATCGGTGCGTCGATGCGCAGGCGGGCGGGGGGTCCGTCGGTCTGGCGGACAATGCGCTGCTCCTCGTTCAGGGTGTTTCAGGACAACGGTCCTGGTCGGCCTGGGGTTCCCTGATCACTTTCCGCCGCCGGAGCGCCGCGTGCCACCCGATGCGGCGCCGGGCCTCGGTGGTGAGGGGGCCGGGGCGCATGCGGGGGTCCATGTGCGGGCAGCGGGTCCCGCCGGGCGGGAAGGCGGTACCCGTCTCGTCCTCCATGGCGGCGAAGAAGCGGCGCCCCGCGGACGACTGCCGTGACGTGGACCAGGTGTACCCCGCGCAGGCGGCGAGGGCGGTGTGCAGGGCGTGCCGTCCGAGGCCCTGGCCCTGCCAGTGGGCGGCGACGGCGATGCTGCCGATGTAGCCGCGTCGGCAGGGGTGGCAGACCTGGTACTCGAGGCTGCCGACTTCCCGGTGGTCGGCGTCCAGAACGGTGACGGCCCGGCGTCCCGCGGGCAGCGTCTCGACGATGCTCTCGTAGTGGACCGCGGGAGGCCGGGCCGGAGGGGTCACTCGGCTCTTTCCCTGTATACCTGCCCCTTGGCGAGGGCGGTCGCGTCCTGTTTGAAGGCCCAGGCCATCTTCGGCTCCATGGCGAAGCGGAACATGCGCTGCACCGGTGGGGTGCACAGGAGCGTGATCACGGTTCCGGCGAGGAGGGTCACGGTGATCTCGCCGAGCGGGCGGTGGATCCAGTCGTGGTCGTACCAGTCCCAGAAGCGGGATCCCTTGGCGAGGAAGCCGTGCAGCAGGTAGCCGTACAGCGTGCCGGCGCCCAGGGCCGTGAACCACAGTTTGCGTCCCGGCACCCAGGCGAAGAAGCAGGCGACGAGCACCAGTGAGCAGCCGAAGAGCCCGATCGTCATGACGGCGCCGGACCAGCCGGGGGCGGCCAGTTCCTGGGCGCTGTCGCGGCGGTAGAACCACGCCGCGTTCATGCGCGGGGCCGCCCAGTAGGCGAAGGCGAGTGCCATGGCGAAGACCGGCAGGGCCAGGATCCGCGCCTCGCGGCGGCGCACCATCTGGAAGTGGGCCGGTTTCAGGACGAGGCCGAGGACGAAGAAGGGCAGGAACTGCAGGACGCGCTGCAGGTCGAGGTCGTCACCGATGTCGGGCGACACGGATGCGAGGACGGCGATGGCGAGCGCGAGGGGCAGCGGCCATCGCACCATCTTCCAGAGGGGTGTCGTGAGCCGCCAGATGAACAGGGCGGCCAGGAACCAGGTCAGGTACCAGGGGTCGAGCAGGCTGATGGGGTAGTCCGGGTCGCCGCCCGCCCACCGCTTGAAGAAGGTGTACGCGATCTCAAAGATGACGTAGGGCACGGCGATGCCCGTGACCAGGCGTTTGATGCGGTTCGGGCTCGCGTCGAAGCTGCGGGAGAAGTAGCCGGAGATGACGATGAACGCCGGCATGTGGAAGGTGTAGACGGTGATGTAGAGCGCGGCGGCGGCCCTGCTGTCGCCCCGCAGCGGTTCCCATGCGTGCCCCATGGCGACGAGGACGATCGCCAGGTACTTGGCGTTGTCGAAGAACGAGTCCCGCTGCTTGGCCGGCTTCGCCGTGTCCGAGGTCCTGGTCGCGGCAGTGGCAGGGCCCGGTGCGGGCCGTTGGGGAGGCAGCGCCAGCGCATGGCGGCCTGTCGGCCGTGAGATCTCACTCAAGATGCCTCCCACAGTGAACCTGGGCCTGCGAAATCGCGTCTTGTCTCAAATGCGGGTGATGCGCCGTCGCAGAACATCTCCGGCACCTTAGCCATACTTCTACAGTCGCGTAAAACCCCACTGGTCGTGGGGCCCACCACACGGGGCAGGCGCCACACAGGACGGACGACACACGTCGACCGCACCCGAGTACCCACAAAGACGTCAACGAATCAACGGCGCCGCCGAAACGGACAGGGGCCGGTTCGACACCTCCTGGTGTCGAACCGGCCCCTGGTGCGCTCGGTGCGTGCGGTCAGTCCGTGCCGAACTCCATCGCGGCGCGGTCCAGCGCCGCGTCCTCGGTGGAGACCTGGCCGCGGGAGGCGATGGCCTCGGCGCCGCCCTCCGGCATCTCCGGCATGGTGCCGATCAGGCCGGTGGCGGCGGCCTGGGCGGCGCCGATGGACGGGTTGGCGGTGCCGATCAGACCGAGGCCCGCGTACTGCTCCAGCTTGGCGCGCGAGTCGGCGATGTCGAGGTTGCGCATGGTGAGCTGGCCGATCCGGTCGACCGGGCCGAACGCCGAGTCCTCGGTGCGCTCCATGGACAGCTTGTCCGGGTGGTAGCTGAACGCCGGTCCCGTGGTGTCGAGGATCGAGTAGTCCTCGCCGCGCCGCAGCCGCAGCGTCACCTCGCCGGTGACGGCCGCGCCCACCCAGCGCTGCAGCGACTCGCGGACCATCAGGGCCTGCGGGTCGAGCCAGCGACCCTCGTACATCAGCCGCCCGAGGCGCCGGCCCTCGTTGTGGTACTGCGCGAGGGTGTCCTCGTTGTGGATCGCGTTGACCAGGCGCTCGTACGCGGCGTGCAGGAGGGCCATGCCGGGCGCCTCGTAGATGCCGCGACTCTTGGCCTCGATGATCCGGTTCTCGATCTGGTCCGACATGCCCATGCCGTGGCGTCCGCCGATGGCGTTGGCCTCCATCACCAGGTCGACGGCGGAGGCGAACTCCTTGCCGTTGATGGTCACGGGGCGACCCTGGTCGAAGCCGACCGTCACGTCCTCCGCGGCGATCTCGACCGACGGGTCCCAGAACTTCACGCCCATGATCGGTTCCACGGTCTCGACGCCCGTGTTCAGGTGCTCGAGGATCTTGGCCTCGTGCGTCGCGCCCCAGATGTTGGCGTCGGTGGAGTACGCCTTCTCCGTGCTGTCCCGGTACGGCAGCTCGTGGGCGAGGAGCCACTCCGACATTTCCTTGCGGCCGCCGAGCTCGGTGACGAAGTCCGCGTCCAGCCAGGGCTTGTAGATCCGCAGCTGCGGGTTGGCCAGCAGGCCGTACCGGTAGAACCGCTCGATGTCGTTGCCCTTGAAGGTCGAGCCGTCGCCCCAGATCTGGACGTCGTCCTCGAGCATCGCGCGGACCAGGAGGGTGCCGGTGACGGCGCGGCCGAGCGGCGTGGTGTTGAAGTACGCGCGTCCGCCCGAGCGGATGTGGAACGCACCGCAGGTCAGCGCGGCCAGGCCCTCTTCCACCAGCGCGGCGCGGCAGTCGACCAGGCGTGCGATCTCCGCGCCATAGGCCTTGGCACGGCCGGGCACCGAGGCGATGTCGGGCTCGTCGTACTGCCCGATGTCGGCGGTGTAGGTGCACGGGACGGCGCCCTTGTCGCGCATCCACGCGACCGCGACGGAGGTGTCGAGACCGCCCGAGAAGGCGATGCCGACGCGCTCGCCGGCGGGGAGGGAGGTGAGGACCTTAGACATGGGAAGAGTATGCATCATCTCGCATGGTCATGCAAAGACGGCGTAGTGGGACGCGCCCGGGACGCGTCCCGGTCGGCTTACGAGGCGCCGTCGAGGACCTCGCGCAGTCGATGCGCGAACTCGTCCGGCTTCCCCGGATATCCGAACTCTCCGTCGCAGAACCCGCCGTGATGGCTCGGGAACACGACCGCCCGCTGCCCGAGCAGTTCGGCGGTAGCGGCGGCTGTGCGCCCGGTCTGCACGCCTTCGGACTCCTCGCCCACGGCGATCACGATGCGGGTCGGTGAGGCGGCGAGCGCGTCGACGTCCGGCCGATAGCCGCTGACCGCCCAGGACCGGTCGGACAGCAGCGGATCGTCACGTGAGCCGTCATCCTCCGTGGGCATCCCGAACGCGGCGGGATCGGCCTCCGGCTGGGCGAAGTACGCGTCGGTGAACTCGCCCTGCCACGAGGTCATGGCCACGAACGCGGCCATCCCGGCCCCCCATCCCCGCTTCTCGTAGGCCTCCCGGACTCCGTCCCTGGCCCGCACGGCCGCCGCGCCGTCCGGCGTGAGGGTGATGAGCGGCGGCTCGTGCGCGACGAGAGTGGTGACGTCGGCGGGGTACCTCGCCACGACCTCCAGCGCGGTGACCGCTCCGCCGCTGCTGGCGAACATCTCGACCGGCCCGGCCCCGAGCGCCTCGATGACGGCGTGCACGTCGTCGGCCTGGATCTGTGGCGTGTGGTCGACCCGCCCGTCCTTACGGGTGCTGCGCCCGAGCCCGCGCGGGTCATAGGTGGCCACGGTCCGCTCGGGGAAGCGCGCGGCGAGCGCGGCGAAGCCGGTGGCGTCCATGGGCTGCCCGATCATCAGCAACGGCGGGCGTCCGTCTGCGGTCGGCAGCGGCCCGCGAACGTCATGGACGAGGTCCGCGCCGGCTGTCTTGAGTGTGTGAGTCTCCATGTCCGTGCAGACCGGCCGCGTACCGGAAACTCATCGGCGCAACGGCCGACGGGCTGACCGGCGCCGAGATCCGGAAACTCAGGTCGCCCCGTCGAACGGAGTGATGCGGCGGTACGCGGCCCGGGCGTACCACACCCGGGCCGTCGCAGTGCCGATGAGGGCGGCGGCCAGCAGGCACGCCACCCAGCCGGGGTCCCGGTGCCCGGCCCAGGAGAGTTCCCCGGTGGGGTGGGCGGCGAACACGTTGAGCAGGGCCCAGCAGAGCAGGGCCGTGCCCGGTGCCGCGACGAACCGGCCGAGCATCCCGACCAGGGCCGCCAGAACGGACAGCGCCGCGAGCGCGAGGCCGGTGCGGTCGAGCGCGCCGAGCAGGTCGAACGCGATGACCAGCACCAGGGAGCCCGAACAGGCCGTCGTCCAGACGAACGGCGTGGCCAAGGGTTCCGGGACGGCCCTTGCGCCCTTGGCGATGTACCGCCACTCCACCACCGTCGTTCCTCCCCACCACCGGGTGCCGGGTGCCACTCCGGCCCCCGGCCTCTCCCCCGGTCGGCCGATTGTCCCACCCCGTGTCGGGAATGCCGAGGTCGGATCAGTAGAGCTTGTTCACTGCCGTGGCGGTCGTGGTCTTGAAGTCCGCGACCTGAGCGTCCGCGAAACCGCCCATCTGACCCCAGTGCACGAGCGTCACCGTGTTGCCGTCACGGCCCACCGAGAACATGTTGATGTCGTTGGCCCCCCACGTGGCGGTCGTGTGGACGCCGTACACGTGGGCGCCCTCCTCGGCGTTCACCTTCCCGTAGTACTTCTGCTCCGCGGTGATGTCGGGGTACTCCTGCATCACCTTCTTCGCGCAACCGTCGAGGTTCTTGCGCAGCAGAGCGGCGAAGTCCTTGGCCCGCTGCTCGCTGCGCTCGACCACGGTCACCTGGAGCGCGTTGGTGTCGAGGTCGGTCCGGTAGGCACGGTGCACCGAGATCGACGGCAGTGCTTCACCGACGCACATCGGCAGCGGGTCGGGCTGCCCTGCCGTGACGGGCCCGGCGGTCCAGGCCGACGAGGCGTGCGGCGGCAGCTCGCTCGGCGACAGGAAGCGGGGTGTGCCGGCCGCGGCGGCCGGTACGGTTCCGGCGGCGACGCCCGCTGCTGCCAGCGCGGCCCCCACGGCGAGCAGTCCCTTGTTCACACGCATGTTCGTCTCCATTGTTTCCCCCAACAACTCATCCGGTCGGCGTGCTTGTCCGGGACCATGTGCGCGTCGGAAACCGCCCCCTTGATCCCACGCTCCATACGACCCGCGACCCCACGAGCTCGTTGCCCTTTCCCGCGTCACAGCTCTGTCTCCGGTGTCACTGAACGGCAACAGCGTGACACCGCCCGGCAGTCACCGCGCGCGCAGCCACTCGGTGCAGCAGGGTCTGCCCCGGGTGGTGGGCCGCCGTCCAGGCCCGATCCGCTTCGGTGATCTCGTCGTCGACCCACGCGATGGCGCGTCCGGCCGCATGCGCGACGAGCGTGCGCGTCTTCCAGTGGAGTCCGACCCGTTCGTCCGCGTCCGACGGTTCGGGCCACTCCACCAGGGGCAGCCGGGGCAGGCCGAGCCGCAGGGCGGCCGTGGACAGCAGCGGATGCGCCGCGGCCTCCCCCATAGCGGGTCCGGCGGGGTACGTCGGGTATCCGTCGGGCAGTTCCTGCGGTGGGGCGCCGAAGGGGATGAGCGGGCCGTCGACGTCGAGGAAGAGAAGGGGGGCGCCTCTGGGAACTGATCATGGCGTCACGTCAGCGGCGCACCCCCGCCGGGTCGTTGGCGTCGAGCGCTGCCTCCACCTCGGCTGTGACCAACGCATGATTCACTCGTTTGACGGAGGTCAGGACGCAACGTCGTCAGCCTTCGGAAGGTCTTTCGACCGATGAGCACATCGCAACGGCGCCGGGCCTCGGCGTTCGAACCCGTGGCCCTCGACCACGCCGAGGCCGTCATCGTGGACCAATACACGCGGCTCGTACGCCTCGCCTACCTCATACTTCCCGGAAAAATCAGCCGTCACCGGCGTGTACTCGCCGCCCATTCCCTGGTACAGCGCGCCCTGCCCGGCTTCCGGGAGCGGCACACGAAGGCCCGGATTCCGCTGCAGCGGAGGGGCCGTGGGACTGACGGCACGCCGGAGACGGAGCCCGCCAGGGCGGGCACGGCGTGGATGACCGCGCGTGTTCTGGGCGCGGCACTGGCCCACGACCGACGGCCGCGCGGGTGGCCGGACCGTCTGCCGCCGCCCCGCGCACTGCGCCCGGTGCTCCCGGTGGTCTGGGGACTGCGGCTGTTCCCCCGCGCGGGCGGCGCGGATGAGATCGCGCTCGCGCAGGTCCTCTCGGAGGTGTCCGCGCCCGCGCGCGCGGCGTTCGTGCTCTGCAAGCTGGACGGTCTGCCGCGCACCGAGGTCGTGGAACTGCTCGCCGCGGCCGACGTCTCCGATCCGGAGGCCGCACTGCAGGGCGCCTGCCGCGTCGAGGAGACGGTCGGGGACGCGGCGGGAACGCTGCTGCGCTCGCAGGAGTTCGACGCCTGTTCCGTGCAGACCCGGCCCACCGATCTGCTGCGCCGCCGACGCCGGATCCGGCTCGCCTGGTGCGCGGCGGGCATCGCCTCCATCAGCTGCGCGGCGCTGCTGACGGTCGGCCCCGTGCCCCTCTCCCGCGACGAACCGACGCGGCCGGTCGGTTCGCGCTCGGCCATCAGTGCCGACGCGTTGACCCGCACCTCGTCCGACGTCTGGGCCGACACCTCACGGGTGGACTTCAGCGCGTGGCCTGCGCGTGGTTCCCGCGTCGACGACCGCGCACTGCTCACCCGCGCGCTCGCCGCCTGGACGGACCCGCCGGCCGGCACCCGCGTCGGCGCGTCCGAGGCCACGACCACCGAACCGCCGCCCAAGGGAACCCAGTTGCTCTACGCAGGTGACGTGGGCGGCGGGGCGGTCGTACTGTTCCACGACGGCAGGCGCGTGGTCCGCTACGTGGAACCGGCCACCCCGACGGAACCCGCGTCCCTGGACTTCTCCCGCGCCGACGACTCCGACGTGACCACGGCCGCGGCACTCGCCGTCAGCCGCAAGGACGGCAAGATCCGTTACCTCACCGCTCCGTGGATCGCGGAGGCCCAGACGCGCGATCTGCTGCGCCCCAACTCCCCCGGCCGACCGCTCGACGTGTCCGGCCAGGGTCTCACCGCGGCCGTCGACGCGCCCTCGGCCGCGGGATCGTGCGACAGCATGCCGGTGCTCCAACTGCGCTCGTCCAACCGCATCGTGGAGAAGCACGCCTTCCTCGTCGCGGACCTCGGCGAGCTGACTCCCGTGCACCTCAGCTACACCCCGCTGCCCGGTACCGGCGCCCCGGCCCGCCAGCCGCGCGAGGCCACCAGCGGCACGGCGTTGCAGAGCTGGGCCCGGGGCGCGTGCCGCCTCTCCGAGCTGCGCGGCAGCGGTGTGCGGGCCGTGAACCATTGGGATTACGCCGCGCAGGACCTGCCCGAGAAGGGCGGCAGAGCCGTGTGGTCCTGCACGCGCGCCTCGACCTGGCGCGGCCCGGGGAGCGTCCTGCTCCAGTTCCGCACGTCCACCGAGGCCGCGACGGCTCCGGCGAAGGTCGTGGGGCGGGCCCGCTCGACCGCCGCCTGCAGCCGGTTCGGCCAGCACGTCGTGGCCGACACGCGGTGGACGGCGGGCTCGGGTCACCGGTACCTCCTCGCCGCGGGCAGCCGCGAGGTCACCCGGATCATGGTCACCGGGGACGTCGACACGGAGCGGCGCGGCCGCGCCCTGGCCGTCCGGGCACCCGAGGACGCACGGGTGACGGTGCGGGCACACCTCGCGGACGGTGAGGACCTGGACGAGGTGAGCTCTGGTACGAACCCGCGGCCCGGCCCGGCAACGGCCGGTTCGGGCGGCGGACGTCGATGACGTAGTCGTACGCGTGCCGCCAGCCGTGGGGGCCCGCGTACGCATCGGCGAACGTGAGACCGGTGAGCCTCGCCGCCGCGGCGGTCATCCCCGCGGCGGCGACCAGCCCTCCCGCGAGCGGACAGGTCAGCAGCAAGCAGCCGCACCTGAGCGAGCCCGCCGACCGGGGTCAGGACCAGCGACACCGCGCCCACCCCGCGCCGCAGGCGTTCCCTGACGAGCACCACCGCGTTGACGATGACCATGGATCCGGCGGCGGCCGCGACGAGGGCCAGGGCGAGCAGGTAGTCGCGCTCTTCAGGCAGGATTCCGGGGATGGTCGCCTTGAACGTGGGCGTGAAGGCGGCCCAGGCGGCCTGCAGTAGGAAGATGAGGACGTACGCCTGCCACACCTGGTCCACGAAGGGCAGGACGAGCGCGGTCCCGGCCCGGACACCGTCCATCGTCGCCATCAGGGTGCTGCGGGGCACGCGATCGGCGAGGGCGCTGATCAGTGGGCCGTACGCTCCCTCGGTACTGGAACGAGGCCGTCAGTCCCGTGCGGTACGGCGGCCCTCGGTCGTGGCGGCTTTGGCGCCGATGCGGTCGTAGAGGCGGGCCGCCTGCCGCAGGTCGGCCATCGCGGCCTCCGCGTCGCCCGTGAGGAGTTGACTGCGCGCCGCTCCCTCCAGTGCGGTGGCTTCGTCGAGCGGGCTGCCCACCAGGCGGGCGAGTTCGAGGGCCTTGCGGTAGGCGGTGAGACTCTCCGCGGCACCGGTCGCCGCGGTGCGGAGGGCACCGACGCTGTTCCAGACCTCCGCCTCGCCCTGGGGGTCGCCGACCTGCTGGAAGAGGTGCAGTGCCTGTTCGTAGAGGTCGGCGGCGGTCGCGTACGCACCGGCTGAGTAGTGCGTGCGCCCCAGGTCGTGGAGAGCGTTGCACCGGCCGTGAGGGGAGCCGATCTCCTCAAACAACTCCAGTGCCTGCCGGTGGAGGTCGGCGGCTCCCTCGTTGTCACCTGCCGCGTAGCGGACACGCCCCAGGTTGTTCAGCCCGTTCGCCCGGCCGTGCCGGTCCCCCAGCTGCACGAAGAGCTCCAGCGCACGCTCGTGGAGTGCCGCGGCCGCCACGTAATCCCCCATCACGAAACGGGCGCGCCCCAGGTTGTTCAGCCCGTTCGCCCGGCCGTGCCGGTCCCCCAGCTCCTCGAAGAGCTCCAGCGCACGCTCGTGGAGTGCCGCGGCCGCCACGTAATCCCCCATCACGAAGCGGACACGCCCCAGGTCCTGGAGCGCGTTGGCCTGTCCGTGCCGGTCGCCCAGTTCTTCGAAAAGGGCGAGCGCTCGCTCCTGGAAGCCGGTCGCCGCCTCGTACTCTCCCGTCAGGTAGCGGACGAAGCCGAGGCACAGGAGCGTGCTGCCCTGACCGCAGCGGTCGCCGACCGCGTCGAAGAGGGCCAGGGCACGCCCGCTCAGTTCGGTGGAAGCGGTGTAGTCCGCGGTCATGTACCGGACTCGGCCCAGGCCATGGAGCGCATTGGCCTGGCCGTGGCGGTCACCCAGCTCTTGGAAGAGAGCCAGTGCGCGCGCGTGGAAGCCGCTCGCCGCCGCGTAGTCGTCGGCCGTGGCGCGCACGCGGCCGAGACCGTGGAGAGCCTGCGCCTGCCCAGAACGGTCACCGAGTTCCTCGAACAGGGCCAGCGCACGCTCGTGGAAGTCGGTCGAGACAGCGAAGTCGCCTGTCGCGTATCGGATGAAGCCCAGTTCGACAAGGGCGTGGGCCTCGCTGTGCGGGTCCCCGGTGGCGCGGGCCGCCGCGACCGCCCGCTCGTGGAGCGCCACGGCTTGGGACCAGGGGCCCTCGCGGAGCAGGAACGGAGCCAGGGCGGCGGTGAGACCGACGACCTGCTCCCGCTGCTCGTGGTCGGCCGCGTGGTCGAGACAGGCCAGTACGTTGGCCCGCTCGGTCCGCAGCCAGTTCAGGGCGCTGCCCGCGTCGGGCAGCCCGGGACATACGGGTCCGCGCGCCCAAATGACCCTCTCGGCCTGCTCGGCGGTGCTCCGGTAGTACTCCACGAGGCGTCCGAGCGCGCGATCGCAGTCGTCGGCGGTCTCTTCGCAGGCGCTGCGATGGGCGGCGAACTCCCGGAGCAGGCCGTGGAGGCTGTACCGACGGGGCGCCATCTCCTCCAGCAGGTGATCCGTGTAAAGCGCCTCCAGTCCGTCGCGTGCCTCGGCGTCCGAGATGCCGTCCAGCGCGGCTGCGGCGCGCAGGTCGATGTCGGGTCCGGGGTGCAGGCCCAGTCTCCGGAAGAGCCGGCGTCGACCGGGCGGCAGGTCCTGGTAGGAGAGCGCGAAGGCGGCGCTGACCGCGCGCTTGCGGGCGACCAGATGGTCGAGCCGGTCCGTGGTGGCGGTGAAGTCGGCTGCGAGGTCCGCCAAGGTCCAGGTGGGGCGGTGGGAGAGGCGTCCGGCGAGCAGCACGATCGCCAGCGGCAGCCGGCCGCAGAGCTCCACGATGTTGTCGAGCACCTCGGTGTCGCCCTCACCGATGCCGACCGCATGGTCGGCGGCGGCGTCGTGCGGAGCGCCGCGCGTGCCGCGGTGTGCCAGGCGGCCGAAGAGCGTCATGGCCTCGTCGTGGGGCAGCGTGCCGAGGGACCACGGTTTACCACCGTCGAGGTCGACCAACCGGCTGCGGCTGGTCACCAACGTGAGACAACTCGGTCCGCCGGGCAGCAGCGACTCGATCTGGTCGCTGTCGGCGGCGTCATCCAGCACGAGCAGGACACGGCGGCCCGCGAGTTGATCGCGCCACAGGCCGCTCCGGCCGTCCAAGGAGGTGGGCAGACTGCGCGGGTCCATGCCGAGCCCCGCGAGAAGCGTCGCGAGCACGTCCACCGGGTCCGCAGGGGCCTGCCCCTGCGCATGTGCGCGCAGGTCGACGAAGAACTGGCCGTCGGGAAATTGACCAGCGAGGAGGTGCGCGGCCCTGGTGACGAGAGCCGTTTTGCCCACGCCGGGCATTCCGTTGATGGTGTGGATCCGTACCTCGCCCGACGCGATCGCGCCCAACAGCAGCCGCAGCTCTTCGTCACGTCCCGTGAAGTAAAGGGTGTCCCTGCGGAGTCCGCGGATGACCGTGGGCCGCACCGGGGCGGGCGCCTCGTGCACGTGCGTGGTCCTGTGGAGGTCCCGGCCCGCCTGGTAGGCCTCCCCCGAGCCGTCCGCCGCGGCCTCTTGCCGTACCCGCTGGGGCGGCGGGCCCTCAGCACTGGTCATGCGGGGCCGGACAGCGTGTGGAACACGTCGCGACCGGCCCGGCCCCCGACACCGCCCAGATTCATCTCCCACCCCCACCGGAGAAGCCCTCGGGAGAAGCACTCGAAAGGCTCTCGTAAAGCCCTCGGAGAAGCCTTGCTGCCACTGGGCCCCACTGTAGAAGGCGGGCCGAAGGCGCGGGAAGAAACGAGCGGACGCGAGGCGGCGCGCGGCCGTCGCTACACGGCGGTCGCCTCGAGCACGCACATGGGGCCGCCCGTCTGCACCACGCGGTCGAGGCGGAAGCCCGAACCCGTCAGCAGGGACTGCCAGTCGGCACGACTGCGTTCCCGTCCTTCCAGCATGCCCATCATCGTGAGGTCGAGCAGCGTCGCGACCTCCGGGGCCGCTCCCTCGTCCAGGACGGTTTCCACGAGGAAGAGGCGGGCCCCGGTTCCGGCGGCCTCATGTACGCGGTCCAGCAGGGTGGCGCACTGCTCGTCGTTCCAGTCGTGGAGGATGAAGCAGGCCAGATACGCGTCCGCGCCCGGCGGCACGCTCTCGAAGAAGTCGCCGCCCCAGGTGCCGATCCGGTCGGACACCCCGGCCTCGCGCAGCACGGGCGCGGCGGCGGTCACGACGTGCGGCAGGTCGAAGACGGTGCCCCACAGCCACTCGTGCCGCCGGGCGAGCTCGGCGAGCGCCGTGCCGTCGGCGCCGCCGATGTCGACCAGGTGGTGCACCTTGCGCAGGTCGAGGCTGTCGAGGGCGTCCTGCCGGAGCGCGAGCAGGTTGCCCATGGCGGCAGTGAAGCCGTCGAGCCTGTCCTGCTCCTCCGCGAGCCAGTCGAAGAGCGGCTTGCCGAACTCCCGTTCGGCGGCGGGCACTCCGTCGTGCAGGGTGGACCAGAGGCCGGCGAAGGGCCCGTAGTGGGTGTCCATCCACATGAGGGCGACATCGCGCAGCGAATCGGCCGCGTCGGTGCACAGGGTGTGTCCCAGGGGGCCGAGGCCGACGGTGTCCTGGGCCGCGTCGAACGCGAAGACCTGCTCGGCGGCGAGCGTGCGTACCAGCCGCCGCAACAGGTCGGGGCGGACACCGGCGGCCGCGGCCACCTCGGCGACCGGCCTGGGGCCGTCGGCCAGTTGGTCGGCCACGCCCGCGCGGGCGACCACGTAGAGGGCCTGGGATACCTGGAATCCGCCGAGCAGGCGCAGCATCGCGACGGCCGGGGCGCGCCTGCCGGTGGCGGAATCCGTGTCGGCAGCGGAAGTGGAGGGTCCGTTCAGCAACATGATCGAAGGCCTACCCCCGGGGATGATCGCGCACCACCCCCCTCGCCCGTCTGTGGCCGAAAGACCCTCCGCCGTCACGCCGAACGGGCCACCCCACCCCGCTCTCCGGCGCGCCGGGCAAAGCCCCAGGTCAAGCCACGGAGCAGAGCTGAATCAGGCGCCGATCAGGCCTTCGTCCCCGGCGCCTCGGCGGCCGTGGCGGCAGCCTGGACCGCGGCGGGTTCGGCTCGGCCGACTGACTGACGTACGGGGATCAGCGAGGCGACGATCGCGGCCGTCAGAGCCACTCCGCAGCCGATCGCCAAGGCGACGCGGAAGCCGTTCTCGGAGGGCAGGGCGTAGCCCCCGAAGTCCGTGGTCAGCTGCGCCAGGACGACGCCGATGACGGCTGCGGAGACCGAGCTGCCGATCGAACGCATCAGGGTGTTGAAGCTGTTGGCCGACGCGGTCTCCGAAGGGGGCACGGCGCCCATGATGAGGGCGGGCATCGCACCGTAGGCGAAGCCGACGCCCGTGTTGCAGACGATCGTCACGATCAGCAGGCTCCAGGTGGAACCGGAGCTGATCAGGGGCAGGCCGAGGCCGTAGCCCGCGGCGATGACGAGACTGCCCACGGCGAGGGTGACCTTGGGGCCGCGGGCGGCGGACAGCTTGGCGCCCAGGGGCGACATGGCCATCATCATCAGACCGGCCGGTGCCATCCACAGGCCCATGGCGACCATCGACTGGCCCAGGCCGTAGCCGGTGGCTTCGGGGAGCTGGAGCAGCTGCGGTACGACCAACGACTGGGCGTACATGGAGAATCCGACCAGGACCGAGGCGGCGTTCGTCATCAGTACCTGGGGCCGGGCGGTCACCCGCAGGTCGACCAGGGGGTCGCTCAGGCGCAGTTCCCACCAGGCCCAGGCCAGCAGCGTGACGACGGCGCCGGCGAAAAGGCCCAGCGTGGTGGCGCTCCCCCAGCCCCAGTCGGCGCCCTTGGAGACACCGAGCAGCAGGCAGACCAGTCCGGCTCCCAGGCCGACGGCACCGAGCCCGTCGAAGCCGCCGCGCGCCGTGTCCTCCCGGTCCTCGGGCACGAGGGTGACGATCAGGGCGCCGACGGCGAGGGCCAGCGCGGCGACGACCCAGAACAGCACACGCCAGCTGGCGTTCTCGGCGATGGCGGCCGCGAGCGGAAGACCGAGCGCGCCGCCCACGCCCATGGACGCGCTCATGATGGCGATGGCCGAGCCGAGACGCTCCGCGGGCACGATGTCGCGCAGCAGGCTGATGCCGAGCGGTACGACACCCATGCCCATGCCCTGCAGTCCGCGCCCGGCGATCATCGGGACCACGGACGAGGACACGGCGCACACCACTGAGCCCACGAGCAGGGGCATCAGGGATGCGAGCAGCATGCGGCGCTTGCCGAACATGTCACCGAGGCGCCCGGCGACGGGCGTGGCCACGGCGGCGGCCAGCAGGGGGGCCGTGATGACCCACGAGGCGTTGGACGGGGAGGTGTCGAGCAGGTCGGGAAGTTCCGCGATCAGCGGCACGACCAAGGTCTGCGTGATCGCCGCCACGATGCCACCGAAGGCGAGGATGCCGATGACGGCTCCCGGCCGGGTCGCTGGTTGTGCACTGTCCACGGGTGCTCCCTGTTGCTGCCATGCCGTGGCACGACACCACGGGATCGTTGTGCACCGTACACGAGATGTGCATGGTGCATGAGACGTGCACCATGCATCCCATGTGCAACATGCATACAATCCGTGATATATCTACTCCAGGGCGGCCGCCTGGACCGTCCCGGCCCGTCCCGACCGGGAGGCAAGCCGAAGGGGAGCCGAAGGGAAGCTCACATGGACAAGCCGCTGGATCAGATCGAGTTCGAGACCATGCTCCTCGGCCGCCACATGAGCCTGCTCACCTCGCGCGGCGGCGAACGCCTCGATCGCAGCGCCTACATCCTTCTCAGCCGCATCCTGGCCGAAGGGCCCATGTCCATCGGCCAGTTGAGGGACGCGTTCGGCCTGGACACCTCCACCCTGAACCGGCAGACCGCCGCGATGCTGCGCGCCGGTGTCGTCGAGCGCATTCCCGACCCCGACGGCGGCATCGCCCGCAAGTTCGCCATCACCGAGGAGGGCGAGCGGCGCCTGGCCAACGACCGGTCCGAGAACCTCACGGGCCTGGGGAAACTCCTCGCCGACTGGACGCCCGAGGAAGCGACTCAGCTCGCGGACTGCCTCGGCCGTCTCAACCGTGACATCGAACGCCTCGACGGCCGCCCCTGGCCGCGCGACTGAGCGGCTCAGCGTCCGCCGCCCGCTCCCCATCCGTCAGCGAGGCCCGAGTCGGTCGGCCGACGGCGACGACTCGCCGTCCAGCGCCGTCCAGCGCCGTCCAGCGCCGTCCAGCGCCGTCCAGCGCCGTCCAGAATAGCCCTGGACAGAGTCGCCGCCCGCTGCCATCGTCGAGGAGGAGACGCACGAGACAGACCGGTCTTTCTGCCCTGCCGACCATGGCTCACCGTCCCGACTCGCAACCCCAACCACCACCACAGGTCCCGGTGTACTCACCAACCGGCAGGCAGCCGACGCGGGAGAGATCCGGCCACCTGCCCGCCACCGGGAGCCGTCCCGACGGGTGGGGCCGCGAAGCTCCCTGGCGCGCCCCTCCCGCCAGGTGAGGCCGCCCCACCCGTCGGACGCGCAACGCGCGCCCTTCAGCCTGAAACCACCGTGAGACCGCGCTGAAAGCGTCCCGCCCCACCCTCTGTCGCATGACGACAAGAAGCACGGCGGGGACAACAACCGCCACCACCGCATCCACCGGTTCGCCCGCGCCCTCACCCGCCATGGCCATCGCCGCGCACGGGCTGCGCAAGACCTATGGCGACAAGACCGCCCTCGACGGCATCGATCTCGCCGTGCCGGGCGGAAGCGTCTTCTCCCTGCTCGGTCCGAACGGGGCCGGGAAGACCACCGCCGTCAAGATCCTCTCCACCCTCGTCTCCCCCGATCCGGCCTCCGGCGAGGTGCGTGTCGGCGGATTCGACCTCGCCGCCGATCCACAGGCGGTGCGTGCCGCGATCGGTGTCACCGGACAGTTCAGTGCGATCGACAGCCTCCTCACCGGTGAGGAGAACATGCTGCTCATGGCGGACCTGCAGCACCTTCCCCGCCAGGAGGGCCGTCGGGCCGCCGCCGCGTTGCTGGAGCGCTTCGATCTGGTGGAGGCGGCCAAGAAGACCGCCCTCGGCTACTCCGGCGGCATGCGGCGTCGGCTCGACATCGCCATGACCCTGATCGGCAGGCCGCGGATCATCTTTCTCGACGAGCCGACCACCGGCCTCGATCCCCGCTCCCGCCACAACATGTGGGAAGCCGTGCGGGAGTTGGTGGCCGAGGGCGTCACCGTCTTCCTCACCACCCAGTACCTGGAGGAGGCCGACCAACTCTCCGATCACATCGCCGTGTTGAGCGGCGGCAGGATCGCCGCCGAGGGGAGCCCCGACGAGTTGAAGCGGCTGGTGCCCGGCGGGCACGTGCGGGTGCGGTTCGACGACCCGGTCGCGTACCGGGCCGCTGCCGCGGCACTGCGGGAGGCCGGCACCGACGACGAGGCGCTGTCACTGCGGGTTCCCGGCGACGGCAGCCAGCGCGAACTGCGCTCCCTCCTCCACCGGCTGGATTCGGCGGGCGTCGAGGCGGCCGAACTGACCGTGCACACCCCCGACCTGGACGACGTGTTCTTCGCCCTGACCGGCAGCGACGACCAGCACACGACGCAGTCCCGGGAGGCCCACAGGTGAGCGCCCTGTCCCTCGCCCTGCGCGACTCGTCCACGATGTTGCGCCGCAATCTCCTGCACGTGCGGCGCTATCCGTCCCTCACCTTGAACGTTCTGCTGACACCGGTCGTCCTGCTCCTCCTCTTCGTCTACATCTTCGGCGACGTGATGAGCGCGGGCATCGGCGGCGGGGCCGACCGCTCCGAGTACGTCGACTATCTGGTTCCGGGCATCCTGCTGATGACCATCGGCGGCACCCTCGTCGGCACCGCGGTATCCGTCTCCATGGACATGACCGAGGGCATCATCGCCCGCTTCCGCACGATGGCGATCCACCGCGGCTCCGTGCTCGTCGGGCACGTCGTCAGCAGCGTGCTGCAGTCGGTCGCCAGTGTGGTCCTCGTCGGAGCCGTCGCCGTGGCCATCGGTTTCCGGTCCACGGATGCCACCGCCGTGGAGTGGCTGGCGGCGTTCGGGCTCCTCTCGCTGGTCGCCCTCGCGCTCACCTGGATCGCCGTCGGCGTGGGGATGATCAGCCCGAACCCCGAGGCGGCCGGCAACAACGCGGTGCCGCTGATCATCCTGCCGTTCCTCTCCAGCGCCTTCGTGCCGATCGAGGCGATGCCGGGCTGGTTCCGGCCGGTCGCCGAGTACCAACCGTTCACACCGGCCATCGAGACCCTGCGCGGTCTGCTCCTCGGAACCGGGATCGGCGCCAACGGCTGGCTCAGCGTCGCCTGGTGTCTGGGTCTCGCCCTGTTCGGCTACTTCTGGTCGGCGTCCCTGTTCCAACGCTCCCCGGGCTGAGCAGGAGCGCGCGGGCTGCCGCGCGCAGTCCGTCCCGCCCCAGGGCGGCGTACGCCGACACCGCGTCGGCGTACGCCGCCCTGTCGGTGGCCTCGGCCGCCTGCCGGGCACGGTCCGCCGACATCGTCGGCTGGAACTCGCGCAGCACCCGCATCCGCTCGGCCAGCGCGATCATCCGTACGGCCGATGCGTCACCGGACACGGCCCCCGCCATGCCGAGCGCGTGCAGCACCGTCCCCACGACAGGGAGATCCGTGGCCGGGGCGGACGGGCCGGACAGCAGGGCGCGCAGCCGCTGCCGCAGCCGGTCGACCGGCTCCGCGACGAGGTCTGGACGACCCTCGTGTGCGTGCGCGGTCACCGCCGCCGACTGGATCTCCAGCGCCCACGGGTCGGCCCAGGGGTCGCCGCCGTACAACGGGCTCGCCTCGGGCAGCCGCTCCACGGCACTGCGCCAGAGACCGAGGCCCGTCTCCGTCAGTCCGCGGGCGAGCGCGATCTCCGCGCGCGTGCCGAGGGCGGGGCTGTAGAAGGCGTCCTGCGGCGGCAGATCGTCGTCCTCCGCACGGTGGAGCCAGTACTCGGCCTCGTCGGGGTTGCCGCGCTGGAGACAGGCGAGGGCCAGGCCCTGCCGGATGCCGACGTAGTCGTGCTCGTCGCCGAGCCGCGGCAGCACGTCGAGTACGGCCTGCAGGTGCTCGTACGCGGCCTCGCCCCGCGCCATCTGCAGGCACAGCTCGCTCAGTCGGGCGTGGCCCATCACCCGCAGGACCGGGCTGTCGACCGGCCCCAGCGCGGCGATCATCCGGTGGGCCGAGCCGAGCGCGCGGTCGAAGTCGTGCTCGTACTTCCATACGTAGGTGGCGACGCATTCGGCGACGGCGGCGACCAGCGGCTGGTCGCTCGCGCAGAGTTCGCGCAGCACGGCGTAGTCGGGGGGCCGCATCGTGGGGATCGCGCTCAGCACCACCGCGGTGGCGCCCAGCAGCGTGTCCGGTGCGGCCGGGGGCAGCCGCCGCAGGATGACCAGCTGGCGTACCGCGTGCGGGCCGCAGTCCATGAACAGGCTCGCCGTGCACAACACCGCTGCCGCGCGGGCGACTTCGACGTATTCGGGTGCGGGGCGGTAGTGCGACAGCGGTGGGCCGGTCTCGGCGGCGAGGGCGACGAGGCGGGAGTAGTTCAGGTCGGTGGACCACAGGGCGGCGAGGACGGCGGTGAGGGCCGCGGTCGCGGGACCGTCCGCACGGGCCAGCGCGTACCTCAGGGCCAGGACGAGATTGTCCTGTTCGGGCCTGATCCGCTCCCGGGCGGCATGGGGGCTTTCGGGGTCTTCGAGGGCCGCGGGGGCCGTAGGGGCTGCGGGTCCTGCGGAGTCGACGAGCAGGTCGTGGTTCGCGACGCCGAAATCCCGTGCCCAGGTGAGGAAGTGGCCGACGGCCGCCTCCTCCTCGCCCGCCTCGGCGCGCCGGGCGGCGCTGAACTCCCGTACCGTCTCCAGCATCCGGAACCGCACACCGGCGGGCGCGTCGGCGACGGTCAGCAGCGACTGGTCCACCACCTGCTGCACCACGGACAGCGCGTCCTCACCGAGCACCTTCTCCGCCGCTTCTGCGGAGAAGCCGCCGGGGAAGACGGAGAGCGTGCGCAGCGCGGCCGCGGCCTCCGCCGTGAGCAGGTTCCAACTCCACTCCACGACCGCGTGCAGCGTGCGGTGCCGCTCCGGTACGTCCCGGGCGCCGCCCCGCAGCAGGGCGAACCGGTCGCCGAGACGGCGGGCTATCTGCGGCACGGAGAGGACCCTGACCCGGGCGGCGGCCAACTCCACGGCGAGGGGCAGCCCGTCGAGGTGCTGGCAGAGCTCGGCCACCGCGTCCGGCGGCAGCTCCACACCGGGCCGGGCGGCCCGGGCCCGCTGCGCGAACAGTTCGGCCGCGATGTCGGGGCCCAGCTCCGGCAGCGCGTACAACGCCTCCGACGTGAGGTCCAGCGGGGCACGGCTGGTGGCGAGCACCCGCAGGTCCTTCGAGGTCGACACCAGGGTCCGTACGAGGTCGGCGGCGCCCCGGACGATCTGCTCGCAGTTGTCGAGGACCAGCAGGGCGGGCCCGGCACCGAGCACGGCACGGATGCCCGCCACCGGGTCGGCGGGGACGTGGCCGCCGAGAGTGCCGTGCCGCCCCTCCCCCGCGCCGAGCGCGGAGGCCACTTCCGCGGCCACGTCGTCGTCGGCGGTGACACCGGCGAGCGGCACGAAATGCACCACGCGCTGTTCGGCCCGGCGGCTGACGGCGTGCGCGAGCCGAGTCTTGCCGAGGCCGCCGGGGCCGACGACGGTGACGGCACGTGAGGCGCGCAGCAGCCGCAGCACCGCCGCGATGTCCTCGTCCCGGCCGAGGAGTTGGTTCGGCTCGTGTGGCACGCCGGGTCCGGCGGCGGGTGTCCCGCCGCGCAGCAGCTCCTGCTGTACGGCCCTGAGCCCGGCGCCCGGTTCCGTGCCGAGGGCGTCGCGCAGCTCACGCCGGTACGCCTCGTACCGCGTCACCGCGGCGGACGGGCCTGCCGTCGCCGCCTCGCCGCGCAGGGCCTCGGCGAGCACCTCCTCGTCGCGCGGGTGCTCCGCCGCGATGACGGCCAGCGGGGCGGCGGCCTCCGCGTGTCGTCCGAGGCGGGCGAGTGCGAGCGCCCGTGCGCGCACGAGGGTGTCGCGGACAGCGGCGCGGTCGGCGCGCAGCGCGGCCACGAGGTCGTCGGTGGTGCCCGCGCCACCGGGGACGCTCTCGGGCGCCCCCTCCCACAGGGCGATTCCGGCCTCGGCCGCCACCAGCGAGCCCGCATGGTCCCCCGCCCTGGACCGGTCGGCGCTCGCGGCGGCGTGCAGGAGGACGGCTGAGCTGTCGACCTGCTCCTCGGCGAGTGCGAGTCGGTACCCGGCCGGCGTGTTGGCGATGACGTCGGCACCCAGCTGTGCCCGCGCCCTGGACACGAGGACCTGCAGCGCCTTGCCCGGCCGGTCGGGCAGCCGGTCCGGCCACAGCCCCGCCACGAGCCGCTCGACGCTGCAGCCGGTGCGCAGGTCGCCCGCGAGCAGCGCGAGGAGGCCGCGGAGCCGGGGCGCGGTGACTTCTCGGCCGCGGTGGGCGACGCGCGGGAGCAGCGTGAGGTCGGTGGTCACCCGGCTTCCTCCGGAAGCTGCCGGGCCCGGTGCCTCGCGACGTTCAGGCGGTTGCCGCAGAGCCCCGGCGTGCAGTAGCGGCGGCGGCCCGCCTTGCTGGTGTCCACGAACATGCCGTCGCAGACGGGCGAGGCGCAGGGCCGGACGCGCTCGCCGCCGAGCGTGTGCAGGACGCCGAGCAGACCGGTGCCGATGAGTGCGGCCAGCTCGTCGGCGAGCGTGGCCCCGGGTCCCGTCGCCACGAACCACTGCCAGTGGCCGTCGGTGTCCCGCTCCAGGACCGGGCGTGTGCCTGCGCGTTCGACCAGTGCGTTGGCGCGGTCGGCGAGGCCGTCCTCGTCCCCGGACTCCAGCAGGGAACGTACTTCCCGGCGCAGTGCCAGTACCTGTTCCAGGTCCCTGTCCGTCGGGGCGCGCGCCGAGGACAGCGCATCCGGGGCCAGGTGGTGTTCGGCGAGGAAGTGCCCGAGGGCGGCCGCGTCCACGAGGACCTCGCCGGTGCTCCTGCGCACCAGGGCAGACGTGTTGACGAGGTCGGTCGCCACACCGGCCCCGAGGGTGTAATCGGAAAAAGAAGACTTCACGCCTTACTCCTGCTAGCGTAATCGGAGAAAGGACATTATACCGCTTACCCCGGGAGGGTCGCGTGAGCACGCCCACCAAGTCCACGCCGTGGAGGCCGAGTCAGCGGGTTCAGGTCACCGCGGGCGAGGTCGCGACCGATGTCTTCGGCGACGGCCCTCCTCTCGTCCTGGTCCACGGCACGCCCGCCTCCTCCTACCTCTGGCGCAACGCCGTGCCGGAGCTCGCCCGCCACCACACCGTCCACGTGTGGGACCTCCTCGGGTTCGGCGAGTCCCGCCTCGCTCCCGACGCCGCACCTTCCATCGCCCAGCAGGCCCGCACGCTGGCCGAACTGGTCGAGCACTGGGGGCTGACGGCCCCACGCCTGGTGGGGCACGACATCGGCGGCGGAGTCGTGATGCGCGCCCACCTGATCGAACAGGTTCCGGCGGCCGGACTCGCCCTGCTCGACGCCGCCGTCATCGGCCCGTGGAACACCCCGTTCACGGATCATCAGCAGCGTCACGCGGAGGCGTACCGCACGATGCCGACACATGTGTTCGCCGACATCGTCGACGCACGGCTGCGGACCGCGACCCACCTGCCGATGCCCGAGGCCGACGCCGCCGCCTACCTCGCCCCCTGGAACGGGGCCGAGGGTCGACGGCGGTGGATGGAGCAGGTCTGCGCCGTCACCTTCGAGGACACGCGGGATGTCGTGGAGCGTCTGGACCGGGTGACCGCGCCGACTCTCGTGCTGTGGGGCCAGGAGGACCAATGGCTCGCGCCCGCCGCGGGTGAACGCCTGGCGGCGGCCATCCCCGGCGCCCGGTTCGCCACCATCGCCGCGGCCGGGCACTTCATCGCCGAGGACCGGCCCCGCGAGACGGCCGAGGCACTCGTGGAGTTCTTCGGCAGCCACTGATCAGGGGTTCCGGACGCCTTCGCCCTCCAGTTCCCTCTTGAGGTTGCGGAGGGTCCGGTCGATGTTCCCCACCTGGAAGACCGCGAAGGTCTTGCCCCGCGTGGCGATCCGGTCGAAGACTCCGGCCACGGAGTCCGGCCAGGAGCGCCGGTCGTCCGTCCAGGTCTCGGTCACCCGCGTCACCACTCCCGCCCCACCGGCTTCTTCCTCGAAGCGGTACTCCCAGGTGGCGATGGGGGCGCTCAGGCGGGGACGCTTCAGGCCGATCGCGTGCACCCGAAAGGCGAAGCGGCTGCCCGGGTCCGCGGCGGTCACCGTGCAGCGGGTGGTCCAGCGGAACGCTCCGCGCTTGTTGTGCCCGTCGAAGACCAGCCCCACCGAGGCCGGTTCGTCCGGTTCCGGTACGGTCGCGCCGAGGTTCTCGGGGCTCCAACGGCCCATCTGCGCGGGCCTGCTGACCTTCGCGTACACCTCCGACGGGGACGCCTGGACCAGGATGCTGCGGGACACGGCGAACGTGCGGGCCATGGGGAATGCTCCGTTCCTCGGCCCCCGACCTTACCCGCCAGTAGGTCCCACGGGAAGCGCCAGATCATCACGGGAGCCGAGCGGCGGATGCGCCGGTGCCGCCCGTTCCCTCGTCAGCGCCTTGGTGATCTTCCGGGCCAGGAGCGGGTCGGCCGGCAGCGTGTGCGCGGCGAACCAGCGGGCGGCCGAGGGGTCGGGGGACGGTTCCACGAACTCCGCGCCCGCGTAGTCGTCGAGCGGCGGATCGTAGATGTATCCGGCGACGACTCCGTGTCGCACCAGGCGATCGACCAGCGTGTCGCGGTCCTTGACCAGGAGCGGCACGCGGAAGAGCGGTGGAGGACCGTCGTCCGCGGGCCGGTCGCGGAGCGCCCGGGTGGCCCAGCCGGTGCCCGCCAGCAGCGACGAGCCCGCCTTGCGCCGGGCTAGGTCGTCGTCGAGCCGGGCGGTGCGCAGCTTCAACTGGCCGCGGACCAGCGCCCCATGACGGGCGCGATAGCCGTGGAGGTCGACGCGGATCCACGGTTCGTACGCGGTGAGACCAGGCTCCCCGGCCGCGCAGCACGTGAGGCGAGGGGCGTGCAGGTCCATCCGGAAGGTGTCGCGTTCCAGCATTCCGAGTCGCTGCATGGTGCGCCACACGGGGCGCACCAGATGCAGGCCGCGCACGGTCGAGCGGGCCAGGGGACGCAGCGTGGTGGACAGGTCGGCGCGGAGGCTGCGCGGCAGCATGAGCTCGTCGCGCAGCAGTTCCAGCTTGCGGCGGGTGCGCTCGTCCTCGACGGCGAGGAAGCCGCCCGCCATCGCCGCCACGTGCTTGGAGAGGCTGAACGCAGCCGCCGTCCCGAACGTCCCGATCGGCTGTCCGTCCACCTGCGTCCCGATCGCGTGGGCCGCGTCCTCGAAGAGCGGGATGCCCAACTGGGCGCATCGGCGGCGCAGTTCGACGACGCGATCGGGTATTCCGTACAGGTTCGTGGTCAGGACGGCGTCCACGTTCCGCCAGGTCTCCTCCGGCACGGCGGCAGGGTCGATGTTGCCGTCCCAGACGGAGACCGGCGCCTGCACCGGGCGCAGTCCCGCCGCGAGGACCACGAAGAGGATCACGTCGTCGTTCACCGGCGACATCAGGACGCGTGCGCCCGGCCTGCACCAGTGGCGCAGCGCCAGGTACAGCGCGAGCCGCGCCGAGGGCGTGTAGACGCACTCGCGCCCCAGTCGCCGCGTCATGGCCGCGGCGAGCCCCGATCCGTACGGCATCCTCACCTCTTCCGTCAAAGGAACGCGAGCAGACGGCCATCGGACAGCCGCATGGGCTGGACGGCCCGGGGAGGTCGAAGGGCTGGGGTACGAGGACCTGGTCGCAGGTGGCACTCGGCGACCGGTCACGTCGCGTTGGGCGCGCGGCCGGACGGCACTCGACGCTCGGCCGGGCCGTGGCTCAGCGCCCGCCCGCGTGGCGCGACGTGCGCATCGTGCCGACGGTCTTCAGCAGCCGGTCGGCCGGCTCTCTGAGCCGGGGGTGGGCCAGGACCGTGTTGCGCAGGCCGCGCACCGGTCTGCGCCACAGGCGGTGCGCCGCCGCCACCGGGTGGGGGCGGGTCGCGAAGCCTTCTCCCACGCGCAGTTCGCGGGTCTTGAGCCAGTCCTTGTACTCCTTGTCGCCCCGGCCCATGTCCATCAGCCGCACGCCGTCCCGGCCCGCCGCCTCCGCCATCCGCAGATGCATCATCAGGCCGGGCGAGTAGTAGCTGAGTTCGGGATCGTACGCGGTGAACCAGGCGGCGAGGACGGTGCTCGACGTCGGCCCGAAGTGCGCGGCCACCGGCCGGTCTCCCGCGTACACCACGGACAGCACGCCGGTGAAGTGGTCCTCTCGGACCTGGAAGAGGTCGTGCACCAGGTCGACGATCCAGGGCTTCGCGAAGCGGTCCATGCGGCCGGTCCTGCGGTATTGGGCGGACTTCCAGCGCATAAGGGTGAGCAGCAGCCGTGGGTCGCGCTCGTCGTAGACGAACCGCATCTCGCCGATGTCACGGCTCAGCCGGCGTTCCTTCTTCAACATCGTCTTGGCCTGGCCCGGATAGGCGCCGCGCAGCCATTCCGCGTAGGTCTCCTTCTCGCCGACCTTGAGGTCGAGGACCGGGGAGGCGAACGTGCCCGTGACGTACGCGCCGAACGGCTTCTGGTCCTCGACCAGATGGTCGAACTCGAAGACGGAGAGGCCGCAGGCCCGCAGCAGGGCACGGGAGTTCCAGGTGATCCCGGGCCGGTGCACGAGGGCCTGGCAGTCGGAGAGCCCGAGGCCGATGGCCCGGCCCACTCCGAAGGCGTTGCGCTCGAAGGGGAGGAAGCCGACGGCCTCCCCCTTGTCGCGCAACACCGCCACGTGCGTTCCGCCACGGTGCCGTGCGATGCCCATCGCGAACTCCGGCGCCAGGAAAGGGTTCGCGAAGCGGGGCGACTCGTCCATCGCCCGGTGCCAGGCGGCGCGGAGCGCGGGGCTCAGCCCGTCGAGCCGGTGGATCGTGATGTCCATCTCAGACCGACCGTCCTTCCGCGGGCTCCACGCGGCAGATGGATCTGTTGCCGGATCTGGTGCTGGGTCTGGATCTGGATCTGACGGAACTCATGGCTGACCGCTCCCCCGTTCCCCGTCCCCCTGTCCTGCGAGGCTCAAAGGTCGCGAAACCGTACGCATGTGTCAAGACCGCCGACAGCGAGCGGGGTCAACCCGGCCAGGTCGGCGCCGAGTCACTCGCAGTACTCGGCGTCGACGATCGCCTGCATGGAGTCGGCGCCCCAGTCCGCGTTGTAGCTGAAGGCCAGTTGGTGTCGGCCGTCCTCGGTGCCGACGGCCATGGAGAGCCAGCCCACCATGCCGCCGCCGTGGCCCCAGAGCGTGGTGCCGCAACTGGTCTTGAGCCGTGTGAGACCGAGGCCGTAGGCCATGTCCGGTGCGTCGGGCGAGGTCACGGTCGTCTTCATCGCCTTGAGCTGCTCCGGCGGCAGGAGCCTGCCTCGCAGCAGCGCGTGGTAGAACCGGTTGAGGTCGCCGGTGGTGGAGACGATGTCGCCGTCGGCCCAGCCCTGCGAGCCGTTCATCTCGGTGATGTCGTCGATCCGGTCGGGGTCCGACGCGAAGAGCTTGGAGTAGCCCCTGCTGCTGGGCCGGGGCAGGTGGATCCCGTTGCCGGGGTTGGTGGTGGCCTTCAGCCCCAGGGGCTTGATGATGCGGTCGCGCACCTCGGCCTCGTACGTCCGCCCGCCTGTCCTCTCGATGATCAGTCCGGCCAGGATGTAGTTGGTGTTGGAGTACGAGTGCTTCGCGCCGGGCTCGAACAACGGCTTGTGGGCCAGGGCAACGGCCACGTGCTTCTCGGGCGGCAGGGTGTCGTACCGGTGCTCCAGGTATCCGTCGCCCCGCAGGTACGTCCTGCCGTATTCGTCGTCGGCGAGGTAGTCGAACAGGCCGCTGGTGTGGTTGAGGAGCTGTCTCACGGTGATTCTGCGGCCGTCGTTCCCGTTGCCGCGCACGAGACCGGGGAGGTGGCGCTCCACGGTCTCGTCGAGGTCGAGGCGCCCCTCCGCCTCCATCTGGAGAAGCACGGTCGCGACGAACGACTTGGTGATGCTGCCGACGCGGAACCGGTCGTTCTTGCCGCGCGGCGCGCCCGATTCGAGATCGCCGACACCGGCCGTCGACGACCAGACGCCGCGGGGGTCGCGGGCCTGCGCCGTGATGCCGGGGGTGCCCGCGCGTACGGCCGCGTCCATCGCGCGTTGGGTGGCCCGATGGTGGTGCTTGTTCGCAGAGGCCTTGTTCGCAGAGGCCTCGTCCGACGCCGCTCGGGCGGGAGCGACGAACGCGGTGGTCGCCACCGCTGCCGCCACGAGGCCCACTAAGCCGCTCTTCGCACTCTTCCGTAACGCCATGCCGCACTCCTCGTCATCGTCCGCAGAGGGCTCTGCCGCCCCTGCAGCAAGACCGTGGGGCGGTGTCGCGGGTTGAGCGGGCGGCGGCATGGAAGGGCGTTTCCTTGGCCCGAACGAAGCGCCGACGGGGTGGCCGCCCGGTCAGGCACGGTCCCCATCCGGCAGTCGCCGCCCGGCGGTCGCGGTGAGGTAGGCGGCGAGTGTGGCAGCGGTGAGGGCGGCGGTCATGATGGCCGCCATGGGGGCCGGGCTCTGGGTGCCGAAGTATCCGACGAGGGGGGGTGCCGCCGCGCCGAGCAGGAATTGACCTCCGCCGAGGAGGGCGGAGGTGGCTCCGGGAGCGGCGCGTCCACGGCTCTGCGCGACGGTGAGCACCGCGGGGAAGAAGACTCCGAACGCGGTGAGGCAGATCAGCAGGCACAGCCAGGTGAGGGGCATGACGCTGCCGATGGTGGTCTGGAGGAGGAGAAGGACGGCTGCTCCCGCGGTGGCGAGGGCGCCGCTGATGACGAGGAGCCGTTCCGGGGAGGTGCGTCGGGCCAGATGTCCGTAGGCCAGGCTGCCGGTCATGTTGCCGAGGGCGTTGACGCCGTAGACGAGGCTCGCCAGGGCCGGGGACAGGTGGTAGATGTCCCGGAAGACGAAGGTCGTTCCCGCGATGTAGGCGAAGACGGCAGCTCCGCCGAAGGCGAGCGCGAGCACCGGTGCGAGCAGTGCCCGCCGAGTGAGGATGCTTCCGATGGCGCGCAGACCGGCGGCCGGCCCGCCGGTGATGCGTGCGCTCGGTGGGTGGGATTCGGGTATCCAGCGCAGGATGCCCCAGGCGAGGAGCAGGCCGACGAGGGCGAGCAGGGCGAAGACGTAACGCCACGAGACGACCAGGAGCAGTGCTCCGCCCGCCAGCGGGGCGATGACCGGGGCCGTGGCGCTGATCGCTCCCAGCCTGGCGAAGACGGTGGGCAGTTGACGGTCGTCGAAGAGGTCCGCGACCACGGCGCGGGCGACCACGATACCGGCCGCGCCCGTGACGCCCTGTCCCACCCGTGCCGTGTCGAGCACGTCTGCTGTCGGTGCCAGCGCGCACACGGCGGAGAAGACGGCGAACAGCAGCGAACCGCCGACGAGGACCGGGCGGCGGCCGGTCGCGTCGCTGAGGGGGCCGAGGACGAGCTGCCCCAGGATCATGCCCACCAGGAAGCCGGTCAGCGACAGCTGCGCTCCGGCGGCATCCGTCCCCAGAGACCGTGCCAGGTCGGGGAGCGCGGGCACGTACATGTCGGTGGCCAGCGGGCTGGCGGCGCTCAGCCCGGCAAGGACGATCAGCAGTCGGGCGTGCGACCGGCGGGAACGGGGCGGTGCCGCGCCGGTGGAGGAGGTGGTCATAGCGCGGGAGCCGCTCCCGGCGCCCGGCCGGACGCCTCGTCGGCCCCCCGTTCGCCCCCGCCCGCGGTCACGCCGCCCGCGGTCACATCGCCCGCGTGCACGTCGGCCGCCGCGACCTCATCGAGCAGACCGGCTGCGATCTGCAGCACGGCGCGCTCGGCCGGCGACAGCGTCTGCCGCAGCGCCGCGGCCAGCCAGGCGTTGCCGTCCCTGACGTGCTCGCGCAGCGCCTCCCGGCCCGCCTCGGTGATCGAGATGTTCTGCCGACGGGCATCCTCCGAACTGCGCGAGCGCAGGATGCGGCCCTGTTCCTCCAGTTCGTTGAGCACCCTGGTCAACGACTGGGCCTGCAGGCCTTCGACGACGGCCAGTTCGGAGGCGGTCGACACCCCGTCATGCCGCAGGTTCGCCAGGACCGACGCGGCCAGCCGGGACAACGGGCGGCCGGGGCCCGGCTGCTCGGCCCGCAGCCGCGAGGCGAGTCGGGACACGGCCCACCGCACGGACTCGGCCAGCACCAGATCTTGTTGCTCCTGCTCTGCGCTCCCATCCATGAATACAAAGCTAAAGCTTCACGAAAGTGGGACGCAAGCGCGTGTGACAGTCAATATTAGTAAGCATCTGCGTTTGAATCGGAGGTCTACGGAGGCGCGACCGAATTTCCCGGAGTTGGCGGTCCGACGGATGTCGAGAACGCGCCACCGGCTCCGACCCAGGGACATCAGCGGCCACCACCGGCCGCACGACAGAGAAGGAGAAGCCAGCATGGCGATTCAGCGGATGGACAACGTCGGCATCGTCGTCGAGGACATGGACGCCGCCATCGCGTTCTTCGTGGAACTCGGTCTGGAGCTGGAGGGCAGGGGGGAGGTCGAGGGCCTCTTCGCCGACCAGTGCACCGGACTCGACGGCGTCCACTGCGACATCGCGATGGTCCGGACCCCCGACGGTCACAGTCGGCTCGAGCTGGCGAAGTACCGAAGCCCCGCGGCGACCAGCGCCGGGCCGCGCAACCGGCCGCACAACGTTCTGGGCACCCACCGCGTCATGTTCGCCGTCGACGACATCAAGGACACCGTGGCCCGCCTGCGCCCCCACGGTGCCGAACTCGTCGGCGAGATCGCCCGGTTCGAGGACAGTTACCTGCTCTGCTACCTCCGCGGCCCGGAGGGCATCATCGTCGGGCTGGCCGAGCAACTGCGTTGACCTGAGCGCAGGCATCGACGCGGGCAAGGTCCACGTCGTCACGCCGCAGCCCCCTCCACGACCGGCCGGGCCGGTGTCCGCCAACGCGGCACCCGCCCGGCCGACGTCGTTCCGGCACCCCCCACCCCTTGCACGTGATACCCCATGGGGGTATACATGACTCCGCTGATCACATACCCCCTGGGGGTACTCACCTCCGCAAGGTCGAGGGTGGTCTCCCCTTCCTCAAGAGAGGCCGGTCATGTCAACCGTCAATCCACGCCGCTGGTGGGCCCTTTGGGTGCTCGCCACGGCATAGTTCATGGTCATCATGGACACCTCGATCATCGGGGTGGCCCTGCCCGAGATGCAGAGGGACCTCGGCTTCTCGCCGGGTGACCTGCAGTGGGTGTTCAACGCCTACGTGATCGCCTTCGGCGGACTCCTGCTGCTCGGCGGCCGCCTGTCCGACCTGCTGGGAGCCCGGCGGGTGTTCACGGCCGGGTGGGTCGTCCTCATCGCCGGATCGGTCGTCGCGGCCGCCGCGCAGACCGCCTGGGTGGAGGTGTTCGGCCGGGCCGTCCAAGGCGTCGGCGGCGCACTCATCACACCCGCCGCCATGACCCTGTTGATGGTCCTCTTCGCCCACGACCCGAAGGAACTCGGCAAGGCGATGGCCCTGTACGGCGCGGCCGCACCGGCAGGCGGCACGGCCGGTGTCTTCCTCGGCGGCGTCTTCACCGAATGGCTCAGCTGGCCCTGGGTGTTCATCATCTACGTCCCGATCGGCCTCGCCACGCTCGCCGCCACCGGCCTGCTCCCGGCGGTGGCGCCCCGCCGCGGCGCCGTCGACGCACTAGGTGCCGTCACCGTCACCGCCGGTATCGCACTGGCCGTGTTCGCCGTCGTACGAGCGCCGGAGATCGGGTGGACCGCCGCGCAGACCCTGCTCGGACTCGGCGGAGCCGTCGCACTGCTGGCCCTCTTCCTGGTGATCCAGAAGGCCGCGCGAGAGCCGCTGATGCCGCTCGGCATCTGGCGGGTCCCGCGGCTGGGACCGGCCAATCTGGCGATGACGCTGCTCGGCGCCGCGTGGATCCCCATGTGGTACTTCCTCAACCTCTACCTCCAACAGGTCCTCGGCTACGGGGCGTTCGCCTCCGGCGCCGCGCTGCTTCCGATGACCGGCCTGCTGATGGTCTTCATGACGACGATCACGGCACGCCTGCTGGGCCGCTTCGGCGCCAAGCCGCTGATCGGCGCCGGGCTGCTGATCCTCGCCGCCGGGCTGCTGTGGCTGTCGGCAGTGGAGCCGGCCGGCACCTTCGTGGTCGACGTCCTGCCCGCCTCGCTGGTCGCCGCGCTCGGCATGTCCTTGGCGTATATCCCCGCGATGATGGCCGCCCTGTCCCGCGCCCCGCAGGAACAGGCCGGACTCGCTTCCGGCATCGTCAACACCACCTATCAGGTGGGCTCGGCCCTGGGCCTGGCCGCCCTCACCGCCCTGGCCACCACTCAGGGAGCCGACCGGCCGGGCGACCTGCCCGCACTCACGGACGGCTTCAGCGCCGCGTTCCTCGGCGCCGCGATCGTGGCGGCGGCGGGCGGGATCGCCACGCTCCTCGTCATGCGTACGGACAAGACCGCCGCGGCCGGGCAGCCGCGGGAGGAGGCGGGTGAGCGAGTGGGTGCCTGACGACGGAAACACCAGGCGTCCGTCGTCCGCGCGAGGACGACGGACGCGGCCCACTGACCACTCCCCCTGATCAATCTTCCCTGACGAATCCCCCCGTAGAGGATCCGATGACAATGACGCACCGGCCGATCTCACCCGACGACCAGGAGAAGGCAGGGCGAGCCGCGGCTTCCTGGGAGCTGCTCCGCAGAGGAGTCACCCATCCCCTGACCCGTATGGCGGCGGCCGCGCTGCTCCAGGCCCTGGCCGCGCATCTCGGCCGGAGCGACACCGGAACGCGGCCGCCGGCCGGTGACTGCCGGAGCGCGGCGAGCGGCGAGCGTTCCGCGTGCCTGGACACCGCGTAGCCCAGGCCTGAGGGACCACCCGCACACCGCTTTCCATATACCCCCCTGGGGTATATGGTTCGATCGTCGCCCTGACCGGACAACGCAGGAAACCGCACCAACTCCTAGGAGAGACGCCATGCAGAACCACTCCGCCCACGCCCGGACCGACCACGGCGCCCACGGCGGCACCCAGCCCGGTGGGCTGTCGGTCTCCGCGAACGGGTACACGCTCGACCTCGACTCGACGATCCGCACCGCCGGTCTGCAGCCGGTCAGCTTCAAGGTGATCGGCCCCGACGGGCACGCGGCGACCGAGTTCATCGCCGAACACGAGAAGGAACTTCACTTCATAGCCGTCCGGCGCGACACCGCCGGGTTCCAGCACGTGCACCCGGTGAGGGACGAGCAGGGGACCTGGAGCACCGAACTGGCCCTGGAGCCCGGCGACTGGAGATTCTTCGCCGACATCCGCCCGGCGGGCCAGGACCGCTCCATGACGCTGGGAATCGACGTCGCGGTCGCCGGACCGTACGACCCGCGGCCGCTTCCCGAGCCCACGGGGATCGCACGGATCGGCGAGTACGCGGTCGCGCTCGACGGCGAGCTCGTGCCCGGCGAGGCGAGGCAACTGACCCTGACCGTCAGCCGGAACGGCCGCCCCGTCACCGACCTGCAGCCGTACCTGGCCGCGTACGGACACCTGGTGGCCCTGCGGGTCGGCGACCTGGGCTACCTCCACGTCCACCCGGAGGGCGAACCGGGTGACGGCACCACCACGCCCGGCCCCGAGATCGCCTTCATGGCCGTCGCGCCCACCGCAGGCACCTACCGCCTGTACCTGGACTTCCAGCACGACGACACGGTCCGGACAGCCGAGTTCACGGTGCGGACCACCGCGGCCGCCCCCGAGCACAGCGGCCACCACGCACACGCACACGAGGGCCACCACGCACACCACTGACCGTATGAACGCCCCCTAAAACCGTGCCCCGCCGCATGGACACGGAAGGAACCCGCCATGCGTCTGTTCGCCGTCCGCGACTACCGCCACCTCTTCAGCGCCCAGGTGATCGCCCTGTTCGGGACGGGGTTGACCACCGTGGCCCTCGGACTGCTCGCCTACGAACTCGCCGGACCGCGCGCCGGGACGGTCCTCGGCACCGCACTGACCATCAAGATGGTCATGTACGTGTTCATAGCCCCGCTGGCTGCCGCCTACGTCGACCGGCTGCCCCGAAGAGCCTTCCTCTTCGTCCTCGACGGGGTCCGCAGTGTCGTGGTCCTCGCACTGCCGCTGGTCACCGAGGTCTGGCACGTCTACGCCCTGATCGGCCTCCTCCAGGCCGCCTCCGCCGCGTTCACCCCGACGTTCCAGGCCGTCATCCCCGACATCGTCACCGACGACTCCGACTACACGCGGGCGCTGTCCGCCTCACAGGTCGCCTCCACCATGGAGAGCCTGCTCAGCCCCGTGCTGGCAGCCGTCGCCCTGACGTTCCTGAGCTTCGACCGGCTGTTCCTGGGCACTTCCGCGGGATTCCTCGTCTCCGCCCTGCTCGTCCTGTCGACGCGCATCCCCGACGCCCGCCCCAGCACCCGCACCAAGGCGTGGGACAGAGCCTCATCGGGGATCCGGACCTTCTTCAGGACGCCGCGGCTGCGCGGCATCATGGCGCTCGACCTCGTGGTCGCGGCGGCAGGGTCGATCGTCGTCGTCAACACCGTCAACCACGTCCGTGACGAGCTCGGCGGCTCGCAGTCACACGTCGCCTGGCTGCTCGCCGCCTCCGGCACCGGAACCCTCCTGGCCGCTCTCGCACTGCCGCGCTTCCTCGACCGGATCGCCGCCCGCGCCGTCATGCTGACCGGCGCCGGAGTCCTCGTCGCCGCCACCACCACCGCAGTGACGCTCATGGCGGCCGGCCTCGTCACCTGGACCGGCACGGCGATCGTCTGGACCGGCATCGGCGTCGGCATGGCGCTGATCATCACGCCGACCGGGAAGGTCCTGCGCGCCTCCGTCGAACGGAACGCGATCCCCGAGGCGTTCGCGGCCCAGTTCTCCCTGTCGCACCTGGCCTGGCTGATCACCTATCCCATCGCGGGATGGCTCGGCACGAACGGCGGCTTCACCCTCGCCTGGTCCCTCCTCGCGGCCCTTGCCGGAGCGGGAGCGATCGGCGCCCTCCTCCTGTGGCCGCGCCACGACGGACAAGGCGCCACGACCACACCGCTCACCCCTCTCCCGCCCGGCGAGGACCGGTCAGCCCTGCCCTCGGCCGAGGGTGTACCGGTCCTTGACCTTCACCTCGGAGACCGAACGCCCCTCGGGAAAGACGCCCTGCCAGTCACCGATCACATGGAGCTCGTCGGTGCCCATCGCCCGTACGACGGTGAGGCCCTCGTCGTACGCCTTGTACGCCTTCATCCAGAGGTTGGCGAACGCCTGAGAGCGGATCAGGTGCATCCAGTCCGGACGGTACAGCTCGCGGTTGTAGTTCGACTCCCCCATGGTGGCGACGAACTTGGAGTACATCGCCTTCACGTACTCCAGCGTCACCTCGTCGTCCTCGGCGATCGCCCGGTCGCGGGCGTCCTTGAGGGCGATGCGGAACTTCTCGAGGAGCCCCTCGGTCGCGCCCGAGGTGTACGACTCGTGGATCGTCGGCGGCTCGCACAGCCCGTACTTGGCTGACGACAGGCGCAGGAGCAGGCGCAGCGTGGGCTCGGTGATCCAGAGCGGTCCCGGCTCGTCGCGGTTGCCGATCGGGTTCGGCAGCACCCCCTCGTGGTCCCAGTGGGGCGGGGTGACGAGGTGGACACCCGCGCGGCGCCGGTCGTGGCCGAAGCCGGTGGAGTGCTCCAGCTGGCCGATGGGGAGGTGCGTCTTGAGCGCGGAGAGATAGGCGCCGTTGATGTCGAGGGCCGTCACCTCATGGGCGCCCGGCGGCAGTTCGGGGCGGGTCCACTTGGGGCGCGCCTCCCAGATCTGGTCCGCGCCGCGCGAGGTCTGCTTGCGGAGGATGTCGGGGATCCAGGGATGCGCCACGACGTCGTAGCGACCGCCCTTGCGGGTCTCGTCC
>NZ_LIPN01000106.1 GCF_001418325.1 Streptomyces atriruber | reverse complement strand
CCTCCGGCCCCGGCCTTCCCCCGGTCCGGTCCGGCCCCCCGACAGCCCAAGGACATCCGTGATCGGCCCGCATTCGTCAGTCACCGCCGGGCGGCCTGCCCGCTGTGGCCACGGTGGAGCGATCCGACGCCGGTGCGGCCGTCGGGCGGGCCGTGCGCGCCATGGCGGGATCGTGTGCACCGGGTGGCGCCTCGGCACGGACGGGATGCCGGCCACGGCCCGTCCCGCTCCGGCCGCAGTCACCCCGTCCAGTCGGCGGCACACGGCCGCCTCCCCCTTTGACACCTAGAGGACGTGATGACAGACCTCATACAGGCCACCACCGTGGTGCCCTCGGTTCTGGCCCTGGCCGCCGGCGGCGCGGCCTGGCGGTTCTGGGACCAGTACCGAGGCGAGCGCGCCGAGAACGGCCGCCTCCGCGGCCAGGCCGAGGAGATCGCCAGACGGCAGCACGCCACGGAGCACGTGCTGGCGCAGCTCGCCGGTGGCGTGATCCCCAGGCTGGGAGCCGAGGCGGAGCGGCAGGGCACCGGCCACGGCGTGGACATCGAACTGCCCGAGCCGCTGGTGAACACCTCGCTGGCGCAACGGCTGACGGAGCTGGCCGATTCCGCGGCGCACACGGTCCGCAAGGTCCAGTACGACGCGCAGACCAGCACGAGCGCCCAGATCGCCGAGGCACGCGAGAGCGCGCAGGACGAGGCCTCCCGCGCGCGCCAGGGCGCCGAGGACTCCAGCCGGGCGGCGGTGCGTGCCGTCTCCTCCGCGATGGTGGGCATGGCCTCGAAGCTCAGCCAGCGGGTGAGCCAGGGCGTGCGGCGGCACGAGGGTGACGAGGCGTACGAGACGTTGGTCGGCATCGACCACCCCACGCAGCAGATGCTGCTCGTCGCCCAGAACTACGTGGTCCTCTCCGGCGGCAAGCTGTCGCGCCGCTGGCCCGCCACCCCGCTGACCGATGTGGTGCGCGCCGCGATGGGCAGCATCGAGGAGTACGAGCGGGTCGAGCACCAGGAGCTCGCCGTCACGGTGACCAGTCGGGCGGTCGGGCCCGTCGTCCACGCGCTGGCGGTGCTCCTGGACAACGCGGTGCGCTACTCCCCCTCCTCCGCCCGGGTGCACGTCGCCTTCCAGGAAGGGCACCACGGAGTCTCGGTCATCGTCGACGACGCAGGTCTGCGCATGAACGAGGAGCAGCTGACGTGGGCCAGGGAGATCCTGACGGGTGTCCGGCGCGACGACATCAACCAGCTCGGCGCGCATCCGCAGACCGGTCTGCGGGCGGCCGCGGCCCTCGCCGGTGACTACGGGTTCCGGATCGACCTGGAGGCACCGAACCCCTTCGGTGGCACGCGCGTGTACATGTTCATCCCCAAGAACCTGCTGACCACGTCTGCCGCACCCGCGCCCACGTTCGCCCCCGCACCCGCGCCCACTCCCACACCGACGCCCACTCCCACGCCCGCGCCCGTCGCCGAGCCGGCCCTCCCCAAGCGCACCACCGCCAGTGGACTGGCCGTCCGGTCACGGAGGACCGCTGCCACGAGCCCGCGCCCGTCGACGTCCGACGGTGGAGCGACGGCGCCGGGGCGTCCCTCCATCGCCGCGGCCTGGGCGAAGGGCACGCGCAGCGCGCGCACCGAAGACCCGACCACCTCGCACGAAGGAGCATGACCGTGACCACCGGCAACGAACTTGGCTGGCTGCTGGACCGCGCACTGGGGTCCCTCGAAGGCGTCCAGCACGCGGTGCTGATGAGCTCCGACGGTCTGCTGCACTCCCGGACGGCCGGGATCGGGCAGGACGAGGCGGAGAAGTTCGCCGCGATCACCGCGGCCGTCCGGGCCGCCGCGCTCGCCTACGACGAGGAGACCGGCGGCGGGGGCACCCGGCAGGCGCTGATCGAGCTCACCAACCACGTGGGGCTCATCACCCAGGCGGGCGGCAACACCATGCTGTCGGTGCAGACCAGCGGCCCCGATGCCGACATCGGCCTGATCACCCATCACATGCTGGAGCTGGCCCAGCGGGTGGGTCATGAGATGAAGGTCGCGCCTCGGCAGCCTTCCGAGCTCGGCCTGCCGACGAGGTGAGCGGGCCGCGGCGGGACCCGGACCTGGTCAGGCCCTACGTCCGTACCGACGGGCGTGTTCGCGCCAACCCGGATGTGCGCCTGGAGACCGTGGTGCTCGCCGCGAGCGGCTCGACCGAGGGCCTGGGCGCGGACGCCCGGCGGGTGATGGGCCTGTTCACCCACTCCAGAGGTGGGGGCCTGGCGGTCGCGGACATCGCGGCCGCCCTGGAGTTCCCCCCTTCCACGGTACGCATCCTCGTCTCCTCCCTCATCGACGAGGGCCTGTTGGCCCACCCTGTCGCCGCGGATGAGGACCAACCACAAACCGATCTGCTCCAGGAGGTACTGCGTGGTCTCCGCGCCCTCGTCTGACGGCCTCATCTATGTGCCACCCGGCGTCACCCGGTCCGCGAAGATCGTGATCTCCGGGAGCTTCGCCGTCGGCAAGACGACGTTCGTGGGCAGCGTCTCCCAGATCCCGCCCCTGCGCATGGAGGAGCGGATCACCCAGGCCAGCGCCGGGGTGGACGATCTGGAGCGCACCCCGCGGAAGACGACCACGACGGTCGGCATGGACTTCGGGCGCCTGCACCTCAGCGACGCCCTCGTGCTGTACCTGTTCGGCACGCCCGGCCAAGGCCGCTTCCGCCCGATGTGGGCGGGGCTGACCGAGGGGGCGCTGGGCGCCCTGGTCCTGGTCGACACCCGTAATCTGGAGGCCTCCTTCGAGATCCTCGCCCTGCACGAGGAGCAGGGCACGCCGTACGCCGTGGCGATCAACCTGTTCGAGGGGGCGCCCCAGTACGACCTGGACGAGATCCGTCAGGCCCTGGACCTGGACCCGCGCACCCCGCTGACGACGTGTGACGCGCGGGACGGCACCTCGAGCGTGCTGGCCCTGATCACCCTCTGCGAGTACCTGACCGAGTTGCACGCACCTGTTTTGGAGCCCCGCCCGTGACCAGCCCGACCACGATCGAAACGGTGTCCGAGCGCCGGATCGCCCTGTACGAGGCCGAGTTCGCGGCCGATCCGCACACCGCGTACGCGCGGATGCGGGCCGAGTTCGGGCCGTTCGTCCCGGTGGACCTCGTGCCCGGAGTGCCTGCGACCCTCGTCATCGGCTACGCGCAGGCCCGGCGGATCCTCAACGATCCCCTGCGCTTCCCGGCCGACCCGCGGGTGTGGCAGCAGTCCGTCCCCGAGTCCTGCCCGGTCCGCCCGATGATGGAGCACCGCCCCAACGCGCTGCGCTCGTCGGGTCCCGCGCACACCCGCTACCGCTCGGCGAACAGTTCCGCGATCAACGCCGTCGACCAGCACGAGCTGCGCACGCTGGTCGAGCAGGTCGCCGACGCGACGATCGCCGAGTTCCGTGACGCCGAGGGCGCGGACCTGCTGACCCAGTACGCCTGGCCCATCGCCTTCCGCGTCCTGAGCGCCCTGCTCGGCTGCCCGGACGAGATGGGCCGCCGCATCGCCGACGGCATGGCCAAGATCTTCGAGGGGGTGGACGCCGCCAGCGGCAACCAGATCCTGTCCCAGGCGGTCGCCGACCTGGTGGACCTGCGCCACCGGCAGCCCGGCAACGACATCACCTCCCGGCTCCTCGCGCACGACGCGGCCCTCGACGACATCGAGATGGCCCACCAGCTCGTCACGCTCTACGGCGCCGGGATCGAACCCCTGACCAACCTGATCTCCAACACCGTCCTCAAGGTCCTCACCGACGACCAGTTCTCCGGAGACCTGCACGCGGGAGGCGCCTCCGTCCGCGAGGCGCTCGACACGGTGCTCTACACCGACCCGCCGCTGGCGAACTACTGCATCAGCTACCCGCCGCACCCCGTCGACGTCGACGGATTCCTGCTGCCGGCCCACCAGCCGGTCGTCATCTCGATGGCGGCCTGCAACAACGATCCCGCTCTCGGGGACCAGCGCACCGCCAGCAACCGTGCCCACCTGTCCTGGAGCACCGGGCCGCACGCCTGCCCGGCGCGCCCGCACGCCTATCTCATCGCGGAGACGGCCATCACCCATCTGCTCGACGCGCTGCCCGAGATGGACCTCGCCACCGCCCCAGAGGAACTGGTCCGGCGCCCCGGACCCTTCCACCGGGCGCTCGCCGCGCTGCCCGTCACGTTCCCCACCGCCTCATCAGTCTGAAGGGACCACCACCATGGCCGTGCCCACGCAGCCGATCGTCCTCGACCCCACCGGAGCCCGCGCCCACGACGAGCACCGCGAGTTGCGGGCGCACGGCCAGGCAGTCCGGGTCGACATCCTGGGCGTGACCGCCTGGTCCGTCTCCGACCCCAAGCTGCTCAAGGAGCTGCTGACCAGCCCGGACGTCTCCAAGGACGCCCGGGCCCACTGGCCGGAATTCGCTGACACGATCCAGCGCTGGCCGCTGGCCCTGTGGGTCGCGGTGGAGAACATGTTCACCGCCTACGGGGCCGACCACCGGCGTCTGCGGCGCATGGTCGCCCCCGCCTTCAGCGCCCGCCGCATCGCCGCGCTGAAGGAGAGCATAGACGCGGTCGTCACCGGCATCCTCGACCACCTCGACGCCCTTCCCGCCGGTGAGAGCGTCGACCTGCGCGAACACCTCGCGTACCCGCTGCCCATCGCGGTCATCAGCCGGCTCATGGGCGTACCGGCCGAGCAGCAGGACGCCTTCCGCCGGGTCGTCGACGGTGTCTTCGACACCACCCTGACCGCCGAGCAGTCCGAGGCCAACACCAAGGCGCTGTACGAGGCCCTGCACCAGCTCATCGAGTCCAAACGCGCCGAGCCCGGCGACGACATGACCTCGCTGCTGATCACCTCGCGCGACGAGGACGAGGAGGGCGGTCTTTCGGAGGACGAGCTGCGCGACACCCTGCTGCTGATGATCAGCGCCGGGTACGAGACCACGGTCAACGTCATCGACCAGGCGATCACCCAGCTGCTCGGCCACCCCGACCAGCTCGCGCTGCTCCGGTCGGGCCAGGTCGACTGGAACGAGGCCGTCGAGGAGACCCTGCGCTTCGAACCGGCGGTCAGGCACCTCCCCCTGCGGTACGCGGTGACCGACATCTCCCTGCCCGACGGTCAGGTCATCCCCAAGGGGGAGGCGATCCTCGCGTCGTACGCGGCCGCCAACCGGCACCCCGACTGGCACGGCGGGAGCGCGGACGACTTCGACGTCACCCGCACGGTCAAGGAGCACCTCGCCTTCGGTCACGGGGTCCACTTCTGCCTGGGAGCCCCGCTGGCCCGGATGGAGGTCAGCACGGCCCTGAGCCTCCTCTTCGACCGCTTCCCGGAGATCGAACTCGCCGTGCCCGTCGCGGAGTTGAAGCCGCTCGGCTCCCTGCTCAGCAACGGCCACCAGACCCTGCCCGTCCGCCTGCGGCCGACCGGCGCCTGATCCGGTCCGGAAGCCGGGGCCGGGCAGCCGTGCCCGGCCCCGGCTTCCTCACGCGGCGGTCCGCGCCCGGTCGACGCACCACGCGGCGAGGCCCACCAGCACGGCCGCGCCGACCGCGTAGACGGGCAGCCACAGGGTCGTCGTGGCGGACAGGCAGTCGGCGACGGCCGCATGGCTCTGGACGGCCTGCGCATCGGCCAGGGCGGCGCCGTCGCGACCGGCCAGGTCCGCGAGCGCCGCCTCCGTCCGGATCCGCTCGTAGGCGCCGAGCGCCCCGCACCTGTCCCGCGTGCCCGGCATCGGGAACAGCCACGCCCAGCGCTGCAGCATGGGAGCCAGTGCGATCGACAGGCACAGGCCGACGACCAGCGAGTACGCGGTCAGGTTCCGCGCGTACGCGGCCCGCAGGCCCGGCGCGTACCTCGGCAGCCGGTAGAAGCAGCAGATCACCGCGAGCAGCGTCACCCCCACGTACGTGGCGAACCACTGCCAGAAGCCCTGCGCGAGTATCGCCGTCAGGACGGCGGCGAGTGCGATGCCGATGACGCCCGGCTGATCGGATGCGTCGGCGCCCGCCCCGGCGGAGCCCGGCGTCCGGGCGCCTCCTGCGCTGTGATCGTCCACGGCCCTCAGCATTCCCGACCGCTCCCGTGCGAGACGGGAGTGACACGTGGTGTGCCGGGGTAGTGCGCGGTGGACCGGTGTGAGCAAGGAAAGGGCGACGACGCATGAAAAGATCCGTCTTCAAGGGCTCCGCGTGGGCGATCCTCGCGCTGAGCACGGCCCTGGTGTCGACCGCGGTGGGCTCCACGGCGAGCGCGGCGACACCGAAAGACCCGGGCGAGGTCGCCGGAACGGCGGCCACGGCGCGTGAACAGGCCTGCCCCATCGTGTACTTCGACCTGGGCGAGACCCTCGTGCACACCGCCGACGACGGCAGCACCAGCTACCGGCCCGGCGCCGCCGCCTATCTGCGTGCCCTGCGCGCACGCGGCATCCCGGTCGGCCTGATCACCAATGTGCCGTCCTCCTGGGGCGCGACCGACGCCGAGCGCGCCGCCAGGCTGCGGCAGGAGGTCGACTCCACGTGGCAGGGGTCCGCGCCCTTCGCGTGGCAGGACTTCGGCGACCGCATCCTCACCCCGCGCACCGAGGCGGAACGCAAACCGGCCCCCGCCCTCTGGCAGCGGGCGAAGGCCGGCTCCGGCCACTGCCGGGTCGTCTATCAGGCGGAGACGGCCGAGGAGGTCAGAGCGGCTTCCGCACTCGGCTTCGTGCCGTACCAGGTGGGTCGGCCGCACCGGCCGGTGTTCCTCCCGGTCGGGCTGGTGGAACTGCTCGGCCTGCGCTCTCCCGGCTGACCGCCCCGCTGCGCAGCAGCAGTTGGAAGACCCCGATCAGCACCGCGGTCGCGAGCGCGCTGTGCCACAGCAGGGCGTCCAGGCGCCCCGCGGCCAGATAGGCACCCGCGGCGATCGCGGCCAGGGCGCACACCGCGCGGTCCACGATGCTCTCGACCGAGAGCAGCGTGGCGCGCGGTGCGTCCGCGGGCACCGCGTCGTTCACCAGCTTGCGCTGGATGGGGTACGCGAAGCCGGTCGCGGCGGCGAACAGGCAGAGCAGCACGACGACGGCCCACGGCCCGCCGAACGTCATGGCCGCCAGGGTGCCCGCGAGGGCGAGGCTGAGGATCGAGACCCAGGCGACCGGTGGCAGACGGCGGCTCAGCCACTGCGGGCGGGCCGAGGCCACCGCCTCCGCCACCGTCATCGCCGCCATCACACCGCCGTGCGAGGCCTCCGCGATGCCGTGGTCGAGCAGGATCGGCTGGAAGAGGTTGACCTGGCAGATCCGGGAGAGCGTGAAGATCGCCACGCCCTGCACCATCACCAGGGCCAGCCACCGCGAGGAGGCGACACAGCGCAGCGCGGTGCCCGCGTCCCGCAGGAACGCGCCTCCTCGGCGCCCGCCGTCCCTCTTCTCCGTGCCGCCGTCCGCCCCCGCGAGGCGGGGCAGCGCGACCGCGCAGACGAGGGAGCCCGCCGCGCTGGCGGCGCTGAGCACGTACGGCGTCGGGTGCGCCACGGCCATCAGGGGGCCGACCAGCGGCCAGCACACGACCTTCGCGACGAGGCCGAGCGCCCGTGCGGTGCCCTCCGCCTTCAGGTAGTGCTCGTCGCACTTCTCGGCGCGCAGACCGTCGTACAGATAGGCACTGGCCGCTCCCGAGGTCAGCGAGCGGCCCGCGGCGATGGCCAGGAAGTGGACGAGGAAGCCGGTGTACGAGGCGCTGACCACCGGAGCCAGGTTCGCCGCCGTCATGACGACCGCTCCGGCCCGCAGGCAGTTGCGGGTGCCGATCCGGTCGGCGATCAGACCGGTCGGGATCTCGAACAGGCAGAAGGCCACGTAGTAGATGCTCTGGATGCCGAAGATCTGCCCGTCGGAGAGCCCGGCCGCCTTCTGGTAGGCGTAGAAGACGGGCATCCACCACAGCAGGTTGAACAGCAGCTGGAAGCCGTAGTTGAGCCGGATGATGCGGCGGGCGGTGTGCGTCAGGCCGGTGGTTCCCGCCCGGCTGGGGGCCGCCCTCACAGCGCGTACGGGCGGATCTGGACCAGCCGGAAGTCGCCCCGGTCGGTCATCAGCCACTCGATGTCCAGCGGCTGGTCCACGTCGGTCGCGCTGAAGTGGGACTGCAGGAGCCGCCCGGTCAGGGACAGGTCGGCGAGCCGGGCCCGGGTCGCGGCGGACAGCCCGTCGCCCCAGGAGCCGAGGGCGACGGTGCGGCCGCCGCCCTCCACGGTGTTGTAGAGGTACTGCTGCGGCAGGACCGAGCCGTCGACGACCTGCTCCGGGGAGCCGGGGGAACAGTTGAGGTAGACGTTGCGGAAGTCCTCGCGGCGGGTCGGGTTGCAGGTGACCAGGACGCCGCCGAGCGAGGCGGGCACGTATTCCTGGACGATGACACCCATGTAGGTGTCGTCCAGTGAGATGCCGACCTGGTGACGCAGGCGCACGCTGCGGGGCGAGAGCAGCGAGGCCCACACCTGGCGCACGGCGTCCAGGAGTTCACCGGTGCCGTGGACGGTGGTGACGGAGTCGTAGACGCCCGCCGCGGAGAACCCCGGCAGGTCCTCGGCGTTGGACGAGGAGCGCACCACCAGGCGGCCTCGCGAGCCGGTGGGGGCGGGAAACGCCTGGCTGAGCTGCCGGACGACCGACTCGGGGACGGGTGTCTGCCGGATCAGGTGCTGGAGTTGGAGACAGAGCGAGTCCAGGACGTCGGTGGCGTCGAGTTCGAGCGCCATCTTGAGCTTGCCGATGCCCTGTTGCAGGACGGTGGACGAGGCCAGGAAGCGCTGCTGGAGCGCGAAGGGCAGGGCGACACCGTTCGGGGCACTCACCGCCCCGGCCACGAACTCCGCCGCCCTGGCGCGCAGTTCGCTCTCGGTGGGTGCTCCCGCGTGGAAGGCGCTCAAGCCGAGGCGGGCGGCAAGGTGTCCGTAGAGGTCCTCGCGCGGCGGGCGGGGCCGACCGTAGAACGCGGTCAGGTCGGCCGTGCGGCTGTCGAGCACGTGGTGCAGCTCGCCGAGGTGGGCCGCCTTGGTGCCGTAGCGATCGCGGTCGGTGCTGCGCAGTCGGTGCAGGGCCAGCACGGGGGCCTCTTCGAGCAGCGGCGGTTCGAGCCGTATGCGCTGCTGATGCCAGGCCGGGGCGCGCAGGGCGGGTTCGTGGTCGAGCCGTTCGAGGGAGATCTCGTCCTCGCGGACCCGGTAGCGCACCCACGCGCCGTCCAGGCCGTCCTTCTCGACGAGTTGCTCCAGGTCGCGCACGATCGCGTTGGGTATGCCCCACCCCGAGGCGAGGACGTTGGTGTGGGAGAGCGGGGTGATGGGCGCGGTGTTGAGGAATCCGGCCACCCGGGGCACGTCGTCCGGCAGGCACGGCATGGCCACGATGTCCGCCCAGCCGAGCCCGGTCTCCGCCGCCGCGTAGTCGTCGTGCGTACGGAAGAACCGCAGTCGGCCGGTGGCCTCGCCGGGGTTGAGCGGTGTGCGGGCCCGGGAGCCGAAGAGCTCGTGGCTGAGGATGCGCGGCACGCTCAGCTCGCTGATCGCCGCCAGTTCCTCCTCCTGCCCGTGGTTGGCGGGCTTGAGCAGCAGCGGCAGCCTGCCGTCGACCCGGGCGCGCACGAACTCGTAGAAGAAGGAGAGGAGTTCGCCGTGCATGGTGTCGGCCTCGGTCGTCTCCATGACGAGGAAGGTGCGTTCGCGGCCTTCGGTGTCCTCGTCGGTGTGCAGGGAGAGCACGCCGAGGAGGAAGCGGCGCCCGGGGTCCATGTAGACGGAGGCGTTGAACGCGTCGAGCTCCGCGTCGAGCGCGGTGAGGTCCATGCCGAGGATGCGGGTGGCGACGTAGTTGACGTGGAAGGGGTGCGCTGCGGTGTCGAGCAGGTGCCAGGTGTTCTCGGCACGGTCGACGACGACCTTGAGGTACGGATGTCCTGCCAGGACCCCGGAGAGGGTGCGGAAGAGCGGCAGGGAGAGGTTCTCGCCGACGACCGTGCGGTCCGTGGCCGGTTCGGCGGCGCCGGTGAGCAGGGGGGCGGTCATGCCGAGACCTCCTCGGGCCGGGCGGCGGGCAGCACCTGGGGCAGGGCGTCCACCAGGGCCTCGAAGTCGCGGAGCACGATCCGCGGGGTGGCGGCGGAGAGCAGGCACAGGGCCGCCATGGTGTTGGCGCCGGCGGCCGGGTCGTACACCGGCACGACACTGCCGTCGGTGAGGGAGCTCTCCGCGACCACGGAGAGCTCACTGCCCCGGCTGAGGGGTATGTCCGCCGACACGGAGGGAAAGTCCCAGACCTTGCGGTCCCGCCAGGCCTCGCCGTCGCCGTCGACCGCGAGGACGACGAGGGAGCCCGCCGCGCCGCGCGCCCGCTCCGGGGTGAGGGCCTGCTCGGGCCACTCGACCGGGTGTCCGAGGAGGTGGTCGACGAGCATGCCGACGAGGTCGAGCCCGAAGACGTCCTCGATCTGCGGCACGGTCATCGCTCCGCCGAACCGGGCGGCCGTCTCGATCAGCCACATGCTGCCGTCGGCACCCAGCTTGATCTCGGTGTGGGTCCCGCAGTCGCGCAGGCCGAGTGCGTCGACCGCGCGGCGGGCCAGGTCCACGATCCGGTCCTGGGCCTCCTGGGCCAGCAGGGCGGGGGTGATGCTCGCGCGTTCGGTGAACGGCTCGACCGTGGGCATCCGGCCGCTGAGGCAGACCGGGTGGAAGGTGCCGTTCGCGACGACGCCCTCGACGCTCACGTAGTCGCCCCAGCCGGGCTCGTCGAACCAGTCCGTGACGGTGCCGGTCACGATCTGCTCGACCACGAAGTCCGCGTCGGCTTCGGCCACGTGCAGTTCCGCGTAGCCGAGCTGGGCCGATTCGGCCATCACATCGCGGGAGCGGGCCCAGGCGGCGGACGCCTCGTGCGGGGAGCGGATGATCTGGTGGGCGGTGGACCCGGCGCTCCAGGCCGCCTTGAGGAGCAGCGGGCCGGGCAGCTCGCGGGCCGCCGCGTGCAGGTCCGCCTCGGTGGCGACGGGGCGGAACTCGGGCTGCGGCAGACCGTGTTGGAGCCAGGTGCGCCGCATCAGCCGCTTGTCGCGGGCGAGCGCGGCGGCGCCGCCGGCTCCGGCGAGGCCGAGGGTCTCGCACGCCTCGGCGACGGCCACGACGGCGTACTCGGAGAAGGTGAGCACCGCGTCCGCGCCGACGGCCTCGGCCCGCGAGACGATCAGGGACACCAGGTCGGAGCGGTGCGCGGCATCGCCAGGTATCTCGTCGGGCGTGACGACCGAGGCGCACAGTCTCCGGGCGGGATCCGCCACGGCGGGAGGCAGAGCGCTGAGCGCCAGCAGGTGCACTTCCGCCCTCGCGGCCGTCCGGGACAGGACGTGACCGAGCGGCGGACCACCCTTGGCATGCACTAACAGCACCTTGCTCACTGAAGTTCGTCTCCATTCGTCGCGTAGATACGGATCGCCGTATGCGTTCGGGGCGCGCGGGTGATGCGTGGTCGATTCGTGGTCGCTCCGTGTCGAGCCCGGGGGAATCCTCCGGTCCACGTCGCGGGGCGTGTTCACCCGCTCACTCAAGGGGACCAGGCGCCGGACGCCCCCGACGCCTCCGCGGACACCCACGACTCAGGCAAATGCCTGAGTCTGCACGAGTCCCGTCTGCGGCACTTCGGCCGAGAAAGGGGCGTGTGCGAGCCGTGTACGGGATATCCAACGCAATGTGACTGAGCGTCAGCCAGTCGTATACGGACGGAGACCGCTGTGGACCATTCCAGCCTCAAGACCCTGCTAGAGCACAGTCCCCGCCCCGAGGACGGCCCCACCCCGGACGAAAACCGGATCCAGAGCAGATACGCGGCCTTCGCGGACCTCGTCGACCTCGCCCCGGCCGCCGCCTTCATACGGGACGGCGACGGACGCTACCTATGGGCCAACCACGCCTACGCGCACCTCTACGGCACGGTCCCCGAAGAGATCGTCGGCAAGTACATCGAGGACCTCGACGCACCCGCCGAGGCCGACCGGTTCCGCGCCCTCGACCAGGAGATCCTCAGCCGGGGCACACCGGTGCGCCACACCCTCGGCTACCGGCGCCGGGACGGCAGCGCGGGCCGGGCGATGGGCCACCGCTTCCCCGTGCGGGAGAGCGCGCAGACCTGCGTCGCAGGGATCTACGTTGACGTCACGGATCACCTGCGCACCACGGTCCAGTGGCAGGAGGCGGAGGAGAACCTGCAGGCCCTGCGCGACCACAGCGGTCTGCCCTGCGCGCTGCTCTCGGCGAACGGGCGGGTGATCGAGGCGAGCGCGGCGGCCGCCGAACTGTTCCAGCTCAGCCCGCACGACCTGGTGGGCCGCCGTGCCCACACGCTGCTCGCGCCGGAACCCGACCTCGACCGGCTGCACCGCCGCTGGAAGGGCCTGATATCCCGCCGCACGCGACGGGTGGAGACATCCGCGGTGCTCGTGGACGCACACGGGCTGCAGCGCCGCGCGCAGCTCCATCTGACGACGATCGGGCACTCCGCCGCACGGGCCCGGCACGTCTGGGCCGTCGTGACGCACCAGAGCCTCGCCCACGAGGCGCATCCGTCGCTGACCGCCGCACAGATCCGCATCCTGTCGCTGCTGGCGGAGGGCAGCAGCAACGGTGACATCGCGACGTCGCTGAAGCTGTCCCGGCAGACGGTCGACTACCACCTCAGCCGTCTGCGGCACGTCCTGGGCGCGGCGACCCGGCCGGCTCTCGTCGCCCGCGCCTACGTCCTGGGCATTCTGGCGCCCCGCGCCTGGCCGCCGCGCTCCGCCACGGCGGCCCATCCGCTCAGCACGGTGTGAACCGAGGGGTTCTCAGCGGATGTTGACGTCGATGCACGCGTAGAAGGCGTTGGACGTGTCGCCGATGTTCCACACCGCGAGGATCTTGTGCCTGCCGGTGGAGCTGCCGAGGTTGACCTGGTGCGAGACGGTCGCCGGGGGCTGCTGGTTGTGGCCGTCTATGGTGGCGACCTTCGTACCGTCGACGAAGTACTCGTAGTTCGCGGTGCGGTGGCGGGCGGTGAAGGTCCAGGTGAAGGTCTGCGTCCTGCTGACGTCGCTGACCTTCCAGCCCTTGCTGTCGTTGTCGAGTTCCGCGAACCGGGAGTTGCCGCCGCTGCAGCTGCGCAGCCCCTTGGGGCCCTCGACGCTCTGCGGCTCGTACTTGATGTCTCCGCAGGGCACCGTGCGCGCGGCGCACTGCGCCTGACGGCTCGCGGGCGCGTTGACGTATCCGTGCGCGCTCGCCGAGCCGGTCGGCAGCGTGAGGGCGAGGATGGGCGCCAGCCCGGCACCGATCGCTGCGGCTGTCTTCCGCTTCTTGTCCATACGTACTCCTTCACGGGCAGTGCTTCATGGGGGTGCGCGGCGTGAAGTGCTCTCGTGGAGCGCAGTGCTCCGGTGGAGCGGTGGGGCCGGAGGTTCACGGCTGCCGATTAGTCCAGACCATAGACTTCGGCCGGTTGCCGTCAAGATTGGATTCCGGCCACACCGCGGGCGACTCCTCAGCGCCTCGGTCACCCGATCACTACACGATGGGGAAATCGAAGTACGCGTCCGGATAGGGCTCGTCCCGGAGGGTGTAATGCCACCACTCGGAATCGTAGGCACGGAAGCCGCACGTCTCCATGACAGAGCGAAGGTGCCGACGGTTCCTCGCTTCGACTTCCGTGATCCCTTTCGCTCCGTGATGCGAAATGGGGTCCATCAGGTCATGGTCACCCCCCATGGGAGCGAGCTCGCCCGTGTCCAGTTCGAAGAGCGTCAGATCGACCGTACTGCCGCGACTGTGGCCCGACTTGGCGGCCACGAATCCCATGTCGAACATGTCGGTTCTGCCGATGTTCGGATAGTGCCGCGACTTCGTCAGGCCGTCCTCCGGCTGTTCCGACCAGCGCAGGAAGCAGTCGACGGCACGCTGCGGACGGTAGCCGTCCCAGAGCAGCAGGCCGAAACCGATGGACCCCGCCTTCTCCCGGGCCCGCTCCAGGCCCGCGCACAGCGCCCCCGTGCCGACGATCCGGTTGGCCAGATATCCGTCCACCGGCTTGCCGGTGAAGTTGTCCCACGTGGCGTACTTGGCATCCCACCGCATTCCGGAAGCCAGCTCGTCCACGAAGAAGAAGTCCTCCTTCACCGGATTTTCCCCGTCAGTGCCAACGACACCATCCGGTCGATCACTTCGCCGAGCGGAATCCCGGCGGCGGCCATCATCCTCGGATAGCGGCTGTACGACGTCATGCCCGGGAACGTATTGACCTCGTTGAGGACCACCGCCCCGTCCTCCTTGAGGAACAGGTCCACGCGCGCCAGCCCCTTGCATCCCAAGGCGCGGTACACGGCCTTGGCCGTGTCCTGGACGAGCGTGCGCGACTCCGCCGGAATGTCGGCGGGCACGATCGCCGTGGAGTTGTCCGATCCGGTCTCGGGCTCTTCTTCCTGATGGATCCGGAAGAAGCCGTGGGAGAGCGCGATGCGATCCACCTCGCCGACGACCAGCTCCAGTTCGTTCCCCAGGACGGCACAGCCGATCTCACTGCCGACGACGGCCTCTTCGATCAGCACCTTCGAGTCGTACCGCCGTGCGTTTTCCACCGCGTCCAGCAGTTCCGTTTCCCGGGACACCTTGGTGACGCCGAAGGACGACCCCGAACGGGCCGGCTTCACGAAGACCGGATAGGTGAGCCGGTCGGGGTCGATGGTCTCGCCCGGCGTGAGGATCCAGAAGTCCGGCGTGGCGATATCCGCGCTTCTGGCGACGACGTAGGCAAGGGATTTGTCCATGCAGAGTGCGGAGCTCTGCACATCGCAGCCCGCGTAGGGGATGCCGGAGAGTTCCAGCAGGCCCTGCATCGCGCCGTCCTCGCCGAGCCTGCCGTGCAGGACGGGCAGCACGACGTCCAGGGGGATCGTCTCGTAACGCCCCTGGTCCTGACTCTGTACGACCAGCCCGCGCACGCTGCTGTCCGGCGACAGCACAGCCGGACGGCAGTCCCCGCTCTCCCACTCCGCGTCCGGTCCGTCGCAGAGCTTCCAGGCGCCGTCCCGCGTGATGCCGATGTAGAACGGCTCGTACTTCTCGGCATCGAGGTTCCTGGCGACCTCTTGCGCCGACTTGACGGATATGGGGTGCTCTTCGGAACGACCTCCGAATACGATCCCGACCTTCAGCCTATCCATGCTGGTTCCCACCCTCGAATTTCAAGCAGTTGATGATGGAGTTCTCGACCGTGTCGCTCAGCGCACGGTCCGTGTAGTACGCGGTGTGCGGGCTGATGAGCACATTCGGCAGCTCTTGCAGCCGCAGCAACGCCTTGTTTTCAATGGGCGTGTTCCGGCAGTCTGCGTAGAAGATGTCCTCCTCCCCCTCGAGGACATCCAACGCGGCACCGCCCAACCTGCCGCTGACCAGAGCGGAGAGGAGCGCGTCGGTGTCGATGAGCGCACCACGCCCCGTGTTGACGATGTACGCACCGTGCTTCATCTGCTCCATACGCTGCCGGTTCAGCAGATGGTGCGTCTCCGCGCAGAGCGGTGCGTGGAGCGTCACGATGTCGCTCCGCCGCAGCAGTTCGTCGAGCGGCACATAGTCGACGGCGGCCTTGGGGTGATTGTCGTGGGCGAGTATGCGGCAGCCGAATCCCCGCAGCCTGTCGATGACCGCAGCGCCGATGCGGCCTGTCCCGATCACCCCGACGGTGAGATCGCGCAGCTCTTTTCCGCGCGCTTCACTCAGTCTGTAGTCGTGGATGTCCGCACGCCGGATGACGGATTTCGCGTCGCGCACCGCCATCAGCATCATCATGAGCGTGTAGTCGGCCACGCTGTCCGGTGAATAGGTGACGTTCCCGACGGAAATCCCTGTCTCAGCGGCGTATTCGACATCGATGTGGTTGCACCCGATGCTTCGCGTCGAGATGTACGTCACGCCGACCTGCCCGAGCGCCAGAAGGGTGGCGTTCGTGACGGGAGTCTTGTGGCCGACGCTGATGCATCGGCTTCCGGCTGCCAGTTCAACGTTGGCCTCGGATACCGGTGCGTCCGTGATGGCCGGCGTGACGCCGAAACAAGGCGCCAACTCCCGGAACAGGACCGCCTCATCCGGGCCGCACCCATAGATGGTGATTCGGGACGGATCGCTGTAGGTCATGCCTCCAGCCAAGGCGCCGTGGTGTTGCCCGAACGTATGTGGTTTTCGATATGCCGGCGATACACGGCGACGCTTTCACTGTGGGCATGACCTACATGACCTACATGACGTGCATGGCTCACGGACGGACGACATGATCCCGCTCAGTCTCGGCGAGATCGCCGCGGTCGTCGGTGGCCGGGTCGAGGGCGACAGCTCCGTGACCGTGACCGCGCCGGCCGTGATCGACGGCCGACGGGCCGTGCCGGGCGGCCTCTTCGTCGCCTTCACCGGCGAGCACCACGACGGCCATGACTACGCGGGCCAAGCAAGCCGTGCCGGTGCCGTCGCCGTGCTCGGCTCCCGGCCCACGCCACTGCCCACCGTCGTCGTCGAGGACCCCCGGAGCAGCCTGCAGGCGCTTGCCGCCCACGTCGTCGCCCGGCTGCGCGGCGGTCTGACCGTCATCGCGCTGACCGGCTCCCAGGGCAAGACCGGCACCAAGGACCTGCTGGCGGCCGTGGTTTCGAGCGTGGCGCCGACGACCGCCACGCTCGGTTCGCTCAACAACGAGCTCGGCGTGCCGCTCACCATGTTGCGCGCCGACGCGGCCACCCGGTTCCTCGTCCTGGAGATGGGGGCCCGTCACACCGGCGACATCGCCGAGCTCACCGGCCTGGTCGCGCCCGACATCGCCGTCGTCCTCAACGTCGGCCGGTCCCACATCGGCGAGTTCGGGTCGCGCGCCGCCATCGCCAGGACCAAGGGCGAGCTGGTGCGGGGACTGGCCCCCGGCGGCACCGCCGTCCTCAACGGCGACGATCCCCGGGTGGCCGCCATGCGCTCGCTCACCGACGGCCCGGTACTCACCTTCGGCCGGGCGGAACACGCCGACGTACGGATGCTCGACCTGACCCTCGACCGGCTCGGCCGACCGACCTGCACCCTGCGGACCGCCGACACCTCGGCTCGCTGCGCGCTGCCGCTCGTGGGCGCCCACCAGGCGCTCAACGCGTCGGCTGCCGCGGCCGCGGGACTGGCGGCCGGCGTGCCCCTCGACCTGGCCACGGCGGCGCTGGCCACGGCCTCGCTGTCGAAGTGGCGGATGGAACTGCGCGACCTCGACGGCGGCGCAACGCTGCTCAACGACTCCTACAACGCCGGGCCCGACTCGACCCGAGCGGCTCTGGACGCGCTCGCGGCGATCGAGTGCGGGCGGCGCATCGCCGTCCTCGGCGAGATGCTCGAACTGGGCGCGGACAGTGCGGCCGAGCACCGTGCCGTCGGGGCGTACGCCGCCGCCCGGGCCGATGTGGTGGCCGTGGTCGGCGAGGCCGCCCGGCCGATCGCCGACGGCGCGGGCGAGGCGGCGGTGGTACTGGCCGACAACGACGCGGCCGTCGACTGGCTGCGCGGCCGCCTGGACGTCGGCGACGTGGTGCTGGTCAAGGCCTCCCGCGGGGCGCGCCTCGACGAGGTCGCCGCCGCGCTCGCGTAGCCGACCGCGCCGAGGCCCACCCACCGGTCAGCCGAGTGCCGCACCTGGCGACTCAGCGCCCGCGCCGCCGCATATAGAGGTCGAAGGCCCGGTAGACCATCGGCCGCAGCGGCAGGTCCCACTCGCCGACGTACCGCACCGCCTGACCACCGGCACCGGCCTTGAACCGGATCAGTCCCACGTGCGCGTCGTCGGCGTCCAGGGTCGGGGTGATGCCGCGCAGGTCGTAGACGTCGCAGCCGGCCGCGAGCGAGTCGCGGATCATCGCCCACTGGCAGGCGTTGGAGCCGCGCGCCTCGCGCTTCTCGGTGGCGGAGGCACCGTAGGCGTACACCGCGTGGGCGCCGACGCGGACCAGGATGGTCGCGGCGACCAAGTCGCCCTGGTGGTGGGCCAGGTAGAGCGTGATCCGCTCGGGTTCCTCGGCCCGCAGCGCCGCGAACATGGTCTCGAAGTAGCGCAGCGGCCGGGGCGTGAAGCGGTCGCGCTCCGCGGTGTGGACGTAGAGGTCGTGGAACGCCTTCAGGTCCGCTCCGGCCGTGCCCTCACCGACCGTGACCTCGACCCCCTCCTTGGCCGCCTTCTTGATGTTGCGGCGCCAGAGCTGGTTCATGCCCCTGAGGAGGTCTTCCTCGGTCCTGCCCGCCAGCGGAACCTCGTACTTGAACTGCGGATGCCCGGCCCCGAAGCCGTCCTCCGGGTTCTGCGGCAGCCAGCCGGCGTCCCTGAGCCGACCCGTCACACGGACGCCGACCGGATCCTCCCAGTGGCTCGGCATGTCGGTGAGCCGCTTGCTGCCCGGGTCGGCGATGCCCTGCTTGACCTGGGCGGCGGTCCACGTGCTCGTGCACACCGGTGGGCCGAGCCGGATCGCGAACGCGCCGCGTGCCCTGAGGTACGACGCCAGCGGGTCGAGCCACGCACCGATCTCACCGGTCCAGTCGATGGCCGGGCCCTCGGCCAGGTAGGCCAGCGTGAAGCGGTCGAACCGCGGTACCGGGCGGTGCAGGACGAGCCCGGCGCCGACGAGGCGCGCCCCGTCGAACCAGCCGAGGGACTCGCTGCGCCACTCGGTCTTGACGTGGGCCCATGCCGGGGTCTGCAGGAAGCTGACCGACCGCTGTGTCCGTACGAACGCCAAGTGCTCCGCGGCGCTGATCGGTTCGACGGTCAGGCTCGCGCCCGCTGCTCGTACTGGTTCGCTGTAGGACATGCCTTCAGTCAAGGCGCCGTGGTGTTGTCGGCACGTATGCGGTTTTCGATATGCCGACGATACGTACCGGCGTTCACCGGCCACCGGCCCGACCACGGGCCCGGCCGGTGGTTCACCAGCTGATGCCGGCCGCCACCGGCAGGTGGTCGCTGCCGGTCTCCGGCAGCAGGTACGCGCTGGTCGGCTCCACGCCGCGGACCAGGATCTGGTCGATCCGCGCCACCGGGAACGTCGCGGGCCACGTGAAGCCGAAGCCGTTCCCGGCCTCGTCCTGGGCCGAGCGCAGCTGCGAGGTGATGTCGCCGAGCGCGCGGTCGTCCAGGGCGCCGTTCAGATCGCCGAGCAGCACCACCCGCTCGTTCCGCTCGGCGGCGAGGGCCGCGCCGAGCGCCCGCGCGTTCCGGTTCCGCGTGGCCGTCCCGAAGCCCCCCTCGGGGGTGACACGTACGGACCCCAGGTGGGCCACGTACACGGCGAGGGGCCCCCGGTCCGTGGCCACCGTGGCGCGCAGCGCGCGAATGTCGACCAACTTCTTTGAGGCCGGCTTGGCGTCCCCCAGCGGACCGACGTCCTGCTCGGTGTCGACCGGCCGGACGTCGGACAGCGGCAGCTTGCTCCACAGCCCGACCGTGCCCTGCACCGTGTGGTGCGGGTACGCCTTCGCCAGCTCCTTCTCGTACGTGCCCTTGGCCTGCTGCGAGATCTCCTCCAGTGCCAGCACGTCAGCACCGGAGTCCACCAGGTCGCGGGCGGTACCGACGGGGTCGGCGTTCTCGGCGGCGACGTTGTGGCTCGCCACGGTGAGGTCGCCGTCCGACTGGGCCTTGTCGACGAGCAACCCGCCGAAGAGGCTGAGCCACACCGTGACCGGCAGCAGCAGCGCGGCCACCGCGGAGGCGGAGCGGCGCCACAGCCCGACGGCGAGCAGCACCGGGACGAACAGGCCGAACCACGGGAGGAAGGTCTCCACCAGACTGCCGAGGCCACCGCGGTCGGTGATCTGCGCGTGCAGCAGCATGAGCAGCCCCAGCAGGAGCGCCAGCGCCGCGGGCACCAGGCCGCGCTTCCACGGCTCCGGCTCGGAGAGGGCGCGTACCGCCTGCTGCGTGCGGGCGCGGACGGTTCTGCCCGGATCGGCCTGCGGGGCCATGGCCCCGGTGCCTGGCGCACCGGTGTCCGCCGGGCTGCTCTGCTCGATCTCCGCCGTGTCCAGCTGCGTCATCGCCTGTCCTCGCTCACTGCTGCATCCTCGGGTCCTGTGTGGGGTCGGCGTACATGCGCGGGCAGGCTCGGTCGTCGATCGCATCGGTGCTCAATTCGTAGTGCCAGGGTTCGTTCCGGTAGATCTGGCACAGGCCGTACTCGGCACCGTGCCCCGACAGCCACGCCGTCGCTTCGGAGCCCCCGATGTCGACCGCCTCGCCGGACACATGGGGAGAGGTCGAAGCGGTGGCCACCCAACGGGCGGCCTCGCGTTCGGACCCGTATTCGGAGACCGCTTCACGGAGAAGCTGATTCTGATATTCCGGGGAACGCCAGCCGCTGTTGACGTGGAATGCGACTCCGTCGGCCGCGGCGGCCTGCGCTGCCCGGCGAAGGGCCTTGAGCAGTTCCGGATCGAGTTCGGCCACGGCCGGAATCGAGTCGTCGAAGACCGTCACGCCGTCGGGGACGACACCATCGGCCTTGCCCGGGGCGGCACGCTGCTCGCTGTCAGGTGGCGCAGGCGGCAGAGAAGGCCCGGACATGGATGATCTGGTCGAGGACTTGGCCGTCTGAAAGGCGAGGATTCCCGCCGTGATCATTGCTATGACGGCTGTCAGACCGCCGAAGACCAGCCAGCGAGCCCGGCGGGGCGTCGTTCGTGCCGATGCTGGGGTTCGAGTCATACCGCCAGTGAAATCAGCACGGTGTTGCCGACACGTATGCGGTTTTCGATACGTCGACGATATGTGTCGGCTCGTATTCTGAAGAACATGCGTGTCTTGATCGTCGAGGACGAGCCCTATCTCGCAGAAGCCATCCGCGACGGCCTGCGTCTGGAAGCGATCGCGGCCGACATCGCGGGCGACGGCAGTACCGCACTGGAACTGCTCAGCTTCAACACGTACGACATCGCCGTCCTGGACCGGGACATTCCCGGGCCGTCCGGCGACGAGGTCGCCAAACGCATCGTCGCCTCCGGCAGCGGCATGCCGATCCTCATGCTCACCGCGGCCGACCGCCTCGACGACAAGGCCTCCGGTTTCGAACTCGGAGCAGACGACTACCTGACGAAGCCCTTCGAACTACGGGAACTCGCGCTGAGGCTCCGAGCACTCGACCGCAGGCGCGCCCACAACAGGCCGCCCGTGCGTGAGATCGCCGGTCTGCGCCTCGACCCCTTCCGCAGGGAGGTCTACCGTGACGGCCGCTTCGTCGCCCTGACCAGAAAACAGTTCGCCGTGCTCGAAGTGCTCGTCGCCGCGGAAGGCGGTGTCGTCAGCGCCGAAGAGCTGCTCGAACGCGCGTGGGACGAGAACGCGGACCCGTTCACCAACGCCGTACGCATCACCGTCTCGGCGCTGCGCAAGCGGCTCGGCGAGCCTTGGATCATCGCCACCGTGCCGGGCGTCGGCTACCGCATCGAGGCGCAGCCACGGACCGGGGACGAGGGAGCGATCCGTGCCTAGGGAGCGCGGGATGAGCGTCCGCCTCAAACTCACCCTGAGCTACGCCGGATTCCTCATGGTCGCGGGTGGTCTGCTACTGGCCGCCGTGGGGTTCTTCCTCCTGCGCCAGGGGTGGTTGCAGACCAACGAAGAGGGGGCGTGGAGAGTCTCTCCGGGCACCGACTTCGTGCGCGGCTTCGCCCCGATGGCGGCCGTCGTCATGGCGTTCCTCCTGGTCTTCGGCCTCCTGGGCGGGTGGCTCCTCGCAGGCCGCATGCTCGCCCCCTTGGACCGCATCACCCGCGCCACCCGCACGGCCGCGGCCGGATCGCTCTCGCACCGCATCCGCCTGCCGGGCCGCCAGGACGAGTTCCGCGAACTCGCCGACGCCTTCGACACGATGCTCGCGCAGCTCGAAGCACACGTCGCGGAACAGCAGAGGTTCGCGGCCAACGCCTCTCACGAACTCCGCACGCCGCTCGCGATCTCGAAGACCCTGCTCGACGTCGCCCGCACCGACCCGCACCACGACAGCGGCGAAGTCATCGACCGTCTCACCGCGGTCAACACCCGGGCGATCGACCTGACGGAGGCGCTGCTCCTGCTCAGCCGCGCCGACCAGCGATCCTTCACCCGGGAGCGCGTGGACCTGTCCCTCCTGGCGGAGGAAGCCACCGAAACGCTCCTCCCGCTCGCGGAGAAGCACGGCACCACGATCGAGACCTTCGGCGACATCGCCCTCACGACCGGCTCGCAACCGCTGCTGCTGCAGCTGACCATGAACCTCGTGCACAACGCGATCGTCCACAACCTGCCGAATCAGGGCACCGTATGGGTGAACACCAGCGTCCGCCCCGATGCCGTGGCGCTCACCGTCGAGAACACCGGTGACCGACTGGCTCCGGAGCTGGTCTCGACCCTCACCGAACCCTTCCGGCGCGGCACCGAACGCATCCACACCGACCATGCGGGCGTCGGCCTGGGCCTGGCCATCGTCAAGACCATCACCCGGGCCCACGACGGCACGCTCACCCTCACCCCACGCCCTGACGGCGGGCTCCGCATCACCGTGGAACTCCCGGCCGAACGACTCAAGGAGCGCGCAGCAGAGGCATAGGCGCGCGTCCCTCTTGCACGGGCTCATGCGGGCTCATGCGAGGCGGCCGAAGAGGTGGTTGGCCGGAGAGCCGGGATCGTCTCCGTAGAAGAACTCGGACGCGGCCTCGTGGTATTCGGCCCGCGACAGGGCTCCTGAGGCGTCCAGGTCGAGCGCGTCGAACACTTCGGCGCACTCTTCGTCGGCGGCCCGTCCCGTGCTGCCGAAGATGTGGGTGAACTCGGTGAGGCTGATCGCGCCGTCGCCGTCGCCGTCGGCCAGGTCGAAGAAGCGGTCGGCGACCGGCGCGAGCTCCTCGGCGTACCGAGCGCGATCGGCGAACGTGACGGCGAACGCCTCCGTCAGCTCCGCCGAGGTCACCCTGTCGTCCTTGTCGGAGTCGCTGGGGGCGATCACGGACTCCCAGAACCGGTTCATGGTCTCGTGCATCTGCATGCCCTGAGGGGAGTCGGGTGGAATGCCCCTGGCCTGGAGGCAGCGTTCGCTCATGATGACGACGTCCTGCCGGGTTATCGCACCGTCGCCGTCGACGTCCGCAGCGCGGAACCATCGCTCGTACTTCCGTTTGCGCAGCTCATTCATGGGCGCACGGTAAATCCGCGGCAGCACTTCGACCAGGTCGATTCCCGGTCGCCGTCACCGTCGAGGTGTGCGGTCAGTGAATACGCGGCCGACAACGACGAAGCTCGGGCGTCGGCCTGCCGCTCACGAGTTCGTCCGCCACGAGCCGTCCCACGGTGGGCGCCAGGGTGACGGCGGAGTGCATCACGGCGACGTAGACGGAGCGGTCGTGTGTCGCGTAGCCGATGAGGGGGCCGTGTACGGGCATGGGGCGTCTGGCGGTGCGATAGCCCAGCAGGCGGCACTGATCGCTGCCACGGAAATTCGCCCGCAGGCGCCGGAGCACATCGTGCGCGACCTCCGCACCGGGCGCGGCTCGGCCTTCGTGCGAGAGGGGGAGCAGCAGCTCACCGTCACGCGCTTCCCGGACCTCGAACCCAGGACCGGCCACGATGTTCCTGACCAGTCCCGGCGGCGCCGCGATCCGCACGAGGGTGGCCGGCGAGGCGGCAACGGGAAGGTCGACCGGCAACGGCGCGCAGAGCTCGGGGACACTGGTTCCGGCCGTGAGCACGACAGTTGCGGCGGCGTGGAACCCGGTCGAGGACACCACTCCATCGACCCGCCCACCGGACATCCGCAACGAGGTGACGTCCGTTCCGTACAGCAGGGTGGCTCCGCGGGCCTCTGCCGCGGCCACGAGTGCGCCGGTCGTCGCCGGGGCGTCGACACCGATGTCGCCGGGGGTGTGGACGGCCTGGTCGGGAGGGTTTCGGAGGGTGGGTTCCAGGGCGGCGATGTCACTCCGCCCGATACGGAACCTCCCGGGCACCTGCCGTGACGTCCCGTCCACCCAGTTCAGCGAGCCGGTCCGCCGGACGGCGACGTGCGGCAGCTCGTCCTCGAGACGCCGATAGTCCGCGAGAACGTACCCGCGCAGATCCTCCCCTCCCCCGGGCCAGTCACCCCCCGCCCCACTGACCCAGCCGAAGGAGTCCGCGGTGACCCCGGCGGCCGGACCCCGC
>NZ_LIPN01000105.1 GCF_001418325.1 Streptomyces atriruber | reverse complement strand
ATCGAGACGGTCCGCGGCTTCGGCTACAAGCTCAGGCGCTGACGTGGCACGGGCTGACGCGGAACGAGCCGACGTAGAACAGGCCGACGCAGAACGGGCTGACGTGGCACAGCACGGCCGCCGCCCGTTCCGGTCCGACCGCAGAGTGCCGGTGCGGTGGAAGATCGCGGCACTGGCGGCGGCCAGCGCGGGTCTGGTCGCCGCCACCGTGGGCGTCATGGTGCACGTCTGGACCCGGTGGGACATCCACTCCCGCGCCGAGGCCGATGCGCTCAACAGCCTCTACTCGGCGGTGGACACCTACCGGCGCGGCGGCGTCCTCGCCGACGGCGTCCAGGTCGACCCGGCCGAGCTGCCCGGCGCGCTGCGCGAACCGCCCGACGGCGACCGGCACACCGCCTACGACCGGCACGTGGACGGGAACGACGGCCCCTCGATGTGGGCGGCCCAGCGGGTCGGCGGTCCCGGCAGCAAGGTACTGGCCTACCGGGTGAACATGGGCCCGCGGATCCACGACCTCCAGCGCCTCGACATGAGCATGACGGTCGCCTCGCTGGCGGCCCTGGCCGTGGTGACACCGCTCGCGGTCTACGGCTCCGGAGTCCTGGGCCGCAGGCTGCACCGCGTGTCGCAGACCGCGGGCCGGATCTCCGCCGGGGACCTGGACGCCCGCACCGGTCCCACCAAGGGGCGCGACGAGATCTCCGACATCGCGGCCGCCGTCGACGCCATGGCGGACGGCCTGGCGCGACAGCTGCACTCCGAGCGGCGGTTCACCGCGGACGTCGCGCACGAGCTGCGGACCCCGGTCGGCGGGCTGCTGGCCGCCGCCGATCTGCTGCCGCCCGGCGAGACCGAGGACCTGCTGCGGGCCCGGATCCGTGATCTGCGCGACCTGGTCGAGGATCTGCTGGAGGTGTCCCGGCTCGACGCGGGCGCCGAACAACCGGTCCGCACTCCCGTGCCCCTCGACGCGGTGGTGCGGGAGGCCGTCGCGCGCACCGGGCTGCCCACCACGGTCGTCACGGCGGCCGAGCCTGTGGTGCGGACCGATCCGCGGCGGCTCGAACGGATCGTCGGCAATCTCGTCGTCAACGCGCACCGGCACGGCCGTGCTCCCGTCGAGGTCACCGTCGCCGAGTACGCCGTCACGGTCCGGGACCAGGGCCCCGGCTTCCCCGCCGACCTGCTGCGGGAGGGGCCGCGCCGCTTCCGCACCGGTGCGCGGGAGCGCGGCGGCGGCCACGGTCTGGGCCTGACCATCGCCCTGGGCCAGGCCCGGGTCCTGGGCGCCGAGCTGCGGCTGGGCGACGCGGAGGGCGGCGGAGCCGTCGCCACGCTGCACCTGCCGCGGAGCACTGCGCCTGCCGCGGAACCGAGCGGGCCTGAGCGGGCCTGAGCGGACCTGAGCAGAACCGAGCGGACCTGAGCGGAACTGATACGTGACGGCGCGGGCGCGGATCAGCCGCTGATACACCGCTCACGGAGCCTTCGAGGTGCACGCCACGCACCGAGAAGGAGTCCTCCATGACCGTCGCCCACGCTCACGGCCCCGTCGCCGCGGCCACCAGCGATCTGCACAAGGTGTACGGCAGCGGTGAGGCGCGTGTCAGTGCCCTCGACGGTGTCGACATCGCTTTCCGGCAGGGCGAGTTCACCGCGATCATGGGCCCGTCCGGCAGCGGCAAGTCGACGCTGATGCACTGCGTGGCGGGCCTGGACTCGTTCACGTCCGGGTCCGTGCGCATCGGGACCACGGAGCTGGCCCGGCTCGACGACCGGCAGCTGACCGAGCTGCGCCGGGACCGCATCGGCTTCGTCTTCCAGGCGTTTCATCTGCTGCCCACGCTGACCGCCCTGGAGAACATCACGCTGCCCCTGACCATCGCCGGGCGCCGCCCGGACCGGCAGTGGCTGGACCATGTGATCGCCATGGTCGGCCTGAGCGGACGGTTGCGCCACCGGCCCGCCGAACTCTCCGGCGGGCAGCAGCAGCGCGTCGCCGTCGCCCGTGCGCTCGCGGCCAGGCCGGCGATCGTCTTCGCCGACGAGCCGACCGGCAACCTCGACTCCCGCACCGGGGCGGAGATCCTCGGATTCCTGCGCGACTCGGTGCGCGAGCTGGGCCGGACCGTGGTCATGGTCACCCACGACCCCGTCGCCGCCGGTTACGCGGACCGTGTCGTCTTCCTCGCCGACGGCCGGATCGTCGACGAGATGGTGCGGCCCGGCGCGGAGCGCGTGCTGGAGCGCATGAAGGACTTCGACCCGCGCGCCACCACCGCCTGACGCGGCACCTCCGCCCGCGCCTCTCCCCGTGAGGCGGCCCGTCCGCCTGCGCCCGTCCGCCTGCGCCCCTCCCTCTGACCGACCTTCCTCAGGATCCGTTTCCCATGTTCCGTACCGCACTGCGCAACGTCCTCGCGCACAAGGCGCGTCTCCTGATGACCGCGCTCGCCGTCGTCCTCGGTGTCGCGTTCGCCGCCGGCAGTCTCGTCTTCAGCCAGACCCGGTCCGGCGCCGCCGCCGAGCGCGCCTCGGCGGGCTACGACCGCATCGCCGTCAACATCGGCGTCGACGCCGTGCCGGACGGCAGCGCGCCGACCGGCCTGGACGAGCGGCTCGCCGCCCGGCTCGCCCGGATCCCCGGCGTCGCGCACGCCGCGAACCGCGTAGACGGCTCGGCCGCCGTGGCCGACCGCGACGGCCGGCTGCTCGGCGCCGGCGACTCCCACCTCGGCAGCAACTACGCCCCGGGCCCGGACGGCACCGACGCCGCCTACCGCTTCACCGCGGGCCGCGGCCCGGCCCACGACGACGAGATCGCCCTCGACACGGCCACCGCGGCACAGGGCGGCTACCGGGTGGGCGACCGCGTGCGCGTCGGCACCGGCCAGTCCGCCGCGACGTACCGGCTCTGCGGCGTCTTCGGCTCCGACGGGCACCGCCTGACCGACGGTGGCACCCTCACCCTGTTCACGACGCGGACCGCCCAGCGCCTCTTCGCCGCGCCCGGACACGTGCAGAGCATCGAGCTGACCGCGAAGAGCGGCACCGCCGCACCGGAACTCGCCGACCGCGTGGGCCCGTTGCTGCCCAAGGGCGCCAGTGCGGTGACCGGCGCCACGCTCGGCCGCATCCAGGCGAACCTCGCCTCCGGCGACGACGACACCATGGGCCAGATCCTGCTGGGCTTCTCGCTGGTGGCGCTGTTCGTGGCCGCCTTCCTGATCTCCAACACGTTCACCATGCTGATCGGGCGCCGCGCCCGCGAACTGGCCCTGCTGCGTCTGCTCGGCGCCTCCGGGCGGCAGGTGCGCCGCATCCTGCTCGCCGAGTCCGCCCTGGTCGGCGCCGTCTCCTCGGCGCTCGGCCTGGCCGTCGGCACCGGCGTCGCCGCCGCACTGAACCAGTTCCTCGGCACGTCCGGCGCCCCGGCGGCCCCGCTCGTCCTGTCGCCCGCCACCCTGCTCGGCACCCTCCTGCTCGGCACCGCGGTCACGGTCGTCGCCGCGTGGCTGCCCGCCCGCCGGGCCATGGCCATCGCCCCCGTCACGGCACTCACCAGCAGCGGCACCCCGGCGCCCGCCACCGCCCGCTCCCGGCGCACCGCCGTCGGCGCCGTGCTCACCGCGCTCGGCATCCTGGTCGTGGTGTACGGGGCGGTGGGCGCGGGACGCGACGCACGCACCGTCATCGGGGTCGGCACCCTGTTCGCCGTGGTCGGCGTGCTCGGCCTGATCCCGCTCCTGGCGCGGCCGTTCGTCGCGCTGCTGCGCCCGCCGCTGCTGCGGCTCAGCCCGGTCCACGGCGTCCTCGCCACCCGCAACACGACCCGCGATCCGCGGCGCACCGGCGCCACGGCCGCCGCACTCACCATCGCGCTGGCGCTGGCCTCCGGACTGTCCGTCCTCGGCGCCTCCGCCGACCGCTATCTGGAGCGGGCCACCACGCACGACTTCACCGCGGACTACCTCGTCGAGCCCGCCGTCGACAGCGCGCGGCTGACCGCCGCCAACACGAAGGCCGCCGCCACGGTGCCCGGCGCCGCGGTCAGCGGGCTCGACCAGTCCACCGGCTACCAACTCGGCGGCCGGTCGGCCGTGTTGACCGGCGTCGATCCCGACACCGTGGGACGGCTGATGCGTTACGACCTCGTCGACGGGACGCTCGACTCCCTCACCCGGGGGCAGATCGCGGTCGCCGACTACAAGGCGGAGGAGGCCGGTTGGCACGTGGGCCAGACGCTGCCCGTACGCCGCGGCGGGACGAGCGGCCGGGTCACCATCGGGGCCGTCTACCGCGCCGACCCGCAGAGCAATCTGCTCCCCAGCATCACGGCGGCGAACTCCCTGGTCGCCCGCTACGACAGGACTCCGCGGACGCACCTCGTCCTGGTCGCCACCGACGGGGGCGCGAGCCCGGCCGCGTACCGTGCGCTCCGCCGCGCACTCGGCGACGACCCGGCCCTGTCCGTCCTCGACCGGCGCGCCGTCCAGGACGAGTACAGCGGCGGCATCGGCGATCAGCTCGACGTCTTCTACGCCCTGCTCACCGTGGCGGCCCTGATCGCCGGGCTCGGCGTCACCAACACGCTCGCCCTGTCGGTCCTGGAGCGGCAGAAGGAGATCGGCGTCCTGCGCGCCGTCGGCCTCGACCGCGGCCAGATCACCCGCATGATCCGCTGGGAGGCCCTCATCGTCGGCGCGTTCGGCGCGGTCCTCGGCACCGTGCTCGGCGTCTTCCTGGGCTGGGCCCTCGGCCGCACGCTGCAGGAATCCGTCGCCGGTTACACGCTCGTGCTGCCCTGGGGGCGGCTGACCTGCGGCATCGCCGTCGCCATGACGGTCGCGCTGCTCGCCTCGCTGTGGCCCGCCCGCAAGGCGGCCCGCGTCGCCGTCACCACCGCGACGGCCGCCGACTGAGCCCGCCGCGCGCGTCCGCCGGGGGCGACGCCTGCCGGGGCGACGACTGCCGCACCGACCGGGAGCAGCGGCGGCGTGGAACTACCGGCGGGGGCCGGGAACGTCCGCGCGGCCCGTCGGGGGCGCGGTGGGCGGCATCGGCGGCGCCTCCGGCGTGCCGAGTCCACCCGGCCGGACGTCAGGGGCGGCGTCAGGAACGGCCGGGGCGGCCAGTCCGCTGCCGGTCGGCTCCGGCAGCGCCCCGGCTCCGGGCGCCCCGGTGTCCCGCGCGGGCCCCTGCTCTGCCGCGTTGCGCAGCAGGACCGCCGCCCCGCCGAGCAGGGCGCCCACGATGAGGGCGGCGGCCCAGCCGGGCAGGCCGAGGGCGATGACGAGGCCGATGGCCAGGGCGGCCGCGGCGCCCGCGTAGAAGGCGGCGGCGCCGGACGCCGCGTAGAGCGTGGCCTTGCGCCGCTGCTTTCTCGTCTGCTCGCGGAGCTCTTCGCGCAGCTCGGCGCGGATCGTCCGCACCAGTTCGTCGGTCAGGCCCCTGTCGAGGCCCGACAGTGCATTCTCTGGACCAGTCATGGCGCCCGGGTACCCGGGCCACCGGCGGCTTAACGGAGAACACCCCGCGTGCGACCACGACCCCACAGAGTGACACGGGACACACCATGACCTGTTGTCCCCTAGGGTAGGCGGCGCGTGATCGTCCGGATTCGCACCCGGGAAGCACCATAGGAAAACACGGAGGTATCCATGTCCTCGAAGCGACGTCGTAAGAAGAAGGCCCGCCGCAAGAACGGCGCGAACCACGGCAGCCGTCCCCAGTCCTGACCGAGGGCGGCACGGCGAACGGAGGGCGGCACCGCACGGTGCCGCCCTCCGACGCGCTTGGGGCGGCCGGGAGTTGGGGGATCTTCTCGCCGGAGGCGGTGGCGGGCGGACGGGCAATCATGAAATCGTTGCGGAGCCGGTGCCGGGTCAGAGAGGCCGGTGGCAGGTCGAAGAGGTGAGGGCGTTCCAATCATGGAGATCCTGGGAACCACGCTGCGGATCTGCGTCGAGGACCTGGAGTCCTCGGTCGCGTTCTACGAACGGCTCGCGGGCGGCAAGGCCATGCGCTTCGAGCGCGGCGGCGTCTCCGTCGCGGCGATCGGCTGCTTCCTGCTGATGAGCGGTCCGGAGCAGGAGATCGAGGTGCTCCGCAAGGTCTCGGCGACCATCGCCGTCAAGGACGTCGACGAGGCGTACATGATCCTGAACGCGTCCGGTGCGCGGGTCATCGCGGGCCCGGTGCCCACCCCCGCGGGCCGCAACCTCATCGCGATGCACCCGGACGGCTCCGTGTTCGAGTACGCGGACCGCCGCGTCAGCACCGACTGACCCGTATCCTCCACGGCGGGACGGGCGTCCCGCCGGGCCGCTGGCCCGGGCCGAGCGGAGGACGGTGCACGTGGCGGGCAGTACGGCGAGTGGCGCGACCGGCGCTTCGGCCGCGGGCGGGTCGGCGGGCGGCGCCGAGCGTACGTCGCTGAGCGCCCAGGCGCGCGAGGCCGTCCGTCGGCGCATCGTCGACCGGCGCTATGCCCTCGGGGCCCGGCTGGTGGAGCGGGAGGTCGCCGAGGAGCTGCGGATGTCCCGCGTCCCCGTCCGCGAGGCCCTGCGCTCGCTGGTCGCCGAGGGACTGCTCGAACTCCTGCCGCACAGCGGCGTGCGGGTGCGCCGCCTGGAGCCCGACGACGTACGGCATCTGTACGAGGTGTGGGAGCCGCTCGCCGTCCAGGCGTCCCGGCTCTCGGCCCGCCGGGTGGCGCGCTGCGCCCCGGAGGAGCCGCCGGGCCTCGCCGCGCTCCGTGCCACGCTCGGCCACGCCGAGCGGGCGTCGGACGCGGACGACGGGGCGAGCGAGGTCGCCGCCCACACCGCGTTCCACGAGGGCATCGTCACCCTGTCCGGCAACCCGCTGCTCGCCCGCACGATGGAGCAGCTGAGCTGGCAGCTGCAGCTCCTGTTCGGCATGCGCGCCGAGCCGGACCACATGCGGGCCCAGCACCGGCTCATCTACCGGCAGATCGCGGCGGGCGACGAGGACACGGCGGCGGCGAGCACGCTGCTCCACGTACGGGACAGCCAGGCGGTCGCGCTGCGGTCGCTCTTCGAGGCGGGCGGCGACTCCGTCTGACCGGCCCGCGTCCCGCCGTCAGGCGGTCGTGGCGACCTTCCACAGGTGGCCGTCCGGGTCGCTGAAGTAGCCGAAGTAGCCGCCCCACTCCGTGGCGGCCGGTTCCTTCACCACGGTGCCACCGGCGGCCCGCGCCGCCTCCACGGTCGCGTCCACCTCGCCCCGGGAGTCGGTGAGGTGGTGGAGCGAGACGCCGCGGAAACCGGTTCCCTCCGCGGGGACGCCCGCGTCGCGCGCGGCGGCCTCCCATTCGTACAGCGCCAGCATCGAGGAACCCGGCCCCATGCTGCACCGGACGAAGCCGGGATAGTCCTGGTCGACCTCGCAGCCCAGGCCGTCGACGTAGAACTTCTTGGCGCGGTTCAGGTCCTCGACGCCGAGCATGACGGCGCTCACCTGCAATGACATGGCGGTCTCCTCGCTGTCCCCGGTGCGGCGGGTCCCAGCCACGCTATAGCGGCCCTGATCGACTCGCCTCTTGAGGTGCGTTGTATACCAGGAGCATCGCACTCCTTTGGGCATTCAGCACTTATCGCACACTTCACCCGGGCCTCTATCGCAGCCTTGCCGCCGCTCGGACACTTGGTATACAAACTGGCGGACGCGTCCCCTCCGCTCCCCCTCCTCTGGAGTCGCCCGATGTGCGTTGAGAACACCCCGCCGCCCCCGTCCCGGCTCACCCGGCGCGGGATCCTCGCCGGTGCGGCGGCGCTCGCGGGCACCACAGCGGCGCTCTCGGCCGCCGTACCACCCGCGGCCGCCGCTCCGTCCGCCACGTACGCGGGCACGGACCGGGACGCCCGACGCGCCGGCGGCTCCCCCGGTACCGGCGGCACCCTGGTCGTCGACGGCGGCACCCTGCTCGACCCCGCGACCGGCGAGGTCACCGAGGACGCGGTGGTCGTCATCGTCGGCGGAGTCGTCCGCGCCGCCGGGGCCCGCGGCCGGACCCGCGTGCCGGAGGGCGCCGAGGTGGTGGACGCGCACGGCAAGTGGATCCTGCCCGGTCTGGTCGAGGCGCACATCCACCTCAACACCGCCGCCGAGGCGCGGGACGCCGTGCTCAAGGGCGCGACCACCGCCCGCAGCGGCTCGACCAACTTCTACCAGGACATCGCCGTACGGGAGTTGGCGCGTCAGGCCCCGCACCTGGCACCCCGGCTCCGCGCCGCCGGCATCTTCGTCACGCCCGACCTCGGCGACACGGTCCTCGCCGACCCCGACCTCACCCCGCTCGCCGGACTGCGCGACGGGGTGCGCTCGCCCGAGGCGCTGCGCCGCGTCGTCGAGGTCAACCTGGCCCGCGGCGCCGACGTCATCAAGACGCGCGTCAACGAACGCGCCGGGCTTCCCGAGCAGGATCCGCTGGCCCAGGTGTACGACCGCGACCAGCTCTCCGCCGTCGTCGCGGCCGCCAAGCGGGGCGGCAAGGGCGTGCTGTGCCACAGCTACAGCGAGAAGGGGTGCCATGACGCCGTGCTGGCGGGCGTGCGCTCGCTGGAGCACGGAGCGTTCGTCGGTGAGCGCACACTGCGCGAGATGCGGCGCAGGGGCACGTACTTCACGCCGACCCTCACCGCCATCGCCGGGCTCGCCGAGTCCTCCGACCCGGTGCTCGCCGAGCGCGGCCGCACCTATCTGCCGGTGCTCGAACGTGCGGTGCTCGCCGCCCACGAGCTGGGCGTGCCGCTCGCGGCCGGTACGGACTCCTCCGGCGGCGCGGTGGACCCCATAGGGCGCGAGGTGGAGCTGATGCGCAAGGCGGGGCTGCCCGCCCTCGACGCGATCCGCACGGCGACCACGGGCGCGGCACGCCTGCTGGGCCTCGAAGACCGGGTGGGCCGCCTGGCGCGCGGCTTCGCGGGCGACGTACTGCTCGTGGACGGCGACCCGCTGGCGGACGTGACGGTCCTCAAGAAGCCCGCACGCGTGGTGCGCTCGGGCTTCGCGCTCTGATTCCGGCTCCCCTTCTCACGTCGCTCTCCCCGAAGGAGTTCCCATGACACCCCTGTCCCGCCGCGGCATGCTCGCCGGTGCCGCCGCCCTGGCCGGCACCGGAGCCGCGCTGTCCGCCGGCACCACGGCCGCGGCCGCCGACGCCGACGCCCGCGAGGCCGGTGACCGCGGCCGCGGAAAGGCCGTCGTCTTCCGCGACGTGCGCCCGCTCGGCGCGCGCAAGGCCGTGGACCTCACGGTGGTCGACGGCCGGATCTCCGACCGGCCCGCCCCCAAGGGCGCCGAGGTCGTCGAGGGCGGCGGCAGGGTCGCGCTGCCCTCCCTCGTGGACGCGCACATCCACCCCGACAAGACGACGTGGGGCGGCTCCTGGGTGACGCGGAAGCCCGCGAGCGGCATCGCCGACTACGTCGCCCAGGACGTGGAGCTGTTCAAGAGCCAGCAGCGGCCGGTCGGCGAGCGTGCGTACGGCCTGATGGCGCACGCCGTGACCCGCGGCACCCGCGCGATGCGGGCCCACGCGGACGTGGCACCGGCCTACGACCTGGCGGGCCTCGAAGGCGTCGCGCACGCCAGGGACCGGCTGCGGCACGCGCTCGACGTGCAGATCGTGGCGTTCCCGCAGCACGGCGTGGTCCGCACGCCCGGCACGGCGGAACTCCTGGAGGAGGCCGCCCGCTCCGGTCTCGTCGACTTCATCGGCGGCATCGACCCGATCAGCTTCGACCATGCGATGGACGAGCAGCTCGACCTGGTCTTCGGCCTCGCGGACCGGCACGGGGTGGGGGTGGACATCCATCTGCACGACCGGGACGAGAAGGGCACGAAGGTCCTGCGGGCCATCATCGACCGCACCCGCGCGCTGTCCCTGCAGGGCAAGGTGACGGTCAGTCACGTCTTCTGCCTGCCGAACCTGTCCGACGGCGATCTGAACACGATGGCGGCCGACCTGGGCGAGCTCGACATCTCCCTGACGACGGTGGCGCCGAACGAGTCGCTGGTCCTGCCGATCGCGAGGCTGAACGAGCACGGGGTGCGCGTCGGGCTCGGCTCGGACGGCGTGCGGGACGCGTGGAGCCCGTTCGGCAACGCGGACATGCTGCACCGCACGCACATTCTCGGCTGGGTCACCGACGTGCGCCTCGACGAGGAGCTGACGGACTGCTACCGCGTGGGTGCCCACGGCGGCGCGGACGTCATGGGCCTGCGCCACGCGGACTTCGCCCCGGGCGCCCCGGCCGACTTCGTCCTCGTACGCGGTGAGGGCATTCCGCAGGCCATCGTGGACATGCCTCAGCGGGACCTGGTGGTACACGGCGGCCGGGTGGTGGCCCGCGACGGCGAACTGGTCTGACGCGAGGGCCACCAGGGCGATGCCGCCGTGCCAGCGTCCTACCCCTCCGCCGGTCGCATCCGGAAGTCGTAGCGCGCCGGTATCGCCTCGCCCGTCGCCGCCGTCCACAGGTCGCCCAGCGTCTCCGCTCCCTCGCGGAGGTCCGACGCCTCGAAGCCGGACTCGAAGACGGCCCGAACCCCGGCCATGTCACCCTCCGAATAGAGGAGTTGGGCTTCGAGGAGGCGGAAGCGGCCCTCGGCGCGGGTGGCTTCGTGCAGGCGGTCCCAGACGGAACGGGCCGCTTCCGTGCGGTGGGCGGCGAGCAGCTCGGTGACGGCCTCCCTGCCGAGTGCCGCGGTGGCGGCGGTCCACGCGGACCCGTCGTCGCGGCGCTCCTGGCACAGGTCGTCGAAGGCCTCCGCGTACCGGTCGGCCGCCCGCTCCGTGTTGCCCTCGGCGTGGTCGGCGACGGCGAGGCAGCGCAGCAACGGCCAGCGGGAGGGCGCCAGTTCGAGCCCGCGCTCCCAGCTGCGGACGGCCTGCGCCCGGTCGCCCGCGTGCCATTGGGCGATGCCCAGGTGGTACTCGGCGAGCGGGCGCGCGGGCGCCGTCTCCAGCATGTCCCGCCAGTGCGGGGCGACCGGCGTCGGTCCGGGCGGCGCGACCTTGCGCGGCTCGGGGACGGCCCCCGTGTGCAGCAGCTCCAGCCACGGTGCCTGGTCGGGCCCGAGCGTCGACTCGGCGAAGGGCGTCCCCGGCAACTTGTACCCGGCGCGCAGGACTTCGAGCGCGCCCCATCCGGATCCGGCGGCGAGCACTTCGCCGGGCTCGGCGTCGGCGCAGGTCAGCCACGCCTCGTAGGCCGTGTCGACCGCCTCGCGGGGCAGTGCGTCGGCGAGGCGTGCCGCGACCTCGCCGCGGGCGTCCGCCCATTCCCCGTGCACGCGCGCCGGGGACGCGGACAGCGGCCCGTACGACTCCAGCCAGCTGAACTCGGTCTCCGCGTCGAGGCGTACGTGTTCCAGCTGGGTGCGCGCGAGGCCCGACTGGATCTCCGCGTAGCCGCCCGTGCCGGGTTCGGTGAGCCACTCCTGCCAGCGCCGGCCACCGGTGCCCGTCCCCCAGAGGAAGAGCTTGCGGCCGCGCGGCAGGTCGGTGGAGGTCTGGACGAGTCCGTGTCCTTCGTCGTCGAGCGCGGCGATCCAGCGCCGCTCACCGTCCGGCACGTCGTAGAAGTAGTCGGCGGGGTACTCGCTGCGCCGCGGGTAGGTCCGGTCGGCGCCCTCGAACTCCGGCACCGGGACCTTGCGCAGCGCGCCCGTGTACGCGAAGTGCCAGGCCTCGTCGGCCGGGGCGAGCACCCTGCGCTCGTCGGGCACCGCGATGTTCGACCACCAGTAGACGGGTGCGGGCTTCTCGTGCGGATTGCGGATCCGGACGCCGACGTGCAGGAAGTCGGAGTCCTCGGGCAGCCACAGGTCCACCTGGAAGGGCAGGTCGCGCAGCCGCTCCCACTCCCACAGGCGCAGCATCTCGCCGCCGTCGGGCGCGCGGACGCGGGCCGCGTGCACGGGGGCGCAGGACAGGGTGGTGTGGCCGGTGGCGCCGATGTTCCACTCGATGCCGCCGGAGAACCAGGCGCCGTTGAGCGCGAAGGCGGCGGGCTGCAGGACCGGGTTGCGGTAGAGCAGTTCGCGTCCGGTCGGCTTGTGCAGGAGGGAGTGGACGCGGCCGCCGTAGCCGGGCAGGACGGTGGCGCGCAGCCGGGCGTTCTCGACGACGATCACGTCGAGCGCCGTCTCGGTGCGCTCGCGTCCGTACGCGTCGAGGACCCGGGTGGGCAGGGGGGAGCGCAGCGGTTCGTACCCGAGCTGCCGCGCCATGTCGCGCGGCAGCCCTTCCTTGGCGCGCTCGTCCAGGGTGTGCACGTTCCGCAGCGGCAGCAGTGGCGGCAGCGGGTTCTCGGGCCCCGGCGCGGCAGCGGGCAGGGTCAGTACGTCGCGTCGCACGGTCGTCTTCACGATCACCATGGAACACGGTCGACGGGGCGTGGGCCAGAGCCCGCCCAGGTCAGGATTGTGCAAAAGCCTCCACGATCACGTCGGTGAGGAGGTCGCCCGCCTTGCCGTCGGGGTCCAGGTCGGGGTCGTAGATGGTGACGTTGAGGCCGACGCAGCGCGGCGAGCGGACGAACGGCCGCAGCAGTTCGAGGAGTTCCTCGGCGAAGAGACCGCCGGGGTCGGGGCTGTCCACGGCAGGCATCACCGACGGGTCGAGGACGTCGGCGTCCAGGTGGACCCAGAAGCCGTCGAGTTCGGGCTCCTCCAGGGTCTGTGCGACGGCGCGGGCGATGTTCTCCGCGCCCCACTTCCGCAGCTCCCCGACGGTGGCGTTGGCGATCTTCAGGGTGGTGAACTCCGCGCGGTCCTCGTCCCCGTCCCTGAGGCCGAAGATGCAGACGTCCTCGTCGCGCACGTAGGGCCGCAGCCCTTCGAGGTCGGTGAGGTCCCGCTGGCCGCGGCCCGTGGCGAGGGCGAGCTCCTCGCCGCCCGCGGCGCCGATCCGGTCGGAGTTGCCCGGGTGCCGGAAGTCGGCGGAGCCGTCGATGGACGCGATGCCGTACCGCCCGATGCGGCGCAGGGCGAGCGCGGCGCCCAGCTGGATCGAGCAGTCGCCGCCGAGCACGACGACGAAGTCCTCGCCGCGCACGTGGTGTTCGATGCGGTCGGCGAGCGTGCGGGTGTAGGAGGCGATGGCGGCCGCGTTGAAGACGCCGTCGCCCTCCTGCCAGTCACCGCGGTCGTACCGGGGTGGCACCACCACGCCGCCCTCGGAGGCACCGAGGCGGCGCAGGATGCCCCGCTCACGCAGTGCGCCGGCCAGCTTGTAGCAGCCGGGCACGGTGCCGGGGGCGGGCGGGCGCAGGCCCAGGTTGGAGGGTGCGTCGACGAGCACGATATTCCGCATGCCGCCCATCCTCCGCGACGTACGCTGGCCCTTTCAACACTGCTGGTGTCGTCGAACGGGAGAGCGGGGCGAAGATGGTTACGCAGCACACCTACCGGGTGATCGTCCGAGGCAGGTGGGACGCGCTGACGGACGCGTCGCGGACCGCTCTGCTCGCCGACGTCGAGGAACACGGCCTGGCGAACATGCAGTTCACACCGGAGGGCACCCTCACCTACGACCGCGCGCTCCAGCACTTCTCGTACCGCTTCGTGGTGCGCTCGGACGCGGCGGACGGCGAGGAGATGGCGGAGGCGCTCGCGGAGGAGAAGGCCGAAAGTATCCTCAAGGACGTGGGGCACGGCTTCCGCGATCTGCGGTCCAAGGCGACGGACATGGACACCATGAAGATCAATCGGAAGCCTTCGCGTCGCTGACCGGTGTCCCCGGCCGTGGCATGTCGGCGGTGATCGCCCAGCGTTCGTGGTCGCGCCAGGCCCCGTCGATGTAGAGGAAGTCCGGCGAGAAGCCCTCCAGCCGGAAGCCCGCGCGGCGGACCAGCGCGATCGAGGCGGCGTTGCCCGGCTGGATGTTGGACTCCAGGCGGTGCAGGCCGAGTTCGTCGAAGGCGTGTGTCAGGAGGAGCCCGAGCCCCTCGCTCATCAGGCCGCGCCCGGCGGCGTGCGCGAAGGCGCCGTAGCCGAGGGCTCCGCAGTGGAAGGCGCCGCCGACGATGTTGTTGATGTTGATGAATCCGGCGATTCCGCCGCCGTCCCGTTCGTACACGAGGAACCCCGCTTTGGCCGGGTCCGCGACGAGCCGCTCCGCGTACGCGCGAAAGGTGTCCTCGGTGCGCGGCGGGAAGAGCCAGGGCCGGTGCAGCTCCCGGCTCCGGCCCGCGCGTGCGGTGAACTCGGCGCCGTCCGCGAGGGTGAGGTGACGTATGCCCACGCGGGGGCCTTCGGCGAGGGCGATGAGACGTTCGGGCATCCCGCCACGCTATCCGCAGGGGTGGGGCACGGGAGCGCTCAGGGCGTCGGGGCCTGCGTCCGGGGGCACTGCTCGCCGGTCTTCACCGCGCCGATGGTGATCGCCCCGCCGTCGAGGCGCTGCCCCGGGGCCGGGGACTGCGTGCAGACCTTCCAGTTGGCGGGCCACAGGACGTGCCGTCGGAAGCCGCTGAGGTCCTGGACGTCGACCCGGGTGCGGAAGCCGACGGCGGAGTAGACGTCGGTCAGCCCCTTGCCCCGGAAGTCCGGCACCGGCGGCCCGGCCGCGGCGGCCGTGGTGACCGCCAGCAGGGTGGCCGCGGCCGCGCCGCCCGCCACCGCGCCCGCCCGCGCGAGCCGCGCCCTCACCGCCGCCGCCGCATGAAGTAGGCCCCGCAGAGGGCGCCGATCAGTCCCGTGCCGAGCAGGGCCATCCACAGGGGGACGGTCACCTCGGGGATGAGCAGGCGGATCTTGGTGCTGCGGGTGTTCTCGAAGATGAAGACGAGGGTGAGGACGACGACCGCGGCGACGGCCACCCTGCCGGGCGTCATCAGCCCGCCGCCCGAGCCGCCGCCCTGGGAGCCGCCCGTGGAGGTGTTGGGGCTCATGCTGTGGACCCTTCCGTCGGAGGTACACCGGCCTCCCCCGCTCCCCAGCATGGGCAGCCGGGGAGCGGAGCGCGCGGTGGAGGTGCCCCAGGGGTGGGTCGGTGGGCCGTACGGGTGACGTCAGCGACCGACCACCGGCAGGTCGAGGACGCCGGTGTCCTCGGGGGCGCTGGTCACGGTCACGGGCTTGACGCCCTTGTTCCCGCCGTACGCCCCGTCGCTCGCCGCCACCACGAACTGCAACCGGTGGCCCTTCTCGTAGCGGTGCACGATGCCGGGCAGCGACACCTTGAACGGCTTGGTGACGTCCGGCACCCGCACCGGTGAGACGAGGCGGTGGACGAGGGTCTTCTTGCCGTCGGGCGCGACGTCGTACAGCTTGGCGAAGAGGACGAGCTTGTCGGCGGCGTCACCGGAGTGCTGCACGCGCTCGGTCTTCGGCGAGATCACCTTCAGGGTCGCCTCGGGCGCGCCGACGACGTCCACCGCGTCGGTGAAGGGCTCGGTCGTCCAGTCGAGGAAGGTGCCCCTGGTGTCGTGCGGCGCCGGGTCGGGCAGGCCGATCATCCCGGCGAGGGAGGACTCGGAGTGGCTCGTGGGAATGAGCCAATTGCGGTACTCGCGGCTGCCGCGGGCCACCTTCTTGCGGTTGTCGACGAGCTTGCCGTCCCCGGAGAGGTAGAGCTTGCGGTTGAGCGCGGGCAGCTCGGGGGCGGTCGCGTAGGTGCTGTTCGGGTCGCCGATCCAGTCGCGGTAGTAGGCGAAGGCGGGCCCGGTGTCGACGCCCTGCTTCCCGTGGAGGTAGCGGTCGAACCAGGCGAGGATGCGCTTGCCGACGTACGACGTCTCCAGGTTGCCCTCGTCTAGGTTGAGCTCGCCGGACGCCGGGTCGGTCAGGCCGCCGCTGTGCCCCCAGGACTGCCAGATCATCTTGGCGGTGGTGCCCTGCTTCTTGAGCGTCCGGTACGTCGCCTCGGCCTCGTTAAGGTTGAAGAGGCTGTCGGCCTGCCCCTGCACCAGGAGCGTCGGCGCCTTCACCTTGCCGAGGTAGGAGACCGGGGAGACGCCGCGTGCGAACTTCTGCAGCGCCTCGGTCTTGTCCGCCGGGTAGCGGCCGGAGTTGAGAGTGCGGATCGTGTCGCAGGCCTGGGTGACGAAGTGCAGACAGCCGAGGCGGTTGATGCGGGAGGGGTCCAGGCTGGGCACGAGCAGGGGCTGGCCCTCGCCGATGAGGTAGAAGCCGTTCATCCACTGCCACTTGGCGGCGCCCGGGACGCTGCGGTCGGCGGCGTTGTTCGGGTCGAGGGAGTACGCCAGGTCGTGCCAGGTGATCATCGGGACGAGCGCGTCGACGCGGTGGTCCACCGCGGCCGTCGCCATCTGGACGGCCCCGCCGTACGATCCGCCGATCATGCCGACGCGCGGGTCGCCCTCGGCGTCGGCGGTGACGTAGTCGATCCTGGTGCCGTCGTCGGCGGCCCGCGTGCCGCCGAGGAAGTCGACGAGCCCGGCGGCCGCCCTGCCGTCGGTCTCCGGGTCGTCCAGCGAGATCAGGCAGCCGGACTTGCCGAAGCCGAGACCGGAGTAGGCGAGCGAGACGTAGCCGCGCTCGGCGAAGGCCTTCGCGGTGGCGGCGGTTCCGTCGGACTTGCTGCCGCCGAACCCGTTGGTGGTGACCACGGCCGGTGCGGGGTGCGCGGCGTCCACCCCAGCGGGCCGGTACAGGTCCGCGTCGACCGTGCAGCTCCTGCCGCCCGCCTGGACGGTGAACTTCAGCGCGGTGACGGTGTACTGGCCCGTCGCGCTCGCCGGGGCGGGGGCGGTGAGCGCGAGCGGGGCGGCGAGGGCCGCCGCGGTGGCGAGGGTCAGGGCACGGCGACGGGACAAGGGGACCTCCACGCTGAGGACGGCCGACGACCGGCGACTACTGACCGGTAAGTACCGGCCGGAGTCATGCTGTGACACGTGTCATGTAGAGGTCAACGACTGTGACAGTGCTTTCTACGGTTCCGCGGGGAGATTCCGTGAAGGGACGGTCAGCCGAGCGCGGGCTCGTCCAGCGTCAACGTACCGGCGTCCGCGTCCAGTTCGCCCGCCACCCCGAACGGCACGGTCAACGCCCCGCCGCAGTGCCCGAACCCGAACTCCTCGGCCACCGGCACACCGAGCCCGCCGAGCCGGTCCGCGAAGAGGGCCCGCAGCTCGCCGCGGTCCCCGCACTCCTCCCAGGAACCCAGCGCGATCCCCGCCACGCCGTCCAGCCAGCGGGCGCGCAGGAGTTGGGTGAGGATCCGGTCCATGCGGTACGCCTCCTCGCCGATGTCCTCGATGAAGAGCAGGCCGCCGCGGGCGGAGGCCCTGGCGGTGGACGTGCCGAGGTCGGCGGCGAGCAGCGACACACAGCCGCCGAGCGTGACACCCCGGGCCCGGCCGCCGACCAGCGCCGCCGGGTGCGGGGAACCGGCCCGGATCACCTGGGCCTCCTCGGGCGCGAAGAGCGTCGTGCGCAGGTGCTCCTTCGACCGCTCGTTCTTGAGGAAGCCGTTCGTCGCGATCATCGGCCCGTGCAGGGTGGCGACGCCGAGGCGGGTGGCGAAGGCCTCGTGCAGCGCGGTGATGTCGCTGTAGCCGAGGAACACCTTGGGCCCGGCGGCCCGGGTCGCCCGCCGCAGCGCCGCCCAGTCGACCAGGTCCACCATCCGCTGGGCGCCGTACCCGCCCCGGGCGCAGAGCACGGCGGCCACGGACGGGTCGCACCAGGCCCGTTCCAGGTCGCGGGCGCGGTCGGCGTCCGCCCCCGCGAGGTAGGCGAGCTCCGGGTGGCGGTCGCGCACGTGGGGCGCGACGGCGGGGTCCAGGTCCCAGCCCCGCAGGATGTCGAGGCCCGCCTCCAGGCTGTCCTCGGGGACGGGGCCGCTCGGCGCGACGACGGCCACGCGCGCGCCGGGAGTCAGGCGCGCGGGACGCATCAGGGGTCTCACTTGGCGAGCTCCAGGGTGGTGACACGTCCGGCGAGGTCGATCCTGAACACCTGGGCGTACAGGGAGAGTTCCGCCTCCAGGGCGCGGACCATGGTGTCGGCGCGACGGAATCCGTGTCCCTCGCCCTCGAAGGCGATGTAGGCGTGCGGGATGTCGCGCCCCTCCATCCTGGCGAGGAACCGCTCCGACTGGGCGGGCGGACAGATGACGTCGTCGAGGCCCTGGAGCAGCAGGAACGGCGAGCTGATCAGCTCGGCGTGGTGCACCGGCGAGCGCTCCGCGTACCGCCCCGGCACGGCGTCGAGCGGGCCGACGAGCGACTCCAGGTACCGCGATTCCAGGTCGTGGGTCTCCCCCGAGGCGAACGCGGTGAGGTCGAGCACGGGATAGCTGATGGTCCCGCAGGCATAGACGTCCGTACAGGTCAGCGAGACGGCCGTGGTCCAGCCGCCCGCGCTGCCGCCGCGGATGGCGAGCCGGGTGCGGTCGGCGGTGCCTTCGTCGGCGAGGGCGAGGGCGACGGCGGCGCAGTCGTCGACGTCGGCGATGCCCCACTGTTCGCGCAGCCGGTTGCGGTAGGCCCGCCCGTACCCGGTGGAGCCGCTGTAGTTGACCTCGGCGACGCCGATGCCGCGCGAGGTGAAGTAGGCGATGGCCAGGTCGAGGACGAGCGGCGCGCGGCCGGTGGGGCCGCCGTGCGCCCACACGACGTAGGGCGGCAGTTCGTCGTCGGGCGCGATGTGGCCGGGGTGGTGCGGCGGATAGATGTGCGCGTGGATCTCACGTCCGGCGGGGCCGTAGAAGGTGCGGATGTGCGGTTCCGGGTAGTACGAGGGATCCACCGGGTCGTCGTGGGCGGCGCCGACGACCCGGGCGCGGCCGGTGCAGGTGTCCAGCTCCACGACCTCGTACGCGCTGCGCGGGCTCGCGGCGACACCGGCCACGCGCGATCCGTGCGCGGCGACCGTCGAGGCCCACTCCGTCCAGGGGCCCGCCGCGTCGACGACCTCGCCCGTCTCGGGGTCGAGTATGCCGAGCGCGGTGGCGCCCTTGCCGTGCACGACGGCGATCAGTCCGCTGTCGAGCGGGGCGAACCAGTTCAGGCCGACCTGCCAGAGCGGCCCTGCGAACTCCTCCTCGCGGGGGCACAGCGGCTCCGGGGCCGCGTCGCCGTCCGGGGCGGCGCGGTACAGGTTCCACCAGCCGGTGCGGTCGGCGGCGTACAGGAGCCGTCCGTCGGGGGCCCAGTCGACCTGCGCGACCGACTCCTCGGGGCCGCCCGCGACGACGCACGGCACGCCGAAGGCACCGTCCTCGCGCACATCGGCGACGACGAGCTCGGTGCCGTCCCACGGCATGCGCGGGTGGTCCCAGCCGATCCAGGCGGCACGGGAGCCGTCGGGCGAGAGCCGGGGTCCGGTGACGAAACGGTGGGCGCCGTCGGAGAGTTCGCGCACCGCGCCACGGTCCCCGGCCGCCGTCCCGTCGAGCGGCACCGCGGCGATGACGCGGCGCACGTCGGTCGGCGCCTCGCCGGTGAACTCCTCCAGGACGCACCAGACTTCGCCCCGGTCGAGGCGGAGGACGGGGTCGGCCCAGCGCAGTCCGCCGCCGATGTCCGAGACCGGGGTCAGGGGTCTCGGACCGGCGCCGGGCGTGTCGGGCTCGTACGCGTAGAGGCGCTGGTCGGCGAAGTCGACGAAGACCACGAGCGGACCCTCGGGACGGTCCGCCCCGGCCCAGGGACGGCCGCCGTACTCGACGACGCGGCTGCGCACGTTCCACGGCGCGGGCAGCAGCGACCGCTCCTCGCCGTCGGGCAGGCGCCGCACCAGGGCGCGCCGCCCCGCCTCGGTGGGCCGTGGCACGGTCCACCAGGTCTCGGCGCCGACGAAGCCCACGTATCCCGGGGCCCCGTCGTGGGCGGCGGCCAGCTCGGCGCCGATCGGCGACGGCCACGATCCGTACGCCAGGGTCTGCATCATGTCCTTCTCTTCCCCCATTTTTGCTAGGCCGTACGCAGAAAGCGGTCGAGGACACGGACGCCGAAGTGCAGCGCGTCGACCGGGACGCACTCGTCGACTCCGTGGAAGAGCGCCTGGTAGTCGAAGCCCTCCGGTGTCCTCAGCGGCGAGAAGCCGTAGCCGGTGATGCCGAGCCGCGAGAACTGCTTGGCGTCCGTGCCGCCCGACATGCAGTACGGCACGACGTGGCCCTCCGGCGCGAACTCCTCGACGGCCGCCCGCATGCGCGCGTACGTCGGCGAGTCGACCGGCGCCTCCAGCGCCACCTCGCGGTGATGGAACTCCCAGTCGACGTCAGGCCCCGTGAGCCGGTCAAGCGTCCGTTGGAACTCTTCCTCGCCGCCGGGCAGAAAGCGGCCGTCGACATACGCCACTGCTTCCCCAGGGATCACATTGACCTTGTAACCCGACTGCAGCATCGTCGGATTGGCGCTGTTGCGGACGGTCGGCGCGACGAGGTCGGCGGTCGCACCGAGCTTCTCCAGGAAGGCGTCCACGTCGTACCCCGGCGCCTCGGGGTCGGTCTCCAGGCCGTAGAGCGCGGCCAGTTCCACGAGCGAGGCACGCACCGTCGGGGTGAGCCGCACCGGCCAGCGGTGCTCGCCGATGCGGGCGATGGCCGCGGCCAGCCTGTTGATCGCGTTGGCGCGGTTGACCTTGGAGCCGTGGCCCGCCTTGCCGCGTGCGGTGAGCTTGAGCCAGCCGGTGCCGCGCTCCCCCGCGGCGATGGGGTAGATCTGATTGCCCCTGCCGTCGTGGAAGGTGAAGGCGCCCGACTCGCTGATGCCTTCCGTGCAGCCCTCGAAGAGCGCCGCGTGCCGGTCGGTGAGGAATCCGGAGCCGTCGGCGGCGCTGGCCTCCTCGTCGGCGGTGAAGGCGATCACGAGATCGCGCCGGGGCCGCACGCCGTCCCGGGCCCACCGCCTGACCACGGACAGGATCATCGCGTCCATGTTCTTCATGTCGATGGCGCCCCGGCCCCACACGATGCCGTCGCGGATCTCGCCGGAGAACGGGTCGACGCTCCAGTCGGCGGCCTCGGCGGGCACGACGTCCAGGTGCCCGTGGACGAGCAGGGCGTCGGCGCCCGGGTCCGTGCCCTCGATGCGGGCGACGACGTTCGTGCGGCCGGGGGTGCGCTCCAGGAGCGTCGGCTCCAGGCCCGCCTCGGCGAGGCGCTCGGCCGCGTACTCGGCGGCGGGGCGCTCCCGGCACTCCCCGTCGCCGCGGTTGGTCGTGTCGATGCGGATGAGCTCGGAGGTGAACGTCACGACCTCGTCGAGCGCCCGCGCGTCCACGTGATCGCCGGGTTCCGGCTCCTGTCCCTGATCCTGCTGGTCAGCCATACTGCTCCTCCACCGCGGCAGAGGCGATCGTCGTAACCGCCTTGAAGGTACGGATCCCCTCGTACATCGTCTCGCTGTCGTACGCGACCTTGCGCTCCCCCGTACGGCGCACACCCGGCACCACGGTCGAGGCCATGGAGAGGTGCTCGGCGTCGAACTCGACCTCCACGGTGAACGGCCCGCCGGCCACCGGGTCGTGACGCACGGCCAGTGCGGTGGCCTCCTTCGCGGCGGCACGGATGTCCCCGGCGGTGCGGGCCGGGGTGCGGCAGACCGCCGCGTACCGCGAGACGTGGTCCTTGACCGCGACCTTCAGCGCTCCCGGCGCGTAGCCGAGGGCGTCCTCGCAGGCGAGGTCGTCGCCGGTGACGAGCACGACGGGCACGCCGTACTCGGCGACGACGTGCGCGTTGAGCAGCCCTTCGCTGGCCCGGACGCCGTTGACCCACACGCCGGTGATCTGGTTGGCGAGGTAGGTGTGCGCGAGGACGCCCTCCATACCGGCGCCCGCGTGGTATCCGATGAACGCGATGCCGTCCACGTCGTCGTGCTGCACGCCCTCCACCATGGAGAGCGACTTGTGCCGACCGGTGAGCATCTCGGCCCGCTCGTCCAGCTCTTCGAGAAGCAGGTTGCGCATGGTCCAGTGAGCTTCGTTGATGAGCACCTCGTCGGCGCCGCCGTCGAAGAACCCGAGCACGGCGGCGTTGACGTCAGAGGTGAACATCGCCCGGCACCGCTCCCACTGCGGGGTGCCGGGCAGCACGTCGGCCGGCCAGGTCACGCCGGTGGCGCCCTCCATGTCGGCGCTGATGAGGATCTTCACAAGGCTCTCCCATCCCCTGGAGTCGGACGACCAAACAGCTCACATTCACATCAGTTGCCGACACCAGTTTCGCAACCACGCCGGGCACTCCGGTGCAGGGGTGTCCAGTGCGGCAGCGCGTCGTCCAGCAGGGGGTCCCGCGGGTCGTCCCAGACCAGACAGCCCCACACGATGCCGGGGACGTCGGAGCCCATCCGATCGCCCGGCCCCTCGACCAGCGTGCGATGGACGGCCTCCAGATAGGCGGCGGCCGACGGATGGTCCGGTCCGGTCACCTCGACCCCCGCCATCGTCGACCAGCGGCCCACACCCCGCGCGGACACGTAGTGGCCGTGTTCCGGCCCGGCCTCGTCCCTCGTGAGCCACGGGACGACCTCTGCCCCGTACCAGTAGTCGCGCTCGCTGATGCCCGGCAGCCGTGGACCCAGCGCGGCGGCCGGCGCGAGCAGCACCCCGTCCGGCAGGAACGCCCCGGAGCCGACCTCGCCCTCGTCCTCGTTCGGCTCGATGTACTGGTGCTCCACACCGCCGCACAGCCGCCACACGGCGACCAGTTCCGCGGGCAGCCCGTAGCCGAGGTGCTGCGTCAAGAGCGCCTCGGCCGTGCCTATCTCCTCCTCCGTGGCGGGCGGGAGCAGCGAGGCGTACGAGGTGGGGGCGTGCACCCGCAGCCAGCCGGTCAGCTGCTGCCATGCGGCGGTGACCCGCTCGACCTGATCGTTTCGCTCGGACATTCGGACAGAGTAGAGCGGAGCCGGACGGGATGGGGTGGGGTGGGCGTCAGCCGCTCAGCGGTGCCGCCCCTCGCTGCCGATGGACGGGCGGATCACCACCGCCTCCGCCCTGACGGTCCCGCCCTCCCGGAAGGTCAGGACGAACGGGATGCGTTGGCCCAGACTCAGCGGCTCGCGGATGCGCACCATGACGTCCAGGCCGTACGGCGACATGGTGAGGCCCTTCCCGGCCGGGACGACGGCGGAGTCCACCATGCGCATGCCGGCGGCCCCGCCGCCCGTGGGCGCGTACCGGCCGAGCATCACGTCGTCGAGGGCGGGGGACGTCACCGAGGTCAACCGGTCGTCGGAGCCGCCGGAGTTGGAGATCCGGAAGAACGCGGCGCTCTCCTGCGTGTTGCCGAACGGCAGGAACACCGTCCCGGCGGCGACCTCGACGCGGGCCGGGCTGCCCGCGGCGCCGGACCCGGTCCACACGGTCAGCAGGCCCAGGGCCACGGCGCACGCGGCGACGGGTTCGAGCGCGCCGCCGAGGCCCTCGCGGAGCCTGCGGCGGGACGGCCGCCAGGAGTGGGTGTCGTTCGTCGCGGGGTCGCTCATCGCAGGCTCCTCAGATTCTCGCGCGAAGCCCTGCCCGGGGACGGCGCGCGCGTCGGCCGCCAGGTGCGCAGCCGCAGGCTGTTGCCGACCACCAGCAGGGAACTCGCCGACATCGCCGCGGCGGCCACCATGGGATTCAGCAGGCCCACGGCGGCGAGCGGCATCGTGACGGCGTTGTAGCCGAAGGCCCACAGCAGGTTGACCCGGATGGTGCGCAGAGCACGGCGGGCGAGGCGGACCGCGTCCGCGACGGCCTCGATGTCGCCGCGGACGAGCGTCACGTCGGCGGCGCCGATCGCCACGTCGGTGCCGCTGCCCATGGCGATGCCGAGGTCGGCGCCGGCGAGCGCGGCGGCGTCGTTGACCCCGTCGCCGATGACCGCGACCCGGCGGCCGCCCTCCCGCAGCTCCTGTACGAGAGCGGCCTTGCCCTCGGGCGTGCAGCGGGCGTGCACCTCGTCGATCCCGAGGCTCCCGGCGACGGCGCGGGCGGTGGCCTCGCGGTCGCCGGTGGCGAGGACGGGGCACACTCCGAGGCGCCGCATGCGGTCCACGGCGCGGTAGCTCCCGGGCCGCACCAGGTCGCCGACGGCGACGACCGCCTCGGGCACGCCGTCCACCAGGACCAGGACCGGGGTGTGCGCGGCGTCCTCGGCCGCCGTCAGCGCGCGGGCGAGCGGGCCGGCCAGCTCGTCTCCGGGCGCGCGGACTTCGACCAGGTGCCCGTCGACCTCGCCCCGGACGCCCTGCCCGGCCACGGCGCCGAACGCGCGCACCTCGGGCAGCTCCTCCTCGGGCAGGGACTTCTTCGCGTACGAGGTGATCGCGCGGCCCAGCGGGTGTTCCGAGCCCTGCTCCACGGCCCCGGCGAGCCGCAGGGCCGCCTCCCGGCCGATGCCGTCCGGCGCCGCGGTGACCTCGATGACGCTCATGTGTCCCGTGGTGAGGGTGCCGGTCTTGTCCAGGACGACGGTGTCGACGTGCCGCAGCGCTTCGAGGGCCTGCGGCCCGGTGACCAGGACGCCGAGCTGGGCGCCGCGGCCGGTGGCGGCCATCAGGGCGGTGGGGGTGGCCAGTCCCAGGGCGCAGGGGCAGGCGACGACGAGCACGGCCACGCAGGCGGTGACGGCGGCCTGTGGGTCCGCTCCGGCACCGAGCCAGAAGCCGAGCACCGTGGCGGCGAGCGCGAGCACCACGGGCACGAACACGCCCGCCACCTCGTCGGCGAGCCGCTGTGCGCGCGCCTTTCCGGCCTGGGCGTCGGTCACCATCCGGGTGATCCGGGCCAGTTGGGTGTCGGCGCCGACCGCCGTGGCGCGGACGAGGAGCAGCCCGCCCGCGTTGACCGCGCCGCCGGTCAGACGGGACCCTGGCCCGACCTCGACGGGTTCGCTCTCCCCCGTGACCAGGGACAGGTCCACGGCGGAGCTGCCTTCCACCACGACGCCGTCGGTCGCGACCCGCTCGCCGGGCCGCACGACGAAGACCTGGTCCACGCCCAACTGCGCGATGGGGACGCGCCGTTCGGTGCCTGCCTCGCGTACGGCGACATCCTTGACCGTGAGCCCCGCGAGGGAACGCAGCGCCCGCCCGGTGCCGTGCCTGGCCCGCGCCTCCAGGAACCGTCCGGCGAGGACGAACAGCGGGACGCCGACGGCCGCCTCCAGGTAGACGTGCGCGATGCCGTCGTCGGCGGACGGCAGCAGGGTGAACGGCATCGTCATGCCGGGGTCGCCCGCGCCGCCGAGGAAGAGCGCGTACGCGGACCAGCCGAAGGACGCGGCGACACCCAGCGAGACCAGTGTGTCCATGGTCGCCGCCGCGTGCCGCAGGCCGCGCAGCGCACGCAGGTGGAAGGGCCACGCGCCCCATGTGGCGACCGGCGCGGCGAGCGCGAAGCACAACCACTGCCAGTTGCGGAACTGCAGGGCGGGAACCATGGAGAGGACGAGCACGGGCACCGCGAGCAGGGCGGTGATCAGGAGCTGCTGCCGCTGTTGCTGTTCTTGTTGCCGCCCGGGTTCCCGCTTCTGCCGCTCCTGCCGCCGTGGTGGCTCCGGGAGCTCCGCCGTGTAGCCCGCCTGCTGGACGGTGGTGACGAGTTCGTCCGGGGTGACGTGCGGCGGGTGGCTCACCCGGGCGCGGCCCGTCGCGAGGTTGACCGTCGCGGTCACTCCGTCGAGCCTGCCGAGCCGCTTCTCGACCCGCTTCACGCAGGCCGCGCAGGTCATGCCGCCGACGGCCAGGTCAGTGGTCACCACGGCGTCCGCCGCTCCGACACCCATCAGTGGCCTCCGCCGTGCATGCCGCCCATGCCGCCGGAACCGGAACCGGAGTCCGCACCGCCGCCGGTTCCCGAGTCCGGCCCCGGCCCTGAATCCGTCGTCGAACCGTGCATGCCGGGCGCGACCGGTCCGGCCGCCCTGCCCACGGCGTACGACGCGGCGAAGACCAGCACCATCAGCAACAGAAAGCCGCAGAGTGCGGGCGGCGGCACGAATCCGCGCCGGTTGTCCTCAGCCATCACCGCTCCTGGATCGCACCACGTCGCGGACCGGCCGGTCCGCACCGCTCCAGGAGTCGGATCCGGTGGGGTCCGAGTTCCCGGAGGGGCCGATCCTGGCCAGATCCTTGCGGGCCCTGGCCATGTGGCCACTCGTTGCGGGCGGGGCCCTCGGCGCACGATCGGGGCATGAAGATTCTTTGGGTATGCGCGCATCCGGAACGGCGCTCGCTGGGCGGCTCCCTGATGGCCGAGGGGCTGCGCACGCTGGAGTCCCTCGGTCATGAGCACCGCACGTCGGATCTGTACGGCATGGGCTGGAAGGCCGTGGTGGACGCCGACGACTTCGGGGACGCGCCGCGCAACCGGCGGCTCCTGGTCGGCCCCGAACAGGAACGCGCCTACAGGGACGGGACGTTGAGCGAGGACGTCCGCCGCGAGCAGGAGAAGATCGAGTGGGCGGACACGCTCGTCTTCCAGTTCCCGCTCTGGTGGTTCGGGCCTCCCGCGATCCTGAAGGGCTGGTTCGACCGTGTGCTCGTCCAGGGGTTCGGCTTCGGCCTCAAGGGACCGGACGGCCGGACCCTGCGGTACGGCGACGGCGGGCTGGCCGGGAAGCGCGCGCTGGTCGTCACCTCGGTCGGCGCCCGGGAGTCCGGCTTCGGCCCGCGCGGGATCCACGGCCAGCTGGATCAGGTGCTGTTTCCCCTGCTGCACGGCACCTTCTGGTACACCGGCATGGCCGCGCTCCCGCCGTTCGTCGTGTACGGCGCCGACCGGCTCACCGACACGGGCTTCGCGCACAGCGCGGCGCGGCTGCGCGAGCGCCTGCGCACCCTCTCCACCACGAGCCCGCTGCCCTTCCACGACGAGAACGGCGGCGCCTACGACGAGGACCTGGTGCTGCGACCGGAACTGGCGCCGGGCCTGTCCGGGGTGGGCGTGCACGGTTGAGGCGTGGGCCTTCGACCGGCACGGCAGGCTCCGCACACCCCGCTGAGTTCGAGCGTGTGCTCCAGTTCGGCGAAGCCCGTCGTCTCCGCCAGGCGGTCCGCCCACACCTCGACCGCTCCGGCGTCCACCGGGCTGCTGCGGCCGCAGCCGCGGCAGATGAGGTAGTGGCGGTGTTCGTCCGTGGGGCGCCGCAGGTAGAGGCGCTCGCCGGTCTCGTCGCGCACGACGTCCACCAGGCCCGCGCGGTCCAGCTCGCGCAGTGCGCGGTAGACGGTGGTCAGGCCCACCGCCCGGTCGGATCCGGCGAGCAGGGCGTGGAGTTCCTGCGCGGAGACGAACTCACCGCAGTTGCCCAGCGTTTCGAGGACGGCGGTACGCTGGCGGGTCCTGCGCACGCCCTCCGCCGCGCCCGTCACGGTGCCTCCTCGTCGGCCCGGGGCGGGAGCGGCACCGGCACTGACGACGGATCGGGCACGCTGCCGAAGCTCAGGGTCCGATAGACCGACACTCCGCCCGCCACTCCGTCGGCCAGCTCCCCGCAGGCCTGTGCCGCAGCCGTCACACGGCGCGTGTACGCGGGGTCCGTCGCGTCGAGCAGGATCCCCAGCGTCGTACCGCTGTGCCCGACGGCCACGCCGAGGCCGCCGACCTCGCGGCAGATGGCCCGCATCGGCTCCAGCGACCGCTTGTGGCGCAGGGACTGGTTCATCACGGCGCTGCGCGTGGCGATCCGGCCCACCTCCGCCAGGTCGCCGCCGCGCACCGCGTCGGTCAGCCGCCCGAGCAGCCCGGCGTAGGCGTGCCGGTCGGCGGCCGTGAACGGCTTGGGGATGCGGTTGAAGTCCACCGTGTCCACCGAGCCGCCCTCGTCGACGCCGACGACCGCCATCGCGGGCAGCGAGCCGAGGACCGCGCGGAGCCGGACGCTGCGGTGGTGGTAGGCGACGATCGCGGGGTAGAGCACGCCGTCGGTGGGTTCGATGCGGGCCAGGAGCCGTTCGATCCTGGCGGGCGGCATGGGGACGTCGAGGGCCCGGCCGACCGCCCGCGCGGTGGCGACGAGGTCGGCCGAGGAGCTGGCGAGCCCCTTCCCCTCCGGGATCACGCTGCTGAGGGTGAGGACCCCGCCGGGCGGCCCCTCGCCCGTCCCGTGCGCCAAGTCGGCGATCATGCGGGCCAGTTGCAGCGCCTTGGTCTTGTGCGCGGGGCGGACCTCCAGCTCCCCCGACGCGGAGCCCGGCCGGAACGCGGCCATCGTCCAGCGCGCCACGGGCAACGTCACGAGGAAGTCCCCGTCGTCCTCCGGCAGCACGCCCTGGAGCAGTTCGCCGAAGGTGCCGAAGGCGGTGCCGACCCCCGTCGTCGGCACCCCTCGGCGCGGCGGTCGGGTCAGGGTTCCGGCCTCTTGGAACAGCTTCACGCAACTCCTCTCGACGTCGCGGCGCGCACGGCACGGCGCCCCGCGCGGACCAGTGTGCCGAACCAAACAGCTCTTGACAATCATTTTCATCTAGTGTGATGCTCTCGGCATTCCGGGGGGGGCGTCCGCACTCCCCCGGCGCACCTCCCTGCCCTCTCGTCCCTACGGGGGAACTCCGTCATGCACGCACACATCGCCGAAGCGGTGAAGAAACCCGACCTGATATCCCTCGCACCGGATCTGGCCTGCCTCCGCTTCGAGACCATGAAGATCTATTCGGCCCTCGGAGCCGTCCGGCACCTGCTCGAGTCGGGCGCGGTCCGGCCGGGCGACACCCTCATCGACAGCTCCAGCGGCATCTACGCCCAGGCCCTCGCGCTCGCCTGCCACCGGTACGGAATGAAGTGCCACATCGTGGGCTCCACCACCGTCGACCACTCGACCCGGGTGCAGCTGGAGATACTCGGCGCCACGCTGGAGCAGGTCGCGTCCTCCCGGAACCTGCGCCTGGACCAGGAGTTGAGGGTGCGGCGCATCGCCGAGATCCTGGCGGACAACCCCTCGTACCACTGGATGCGGCAGTACCACGACGACATCCACTACCGCGGCTACCGCGACGTGGCCGCGGAGATCGACCGGGATCTGCCGACGGGGCCGCTCGCGCTCGTCGGCGGCGTGGGCTCGGGCGCCTCGACCGGGGCCCTCGCCACCTACCTGCGCGAGGCCGGTCGCGACGTGTCGCTCGTCGGCGTGCAGCCCTTCGGCAGCGTCACCTTCGGATCCGAGCACGTCGCGGACCCGGACATGATCATCGCGGGGATCGGCAGCGCCATCGAGTTCCGGAACGTACGGCACGAGCTGTACGACCGCGTGCACTGGGTGAACTTCGACAGCGCCGTGTCGGGCGCCGTCTCCCTGCTGCGCACCAGCGGCATCTTCGCCGGACTCTCGGCAGGCGCCGCCTACCTCACCGCGCTGTGGGAGCGGCGCAGGGACGACACGCGCACCTACGTCTTCATCGCGGCCGACACCGGCCACCGCTACGTCGAGAGCGCCTACGCCCGGCACGAACAGGCCCTGGACATCGACACGTTGAAGCCGCACGAGATCACCTCGCTCGACGA
>NZ_LIPN01000104.1 GCF_001418325.1 Streptomyces atriruber | reverse complement strand
GTGCAGGACGACGTCGGCGCCCGGGACGAGGCGGCCGTCGCGCTCGATGTTCTGCGCGTACACCTCGAAGGACGGGCAGACGGGGCTGCGGACGACGTACTGCGTCGACACTCCGATGAAGCTGCTGTCGGCGATGCGTCCGGTGATGCGGTTGCGGCCCTCGGGGATCTGTCCCGCGTCGTCGGCGTGGGTGAGGGAGATCTTCTCCGGGCGCACACCGACGAGGACCTTGCTGCCGGTGGCGGTGGGGCCCGTACATCGGGCGGTGGGCAGCGTCAGCTTGCAGTCGCCCGCCTTGAGGACGAGGTCGTCGCCGCTCTGCGCGGCGCCCTCCTGGATGTGCCCCTCTATGAAGTTCGACGTGCCGAGGAAGTTGGCGACGAACGTGGTCCGCGGGTTCTCGTACAGATCGGCGGGGGCGCCGAGCTGCTCGACGCGGCCGCCGTTCATCACGGCCACGGTGTCGGCCATGGTCATGGCCTCCTCCTGGTCGTGCGTGACGTGCACGAAGGTGATGCCGACCTCGGTCTGGATGCGCTTGAGCTCCAGCTGCATCTGGCGGCGCAGCTTCAGGTCGAGGGCGCCGAGCGGCTCGTCGAGGAGGAGCACCTTGGGGTGGTTGATGAGGGCGCGTGCGACGGCGACGCGCTGCTGCTGGCCGCCGGAGAGCTGGTGCGGCTTCTTGCGGGCGTGCTCGCCGAGCTGGACCAGGTCGAGCATCTCGCCGACCTGGTTCTTCACGGACTTGATGCCGCGGCGGCGCAGCCCGAAGGCGACGTTCTCGAAGATGTCCAGGTGCGGGAAGAGCGCGTACGACTGGAAGACGGTGTTCACGGGCCGCTTGTACGGCGGCAGGTCGGTGACGTCCTGGTCGCCTAGGTGCACCGTCCCCGAACTGGGCTCCTCCAGACCCGCGATCATGCGGAGCGTGGTGGTCTTGCCGCAGCCGGACGCCCCGAGCAGGGCGAAGAAGGAGCCCTGCGGCACGGTGAGGTCGAGCGGCTGCACGGCGGTGAAGGAGCCGTACGTCTTGCTGATCCCGGCGAGACGGACGTCGCCGCCGTGTTCTTGAGCAGTGGTCATGGTGGGTCCAGGGGAAGTCGAGGGGGGGAACAGGGGGGCGCCCCTTAAGGGGCGCGGGGAACTGCGCGAGCAACCACGACGGAGCCGCGGACGAATCCACGGCGCGGCCGCCTACGCCCCCGTCAGCTTCGCGAACTTCTCTTCGTACGCGGTCTCTTCCTTCGGCGTGAGCGACCGGAACGCGCGGGACTTCTCCTTCATCTCCTTGTCGGGGATGATCAGCGGATTCGACGCGGCGTCCTTGTCGATCTTCGCGAGCGCGTCCCGCACCCCGTCGACCGGGCAGACGTAGTTGATGTACGCGGCGAGGCGGGCCGCGGGCTCCGGCTCGTAGTAGTAGTCGATGAGCCGTTCGGCGTTCTTCTTGTGCCGCGCCTTGTTCGGGACCAACAGGTTGTCCGTGGACGTGATGTAGCCCTGGTCGGGGATGTGGAAGCCGACGTCGGGGCTGTCGGCCTGCAACTGCACGATGTCGCCGGCCCAGCCGAGGCAGGCCGCGATGTCGCCCTTGGCGAGGTCGGACGTGTAGTCGTTGCCGGTGAAGCGCCGGATCTGTTTCTTGTCGACGGCCTTCTGGAGGCGGGCGATGGCCGCGTCGAAGTCGTCGTCGGTGAAGTCCGCGGGGTCCTTGCCCATGTCGATGAGCGTCATGCCGACGGTGTCGCGCATCTCGGACAGGAAGCCGACGCGCCCCTTCAGTTTCGGGTCGTCGAGCAGTTGCGAGACCGAGGTGATCTCCTTGCCGCCGGTCGCCTTCTTGTTGTAAGCGATGACGGTGGAGATGCCGGTCCAGGGATACGAGTAGGAGCGGCCCGGGTCCCAGTCGGGGGTGCGGAACTGGGCGGAGAGATTGGCGTACGCGTGCGGCAGGTTGGCCGGGTCCAGTTTCTGGACCCAGCCGAAGCGGATGAGCCGGGCCGCCAGCCAGTCCGTGACGCAGATGAGGTCGCGTCCGGTGTCCTGTCCCGCCGCGAGCTGCGGTTTGACCTTGCCGAAGAACTCGACGTTGTCGTTGATGTCCTCGGTGTACTTGACCTGGATCCCGGTGCGTTCGGTGAACGCGTCCAGGGTGGGCCGCCGGTTCGCGTCCTTCTCGTCGACGTCCATGTACTCGGTCCAGTTGGAGAAGCTGATGCGCTTCTCGTCGGCCGAGTGGTCCTCGGACGAGACCTCGCCCTGGCTCTTGCCCGCCGCGGGGATCCCGCAGGCGGTGAGGGCGCCGAGACCGCCGACGGCGAACGCGCCGCCCGCGGAGGCACGCAGCACGGTACGTCGGGTCAGGGCGGCCCTGCCGTTCCTGAAGCTGCGGTGCACGGCGGCCAGTCGGGCCGGGGAGAGGGGGTCTGGCTCGTACTGCTCCATACGCGTGGTTGCCCTTTCGGGAGGAAGGCGGCCGCCGGTCATGCGGCCTGGGACGGCGTGGCTACGTGCTTACCGGTCCCCGAAGATCGTGCGGTGCCAGTCCTTGCGGACCACCGCAGTGTTGTCGAACATGACGTGCTTCACCTGTGTGTACTCCTCGAAGGAGTACGCGGACATGTCCTTTCCGTAGCCGGATGCCTTGTAGCCGCCGTGCGGCATCTCGCTGAGGATCGGGATGTGGTCGTTGACCCACACGCAGCCCGCCTTGATCTCGCGGGTCGCGCGGTTGGCGCGGAACACGTCGCGGCTCCAGGCGGAGGCGGCGAGGCCGTAGGGGGTGTCGTTGGCGAGCCGGATGCCCTCGTCGTCGCTGTCGAAGGGCAGGACGACGAGCACGGGCCCGAAGATCTCGGACTGGACGATCTCGCTGTCCTGGGCGGCGTCCGCGATCAGGGTCGGCTTGTAGTACGCGCCGGGGTGCTGGAGCGCCTCGCCGCCGGTGACCACGCGCGCGTAGGAGCGGGCCCGGTCGACGAACCCGGCGACGCGGTCGCGGTGCGCGTGCGAGATGAGCGGCCCCAGGTCGGTGCTCGGGTCGAACGGGTCGCCGAGCCGCACGCTCTCCATGAGGTCGGCGACGCCCTGCACGAAGGCTTCGTAGAGCGGGCGCTGGACGTACGCGCGCGTGGCGGCCGTGCAGTCCTGCCCGGTGTTGATGAGCGCCCCGGCGACGGCTCCGTGCACGGCGGCGTCCAGGTCGGCGTCGTCGAACACGACGAAGGGCGCCTTGCCGCCGAGCTCCAGGTGCAGGCGCTTGACGGTGGAGGTGGCGATCTCGGCGACGCGCTTGCCGACGCCGGTGGAGCCGGTGAAGGACGTCATGGCGACGTCGGGGTGGCCGACGAGGTGCTCACCGGCGTCCCTGCCCGCTCCCGTGACGATGTTGACGACGCCGTCGGGGATGCCCGCCTCGGTGGCGGCCTGCGCGAAGAGGAGCGAGGTGAAGGGGGTGAGCTCGGCGGGCTTGAGGACGATGGTGTTGCCCGCGGCGATCGCCGGCAGGACCTTCCAGGCGGCCATTTGGAGGGGGTAGTTCCAGGGGGCGATCGACCCGACGACGCCGATGGGCTCACGTCGTACGTACGAGGTGTGGTCACCGGTGTACTCACCGGCCGACTGGCCCTGCAGATGCCGGGCCGCGCCCGCGAAGAAGGCGGCGTTGTCGACGGTCCCGGGGACGTCGAACTCGCGGCTCAGCTTGATCGGCTTGCCGCACTGCAACGACTCGGCCTGCGCGAACTCCTCGGCGCGTGCCGCCAGAACGCCCGCGAAGCGGTGCATGGCGTCGGAGCGCTCGCCCGGGGTGGCGCCCGCCCAGCCGGGGAACGCCTCGGCGGCCGCGGCGACGGCGGCGTCGACGTCGTCGCTTCCGGCCAGCTCGTACGTGTGGACCTCGTCGCCGGACGCCGGGTCGACGACCGCGTGGGAGTTGCCCGACGTCCCCTTGGTCAGCCGCCCGGCGATGTACTGCGCACCGTCCGCGAAGTGGTCCTGCGCCTGGAAGTTGTGCATGACGCTCTCCTCCGCCGCCCGCCCCGTCCCACGGGGGTCGGCGTAGCTCCGGATCGATTTGAGTGCCGATCCTGACAGAGCAGTGGTAGTCCAACAAGTGATTCCGTTGTTGCCTTTTGGTTACGCGACGGAATCTGTCGACCAGGTGTCGAGTCTTCCTGGAAAACCCAGGACGGAATGTCAGTGGTGCGTGCCAGACTCGCGTGCATGACGAAGATCGACTCGGTGGAGGCGCTGGTCGGCGCGGTGCGGGCGGGCGAGAAGATCAAGTATCTGCGCTTCTGGGGACACGCCCCGCGCCGGGACGGCACGCTGGGCCCGAGTTGCCTGAGCCAGTGGTGGCCCGCGCCCTTCACGGTGGACGGGGTGGCGTACGCGACGGCGGAGCACTGGATGATGGCCGCGAAGGCCCGCCTCTTCGGCGACGCGGACGCGGAGCGGGCGGTCCTCGCGGCCCGGACGCCCGCGGAGGCGAAGCAGGCGGGACGGCTCGTGCGGGACTTCGACGACGCGATGTGGACCCGCGAGCGCTTCGCCGTCGTGGTCGACGGCAGTCGGCACAAGTTCGCCTCGGACCCCGCCCTGCGCGACTTCCTCGTGGGCACGGGCCGCCGGGTCCTGGTCGAGGCGAGCCCCCTGGACCGCGTCTGGGGCATCGGCCTGGCGGCCGACGACCCCCGGGCGGACGACCCCACGAAGTGGCGGGGGCCCAACCTGCTGGGCTTCGCGCTGATGGAGGCGCGGGCCCGCCTCTGACCGGCGGCGAGCGCCTCAGGTGGTCCGGGGCGACGGCGACGCGGCATCGCTGTCCGCGCAAGCGTCTGCCGCGGCCTCCCCCGCAAGGGCCTCCCCCGCCGCGGTGTGGCCCGCCGCGGACCCCTGCCGGATCAGCCGCTTCCGTACGAGTCTGCTCTGCGCCGCCACCGTCACGATCACGCCCGCGCCGAGCACCGGCCAGGCGAGCGGACCCGCCGCGATCACGGCGGTGACCAGAAGCGGTCCGCCACTGCGCTGGGCCGACGAGGACAGGCCGTGCACCCCGAGGTAGGCGCCCTGGGCATCGTCGGGCGCGAGCGCGATCGAGAGCTCCCAGGAGGCGATGGCGTGGAGTATCTCCGCGAAGGTGAGGGCGACGGCCGCGGCCGTGAGGGCGGTGACGGCCAGCCACGTGCCGCCGAGCGTGGAGGCGGTCAGGGCCGCGCAGCCGACCACGAAGCAGGCCGCGAGCGGGACGAGGAGCGCACGGGCCCGGTCCGGGGTGCTGCCGAACCGGGACAGCGGCACCTGGCAGCAGACGACCAGCACGCAGTTGAGCACCATGAGCAGCGGCGCGAGGCCGTGCGGGGCGTCGGTGGCGTGGACGATCCACAGCGGGATGCCGACCTGGAGCACCGCGTCGTCGAGGAAGAGGGCCGCCTCGGTCACCGTGAAGAGCAGATAGGAGCGGTCGCGCCAGGGGTTGGACGGCGGGCCGGCGGGTGCGGGGGCGGATCCGGCCGCGGATTCGACCGCGGATGCGGATTCCGTGGAGTCGGTGACCAGCCGGGACGGTGAGGGCGGTTCGGCGCAGCGCAGGGTGAGGACCGCGGCGACGAGGAAGCTGACCACGTTGCCGAGGAGCAGCGCCTGGTAGGCGTGCGTGGTGCCGACGGCGAGGGCCAGCGCACCGGCCAGGCCGCCGAGGGCCCAGCCCGCGTTGGAGACGGTGCGCTGCACGGCCTGGTACGTGGTGCGGTCCGGGCCCGCGATGCGGGCGGCGTACAGCTTGGTGAGCACGTTGGCGCCGCGGTCGGCGAGGCTGTTGACCGCCGAGTACAGCAGGAGCAGCGAGAAGTTGTCCGTCGTGAGCAGCGCCAACAGCGCGACGGCCTGCTGGAGTTGGGCGCCGATGATGATGCGGGTGACGGGGAAGCGGTCGGCGAGGTGGCCCGCGAGCGGCGCTCCCGCGATGCCGACGGCGCCCGAGACGCCGAGGAGGACGCCGACCTCGGCGACGGACAGCCCCGTGACGAGAGTGAAGTAGAGCGCGGCCGCCCCCATCCACAGACCGGTCCCCGCCTTGTTGATCAGGGCGATCCAGAGCATGCGGCGGCCGTCGGCGCCCCCTGGTATGCGTGCGTACAGTGCGGACCGCTTACGGCTGAGGCTCACCCGTCCCCCTGGACTTCCGGCGTCGGCTTGACTCGCTTTTTTGTACCGGTACATAATTGGTTACGTGGCAGCACAATATGTGATCAGTGGCTCGACCGCCAAGGGCATCACCGCATCGGTCGAACAGGCCGTGGCCGACGGCGGGTTGGCGCCGGGCGCCGCGCTGCCTCCGGTGCGCAGGCTCGCCGACGATCTGGGGGTCAGCGCCGGCACGGTGGCGACGGCCTACAAGGAACTGCGCCGGCGCGGGATCGTGGTGACGCGCGGGCGGGGCGGCACGGTCGTGGCGCAGGCCCCGGCGGTCGGCACCCGCAGGCCGCCCCGGGCGCCGCAGGGGGTGCGTGATCTGGCGGGCGGGCATCCGGATTCGGATCTGCTGCCGGTCCTGATGCCGCCCGCCCGGGTGGAGCCGGTGCGCGGTTCGCATCGCGCGGCGCCGCGCCTCGCGGAGCTGGAGGACGTGGCCCGGGAGTGGTTCGCGCGGGACGGGGTGCCGGACGACCGGGTGACGTTCGCGCACGGCGCGCTCGACTGCATGGCCCGGCTGCTCTCGGTGGAGCTGAAGCCGGGCGACACGGTGGCCGTGGAGGATCCGGGCTTCCACCACCTCCTCGACCTCGTACCGGCGTTGGGCCTTCGCATGGTGCCGGTGGCCGTGGACGACGAGGGCATCAGGCCGGAGGCCCTGCGCGGAGCGCTGCGGGCGGGCGCGCGGGCCCTGGTGTGCAGCCCACGCGGCCAGAATCCGATGGGCGGCCGCTTCACGGCGGCGCGGCGGGAGGCGCTGCTCGACGTCCTCGACGGCCGTCCGGACGTGCTCGTCGTCGAGGACGACCACAACGCGGAGGTGGCGGGGGCGGCCCCGCACTCCCTGGCGACCGGCGGACTCCCCCGCTGGGCGCAGGTCCGCACCGTCTCCAAGCATCTGAGCGTCGACCTGCGGTGGGCGGCCCTCGCGTGCGACGCCACCACGCTGGCCCGGCACGAGGGGCGGATGCTGCTCACCTCGGGGTGGGTCAGTCACGTACTGCAGGAGACGGTCGAGCGGACGATGACCGACCCCGCGGCACGCGAGGTGGTGAGCAGGGCCGAGCAGGCCTACGCGGAGCGGCGCGAGGCACTGATCCGCGAGCTCGCGCGGCACGGGATCACGGCGCGGGGCGCGAGCGGGATGAACGTGTGGGTGCCCGTGCGGGACGAGTCCGCGGTCGTCAACGGGCTGCGCTCGCGGGGGTGGTGGGTGGCCGCGGGCGCACGCTTCCGCATCGCCACGCCCACCGCCGTGCGCATCACCACGTCCGCGCTGGCGGTGGCGGACGCGGTCCGGCTGGCCGCGGACTTCGCCGCCGTGCTCGACGAGTCGGAGGCCACGTACGGGGGGTGACGCGGCGCCGCGCGGGACGTCCCAGGAGCCCTCGGCCCAGGGCCCCGCTGCCCATGCCTCTGCCGCTTGGGCCCTTGCCGCTCAGCCCCTGGCCGCTTGGGCCCCCGCGGCCAACGTGGCCGAATAGCCCGGGTCGTCCGGCCGCGAACCCAAGTCCGTGTCCTCGTCCGGCACCACGATGAGGACCACCAGCAGCGCCACGCCCAGGACGATGCCCGCGGCGCCGCAGATGATTCCGGCGAGGGCCTGGCCACCGTTCGTCGCCTCGCCCCGCTTGGCCTTCCCGCGCCCCACCGCGCCGAAGATCACCGCGAGGATGCCGAGGACGATCGCCAGCGGCCACAGGCAGAAGCCGACGGCCGCGATGATCCCGAGGACGAGCCCGGCCACGCCCATGCCGTTCGCGGGCGCCATCGGCATGCCGGGCCAGCCGTATCCGGGCCCGCCCTGGTATCCCGGATGACCGGGGTATCCCGGATGACCCTGCGGGCCGATGCCCGGATAGCCGTACGGCGCCTGCCCCGGCCCGAACGGCACCTGGCCGGGCCCGTAAGGCACCTGCCCCGGCCCGTCCGGCGAGACCGGAGGCGGCGGCACCGGCTCTCCGGGCGCAGCGAAGGGGTTGCCCGCGGCGGTCTGCGGATGCGGGTGCGGATGTGCGGGCGGCGACGGCACGGGCCACGGTCCGGGCCCCGCCCCCGGCATCGACGTGACCGTCCACTGGTCGTGCACCGACGGCGGCTCGGACGCGACACCCGGCACGGACCCGGGCGCGCTCTGCGGCCGCGGCACCGAGTCCTCCGCGGGCGGCGCCCACGGATCGCGCTCTTCCGGCGCCCCCGCGCCGCCCGCGCCGGGCACGGCGTCGTCCTCGGACTTCGCGGACATGACGGGTCACCCCTTTCGTACGTTCCGTCATGCTACGGCCCCCGCTTTCCCTGCGCCGACCGCCGCCTACGATGATCCCGACCCATCGATCAGCCGATCAAACCCGTTCCTGGGGAGGAAACCGTGACCGAGCAGCAGACCGCAGCCACGACCGACAGAGACACGCACGCCTTCATCGCCGGACTGCCCAAGGCGGAACTGCACGTGCACCACGTCGGCTCGGCCTCCCCCCGCATCGTCTCCGAACTGGCCGCGCGGCACCCCGACTCCGCGGTGCCGACCGACCCCGAGGCGCTCGCCGACTACTTCACGTTCACGGACTTCGCGCACTTCATCAAGGTCTATCTGTCCGTCGTGGACCTGATCCGCACCCCGGACGACGTGCGCCTGCTCACCTACGAGGTGGCCCGCGACATGGCCCGGCAGAACGTGCGCTACGCCGAGCTGACCATCACCCCGTTCTCCTCCGTCCGCCGCGGCATCGACGACCGCGCCTTCATGGACGCCATCGAGGACGCCCGCAAGGCCGCCGAGAAGGAGTTCGGCACCGTACTGCGCTGGTGCTTCGACATCCCCGGCGAGGCCGGGCTCGAGTCCGCCGAGGAGACGCTGCGGCTCGCCGTCACCGACTCCCTGCGCCCCGAGGGCCTGGTCTCCTTCGGGCTCGGCGGGCCCGAGATCGGCGTGCCGCGCCCGCAGTTCAAGCCGTACTTCGACCGTGCGATCGCGGCGGGCCTGCGCTCCGTCCCGCACGCCGGTGAGACGACGGGCCCCGAAACCGTCTGGGACGCCCTCATCCACCTGGGCGCCGAGCGCATCGGCCACGGCACGACGTCCGCGCAGGACCCCAAGCTGCTCGCCCACCTCGCCGAGCGCGGCATTCCGCTGGAGGTCTGCCCGACCTCGAACATCGCGACCCGCGCGGTCCGCACCCTGGACGAGCACCCGATCAAGCAGTTCGTGGAGGCCGGGGTGACCGTCACCGTCAACTCCGACGACCCGCCCATGTTCGGCACCGACCTGAACAACGAGTACGCCGTCGCGGCCCGTCTCCTCGACCTCGACGAGCGCGGCATCGCGGCCCTCGCGAAGAACGCCGTCGAGGCGTCCTTCCTGGACCCGACGGGCAAGGAGCGGATCGCCGCCGAGATCGACACGTACACGGAGACGTGGCTCGCCCCGTAACCCCTGTCCGTGACCACAATGGGCCCATGCACACCGTGACTGCAGTGGCCCACCGAGGCGATCCCTACCGCGTCCGCGAGAACACGATCCCGTCCCTGCGCTCCGCGCTCGAACGGGGCGCGGACGCGGTGGAGATCGACGTCCGACTGAGCGGCGACGGCGTGCCCGTCCTGCTGCACGATCCGACGCTCGAACGCCTGTGGGGGTACGACCGGCCGCTCGCCGCCGTGTCCTCCGCCGAGGTCGACGGCCTCACCGAGGGCGGCGTCCCGACGCTCGCGGCGGCGATCGCGGCCACCGAGGGGTACCGGCTCATGATCGACCTGCCGGGCGCCACCTACGAGGACGTGCGCGCGGTCGTCGGGGTCGTCGCGGAGTGCGGCGCGGCGGAGCGGGTGTACTACTGCGCGGGCGGCCGGACGATGCTCGCCGTGCGCGAAGCGGATCCGGCCGCGGAGATCGCGCTGACCTGGACGACCCTGGCCCCGCCCCGCCCGGTCCTGCTGGACGCGGTGAAGCCGCGCTGGCTCAACTACCGCTTCCCGCTGGTCGACCACGACCTCGCGGTCCATGTGCACCGCCAGGGCCTGCTCGTCTCGGCCTGGACCCCGGACACCCGCCGCTCGATGCGCCGCCTGATCGCGGCGGGCGTCGACTCGATCACCACGAACCGCGTCGACGTCCTGCACGCCCTGCGCACTCCCTGAGCGTCCGTCATGACCTCCACGTGGAACTGGGAGAACGGCGAGGGCCTGCTGGGCATCGACGACCCCGCCGACTGGGACGCGGCGTACGAGCGCGGGGAGGCCTGGATCGGGACGGCGGCGATCGGGCTCGCCTTCAACTGCACCCTGGCCCAGGCCTCGCCGCGCATCCTCAAGGCGATGCGGTCGGCGGACCGCGGCCAGCGGGGGTTCGCGTACACCGCGGCGGGCCATGCGGCGCGGCTCAACGGCGAGCTGACCCCGGAGCTGTACGCCGCGCTGCGCGCGGAGGGGCACCGCGGCTTCGCCCAGACCGCCGTCGACGACACCCTGACGTTCGTGCCGTTCCGCGAGCTGCCGCCGTGGTTCAAGTGGCGGCTGGTCGCGTCGAGGGTGGAGGACAAGCTGGAGGTCTGGCGGCTGCACCTCACGTACGCCGCCGAGGACCTCCGCAAGGCCCTGCGAAGCCGCCGCGGCTCCGGCTAGCGCGCGTCGAAGCGGTGCTGGTTGTAGGAGAGCATCTGGAGGAGGCGGTCGGCGGCTCCTGCTGGCTGCTCCGGTGCCGACTGCACGGGCAGCGGCATGTCGCCTCTGGACGCCCACCGGAGGGAGCCGTCGTCGTCGATCGAGGTCCGCGTGCGGTTCCTGTTGTCCTGGTGGAGGCAGTAGGGGACGTCGAGGATGCCGCGGCGGAAGGCCTCGTGGAGGGAGTCGCCCACCGTGGCCTTCAGGGAGAGCGTGGCGTCGATCAGGGCCGAGGCCTCGCGGAGCACCTCGCTCCGCTCACGGTGCGCGGAGCGGGGCACACCGTAGGCGGCGGCCGCGGCGATGCGGAGGGCGGCGACGTTCTCCGCGATGGTGGGGATCCGCTGGGATTCGACCGTCGTCTTGACGATGAGGCGTTCGCAGCCGGAGCTCGCGGCGAGCGCGGCGCTCTCCCGCAGCAGCGCGGTGGCACCCTCCGTGGACTTGGGGTAGACGCCCATGAAGGTGTAGAGGACCACGTGCCAGTCGAGGTCGCCGAGGTGTTTCCCGGCCAGGGCGCGCAGGGCCAGGATCGCGTCGCGGTCCTGCTGCGGATTCGTCTGCTGGGCGTAGCTGAGGGAGACGCTGCGGATGCCGTGCTCGGCGAAGAAGAGGCATTCGAGGACGCTGAGGGCGACCAGCAGTCCCGGTGGGCACAGCTGTCCCAGCATGCAGCCGCCGAAGGTCTCCAGGTGTGCGGCGTCCTGCGCGCCGTCCGCGAGGATCCGGCAGCCCTCGGCCCAGGCGTCGATGGACCGGCGCAGCGGCACCCTGCTGTAGGGCAGGCAGTACGAGACCGGGCCGCCCTCGGAGACGGTCAGGCCGTATCTGAGCATGGTGCGGAAGATCTCCTGGGGCTCGGGCGACCCGTGCCTGACCTGAACGGGGAAGGCGTCCAGGTCCATGCCGCGCAGCAGCAGGGAGTTGTTCGCGGCGCTGTGCGACACCAGCGGGTAGCCGTTGAGCGACTCCCCCGATGCGATGGCCCGGCCCGCCCGCAGGAACTGCCCCGTGCGCGTGAAGCTGTCCAGGGTGATGGTCCCGACCACGCGGGGCCCGGCGTCCCTGACGGCGTCGAGACCGGCCCGCATGGCTTCGGGGCTCGCGAAGCCCATGCGGGACTGGACCACCAGTTCGTCCCGGGCTCCCGCCCCGGCGACGTAGGCACCGAAGCCGGATGTCCGCGGCATGGCGGTCCCCGGCCCTAGGCCGCGGTCGCCGTCGGAGCGACGGCGAAGCCTGACAGGTACGAGCAGAACGTGTCGACGGCCGTCTCTCTGACGAACACGTCGGCGAAGCCCATGTCGCGCAGCCGCTGCACCTCGCCGTCGCTGATCTCTCCGTGGGTGCTGAGCTTGCCACCGAGGACGACCGGCGGGCGGAACCGCTCCGGCACCTCGTGGACGGCATCGAGCAGGGCGGGGACCTCCAGGAGGCCGTGGCCGTTGACCGTGCTGACCACGAGGAGGTCGGCGTCCGACGTCATGAGGGACTCGACGACCAGGTCGGTCGGCGTGCAGGAGCCGAGATTGATCACCTGCCATCCGCGCTCCTCCAGTACGAGCTGCAGATAGACCAGGTTCCAGGTGTGGGCGTCGGAGCTGATGGTGGCGACGACCGCCACCGGAGGCCGAGTACTCACGAGCGGGCTGTCTCCTTCTGATGAGGGGTGGCCGATGGCGCTCCGTCGGCGATGCGCAGCACCGGGGTCATCGCGAGCCCGGCGAGCGCGAAGGTCGCACCGAGACAGATCCAGCCGACCGTCCCGTTCTCGATGACCAGGGTCGAGATGACGAAGGGGGCGACCATCTGGGAGAACGCGAATCCCGTGGTGAAGAGCCCCTGGTACTGGCCGTTCTGTTCGGGCGGAGCGAGGTCGAAGCTGATCACCCAGCCGGCGGCCGACTGGATGATCTCTCCGTAGAGATGGAGGCCTGCCGCGACGAGCAGGAGGACGGCGGCGCCGACCGCGGAGGTGCCGCCCGTCAGGCCGGTGAGGACGCAGGTGCCGAGGAAGAGGAAACCGGCCAGCCGCCAGGCCCGCCGCGCCGATTCGAGCGTGCCGATCCTGCGCGACGCGGACACCTGGAAGAGGACGCAGCCCACGGTGTTGAAGAGGATCAGCGCCGCGGCCATCCAGTTCGGGGCGTCGGTGTGGTGCACGATCCACAGCGGGAACCCGATGTCGAGCATGGCGAAGTGGATCACCATGATCATGTTCACCAGGGTGGCGGCCGTGTACCGGCGGTCCCGCAGGACCGGCAGCCTGGCGACGCCGGGCTGCACGGGCACGACGGCGATGCGGGGCAGCGCGAAGAGGGTGAGGCCGCAGATGAGATACGACGCGGCGTTGAAACCGATCACGCCCATGTACGCCGGTTCGGTGCCGACCCAGATCGCCAGGCCCGCGATGCCGCTGCCGATCGCGACGCCCATGTTGCCGATCGTGCGGATCTGGGCCCTCGCCAGGGTCGCGTCCTCACCGGCGGTCAGGGTGGCGAGCACCGCCTGCCGCGCCGCGTAGGCGCCCCGCTCGATGAACGTGAACACGACGGCGACCGCGGTGAACTGGACGAACCCGTCGACCATCAGGAAGCAGACGCCCGCCAGCGAGCTGAGGATCAGGAGCACGGCGGCCACGTCACGCTGGCCCCGGCGGTCGGCGAGGTGCCCGAACGGGACACCGGAGACCAGACCGGCGGCGCCCGCGATCGCGAGCCCCAGGCCGAGCTGGCCGGGCGTCACGCCCGCGAACTTGGTGAAGTACAGCGCCGAGGAGGCCATGAAGGCGCCCCGGCCCAGCAGGTTGAAGAAGACGGCGATGCCCAGGAGGCGGACATGGGCCGACATGGACCGCAGCATCACGGGCGGCATCCCGGTTCGTCGTCGAGGTCGAAGGTGAGCGAGTCCACCGCCGCCCGCGCGCGCTCGGCCGCTTCCTCCGGCGTCGCACCGAGCGCCCAGGCGAACGCGAGTCGCGCGAGCGACCCGGTGAGATCGCCGATCCGCTGACCGATACCGGCCACGGTGGCGACCTCCGCCACGCCGGGCATCCGCCGGGCGTCCTCGATGCCGTGGACCGCGGCGAACACGCCCCTGCGGTCGGCGCACCGGTAGCGGATCGCCGCGAAGTCCGCGTGCTCACCGCTCCGGTGACGCTCCATCGCCTCCTCGATCTCCGCGGTGATCGAGTGGCCGACCGCCTGCCGGGCCCAGAGCTTCTGGATGTCGATCCCCGTCGCGGCCGCGAGCATGTTGGGGATCCGGTCGCCGCCGTAGCGCAGATGGGTCTCGATGATCCGGACGCCGTTCTCGGTGAGGATCACCTCGGTGTGGGTCGCGCCGTCCCGCACCTCCAGCGCGTCCAGCATCCGGCGCACCGTGTCGGCGACGGCCGCCGCCTCCGCCGCGGGCAGCGGAGCGGGCACCAGGTGCCCGACCTCGACGAAGCTCTCCTGGTCGGTGGACTTCTGGGTGATCCCCGCGACGAAGTGGCGGCCCGCCTCGCTGAGGCACTCGACGCTGAACTCCCGGCCCTGGTGGAAGGGTTCGACGATGAGCTCGTCCGCGTCCAGGCCCTCGGTCCCCTCCGTGCTCCACGTGAAGGCGTGGGGGACGTCCGAGGGGGACGTCAGTTTGCTGATGCCCCGGCTGCCGATGCCTCCGGCGGGCTTGCAGATGACGGGATATCCGAGGTTCGCGGCGGCCTTGGCGAGCTCGTCGGCGCCGGAGACCTTCTCCGCCGGAGTGTCATCGACTCCGGTCTCGGCCAGGCGGGCGCGCATGAGGTGCTTGTCGGTGATCCAGTGGGCGGTCCGCTCGGCGTAGCACCTCAGCCCCAGCTGCTCGGCGATGTAGCCGGTCTTGTCCGCGTCGGACTCGGTGAAGTTGACGATGGCGTCGATGCGGTCGTGCTCGTGGACGGCGCGGGCGATGGCCAGCCACTCCTCCCGGCCGGTCTCGCGGTCGAGGATCACCAGCCGGTGCAGGTCCTCCCTGTCCCAGACCTTGCTCTCGACCTCCTGCCTGCAGATCACGGTGATCCGGAGTCCCGGAGCGGCCTGGCGGCAGTTCCGGGGGACCTCGCGCGCGCCACCGATCATGAGGAGGTGCCGGGCGACCTCACCGGCCCCCGCGCCCTCGGCGGCCTCTGCTGTTGCCTCACGCATCGGACCACTCCGCGTTCGCGTAGAACCAGTCGACGCAGGCGCGCAGGCGCTCTTCGACCTGTTCGCTGGTCTCGCCGGTGACGAGGAAGGTCGCGATCTCGCCGTTGGTGTGCCGCATGGCCTGGTAGCGGCGTCCGGCGGGGGCGCAGCTGTAGTCGATGACCCAGTCGAACGGAACCGACTCGGGCACCTTGGTCAGGACCCCGGGCCGGGGGGAGATCGTCGTCTGTCCGGAGATCCGCTCCTGCAAGGCCTCCGTCAGCGGCCAGTCGTACGGCTCGAACCCGCAGAACGCGCGGACCGCGGCCATCTTGAAGTCGACCCCGAAACCGGCCCGGTTCTCCTCGAAGATCGAGCCGCCGCCGAGCCGCTGGGCGGCCTCGCCGAGGACGAGCCGGCCGTCCGGACGCTGCCAGAGCTCCACGTGGAAGAGGCCCTCGGGCCCGAAGGGAAGCACGTTCTCCAGGAGGTTCCTGGTGAATCCGACCGCTTCCCGGGCGAGGTCGCCGCGGGCGTCGAGCATCGTGCTGCCCATGAATCCGCCGTGCAGGAAGTCGATGTGGCTGCCGATGTACCGGGCCGCGCTCATATAGCGGCAGACGCCCTGGGAGTAGTAGCCGTCGACGCGCAGCTGCGTCCCGTGGACGAACGACTCGGCGAGCATGTCCGGCTCGCGCTCGATCCCGGCGAAGATGCCCTCGCTCAGCAGGGCGTCCAGCTCCGCCTCCGAGTCGAGGATGTACGTATCGGCCGACCCCTTGCCCGCGATCGGCTTCAGCACGACGGGGAAGCCGACCGCGTCGGCGAAGTCGAGCAGCTCGAAGGCGTTGCGGACCTTCCGGAACTCGGCGACCGGAACGCCTGCCGCGGATGCGCACTGCTTCATGAGGAACTTGTCGCGCAGGTAGACCGCGTCCTCGGGACGGATTCCGGCCAGTCCGTGGCGCTCGCGCAGCCATGCCGCGCGCAGGACGTCGGCCTCCGCCATGGGGATGACGCGCTTGAACCCGCCGTTCGCGAGCAGGTGGTCGGCCCGCTTCCCGACCAGGTCGTTCATCGCGTAATTCGCGAAGCACTCGATCTCGGGGAAGGCCGCACCGTAGTGCTCCTTGATCCATTCCGGCGGGTGATCGCGGTCGGTGCCCGTCAACAGATGGGCCGTGTTCTGGGTGGCGTCGGCCCATTCCTGCGGAGTATTGCGGAGCAATACCTTGAGCGGCGACATGATTATGTTTTCCACGATTCCTCACCCTGCCCTGCTGAGTATGTGTCCGGCTATTGCGTCCGCGTCGTTGAAGAACTCGGCCCAGGGGCCCGGCCTGCCGCTTCCGACGAAGGTGAACCAGCGCGTGTTCTCCGTCGGAATTCCGAGTACGTGCAGGCCCTCGGGCGACGAGCCGTCGCGCGCCACCGGATGGAAAGGGGAGCCTGTCGTCGCGACACCGCCGGTACGGAAGGCGTCGTCCCCGTTGCTGTTGACGTACTCCGTCAATACGCCCCGTTCACGGAGGTTGCCCATGAGCCGGGAGCTGTCCGACGACAGATCCGTGCCGGGAACCCTGGCGTCGACGAGGGCGTCGAGCTTCGTCTCGGAACCGGCGACCGCCGGCGATCCGACGGTGAACCTTCCCGTGGATTCACACACTCCGAAACGGGTGTCCGGACCGGCGATGCGCACGATTCCGGCTTCGAGGAGCGCGAGGAATTGATGGACGCGCTTTCTCGGCGGGCCCGAGGACAGCAGAGAGCTTCGGGGGCCGAACCAGCCGAGGAAATCCTTCATGTGGGACTGCGCGGTGAGCCCGGAAAAGTCCACCAGTTTACGCATCTCGCTGCGGGTGTCCCTCAGGACGTCGAGCGCGGCCTTGAGCGGATCGAGCAGGTTTCCGGCCTCGGCGTGCCGGAGGTCCTCGCGCAGGACCGCCGTCACATGGCCGGTGAAGTCTTCCCGCGAGGCGTAGGAGAGGCCGTCGAAGGGGCGCGCCAGGGCGAAGAAGTCGACGGGTTCGGCGTGGACCCCGAAGGCCTCGGCGATCTCCCCGATCGCCCGGGCGTCGCGGGCCCCCCGCTCCTTGACCGCGTCGACGAACGCGGACTGCGCGGACGCCCCGGCCGCTCCGGCCCGTCCGCGCACGAGTGTCGAGAAGTACACGAGATGCATCTCGGCCAGGACGCTCGGGACGACCTGCGACCGGAAGTCCAGGGGACGTCCGTCCGAACTGCCGAGGATCTCCTCGGCCTTGAACAGAACGGGCCGGTAGGAGTAGTCGGGCGCCTTCTGGTTCCGGCCCCGGCCGGGCAGCGGCAGTCCGCTGCGGGAGCCCGCGACGATCAGCGGCTCGTGACCGCTCGGCTGGTAGCTGTACTCGTTCTCCGCGACCTCGAGGAACTTGCCCTGGCGCCCCTCGGTCAGGGAAAAGATCACGTCGTAGGCCGAGAGGCCGAGTCCGATGACCCCGGTCGGCGCGCCCGCGGGAATTGCGTCGAGGTCCATCTCGGCGGGAGAGTCGCTACGAACGTACTGGATCCCGTCTCTCCGGGCGGCGAATTCCTCGAAGGCGAGCTCGGCGCCCTTCAGGTGGGGAACTCCGTGCCCGGTCGCAAGGACGACACTGTCGGCCCGGATCGTCCGCCCGCTTTCGAGACGCACATGGAAGACTTCGGATTCCCGCACCAGATCGATGACGCGGCCCTGAATTCCCTCGAAAGAGACCCCGGGCGGCAGAGTCTTCTTTATTGCCCCCAAGACGAATCGCAGATACCGACCGTAAATCCTCCGGGGCGCGTATTCATTGCTCCCCACGCGCGGATCCCTGGCCCGCCACCATTCGGCGAGCGAAGGCCCCGCACCCGGCCGGACCGGCCCCTCGTCCGAGGGCCCGGAGAACATGGTCACCTCATCGGCGACGGTATTCATCCGGTAGAGATCGTCCTGGTCGGTGCGCCAGATGCGACCGCACCCGACTTCGGTCGAGTCGATCAGATGGATGTCGATCCCGGAATGGCGGGCGGAGTTCTGGAGTCGTGCGGCGATGCGCTCGAGGACGGCGAGCCCCCTCGGCCCCGATCCGACCACGGCGATCCGGTGGACGTGCCGATAGCCGTTGACATCGCGCACAGAATCCCTCGCTGGTGGGTTAGGGAGGTGTGGAACGTCGGCCGTTCCGTCCGAGCCGTGTCGGACTTTATGCGCGAGAGATCATCGGGTAAATGCATTAACGGAAGGGCTCAAGTGTGGCTTGAGTTCCGGAATTGTCTACGGAGCGTCACCGGCACGGGGGCGCGCCGAGCGGGGGACGGCGCGGATCACGCCATAAGGGACCGGGGAATCCGGACATTCGAACCGGCGTATGCACGCTCGGTACGAACAGGTCGGGAACAAGTCACCGTGGCGTGATCTATGTCTCACCGGCCCTACAGCCCCGCGAGCGCGTTCCACCGCTTCGCGAACTCCGTCCGCTCCTTCGACGTGATGTCCCGCGCGATGACGAGCCGCTCGCGCATCGCGTCGTCCGGGAAGATCAGCGGGTCCTCGGCGAGGGCGGCGCGCTCCTTGTCCTTGGCGGAGGCGAGGATGTCGCGGGCGGCCGGGACGGGGCAGACGTAGTTGACCCAGGCGGCCAGCTCCGCGGCGACCTCGGGGTCGTAGTAGTAGTCGATGAGCCGCTCGGCGTTCCGCTTGTGGCGGGCCAGGTTGGGGACCATCAGGGACTCGGCCCACAGCTCGGCGCCCTCCTCGGGAACGACGAACTCGATGTCCGGGTCGTCCGCCTGGAGCTGGATGACGTCGCCGCTGTAGGCCTGACAGGCCAGGACGTCGCCGCTGGAGAGGTCCTTGATGTAGTCGTTGCCGGTGAAGCGGCGGATGTGATGGCTGTTCACCATCTTCTCGACCTTGTCGCACATCCGGTGGAAGTCGTCCGCCGTCCACTTCCTGATGTCGACGCCGTCGCCCTGGAGGAGCAGCGCGAACGCCTCGTCGAGGCCGGAGAGGAGGGTGACGTGGCCCTTGAGGTCGTCCGCCCACAGGTCGGAGACCTGCTTGATCTCACGGCCGACCTTGCGCTTGTTGTACGCGATGCCGGTGATGCCCGACTGCCAGGGCACGGTGTACTTCCGGCCGGGGTCGAAGTGCGGTGAACGCAGGAGCGGGTCCAGGTACTTGGACACGTTGGGCTGACGTGCCCGGTCCATCTCCTGCACCCAGCCGAGCCGGACGAAGCGTGCGCACATCCAGTCGCTGATGACGATGAGGTCGCGGCCGGTCTCCTGGTGGTTCATCAGGGACGGGCTGATCTTGCCGAAGAACTCGTCGTTGTCGTTGATCTCCTCCGTGTAGCGGACGTCGATCCCGGTCCGCTTCTCGAAGGCGTCCAGCGAGGGGCGCTTCGTCTTGTCGTTGTCGTCGGTGTCGATGTACAGCGGCCAGTTGGCGAAGGTCAGCTTCTTGTCCTGCCGGGAGCGGTCGCTCGCGGCACGCTCCCCCGGCTCGATGTACGCGGCGGGCACGCCGCAGCCGGCGAGCGTGCCGAGGGCCGCACCGCCGCCCAGGGCGCGCAGCAGGGAACGGCGGGACACGGGGGAAGCTACGGGGTTCGCTCGCACCCCGGCAGCATGCGCCCCCGCTCGGCGGCGCGGCAATGGACGCAGCGTCGAGCCCCGCCCCGTGGAGCCGACACCTTGTCGATCACCGGGCGCACGTCACGCCCCGCGTCACGCGGGCTCCAGCAGGCCCGCCAGGTCGCCCGCCGTGAGCCGCTCCAGCGGCGCCGCGTCGACCGGCCCGGGGTAGAGGCGGTACACCGTGCCGGACGCCGCGTCCTGCGCGCCCGGGAGGTCGCCGTGGAGCAGCGCGAGCAGGGCCGAGCGGCCCGCGAGCTCCGGCTCGGCGCGCAGCGCGTCCGGCTCCCAGCCGTCCCGAATGCGCAACGCGAAGTCGGCGCGCGGCTCGCCCTCCGCTCGGCGGTAGCCCCACGGGACGTGGCCGCGGCCGCGCACGTACACGTCGCCGTCGGTGCGGGCCGCCGCCGTCCAGCAGGCCAGGTCCCACAGCGTGGCCCGGCCGCACGGCTGGAAGGTGGCGAGCAGGTCGTTGCCCATGCGCCCGATCTGCCTGCGATAGCGCCACACGGCGTGGTGGGTGCCGGTCGTGGCGAGGGTGACGTCCGTCCACCAGGCGTGCCGCGTCCGCAGGTCGACGATCATGGGCACGGTCAGCTTCGCGTCGCCCGCGAGGTCGAAGCGCTGACGGACCGTGCGCGGGTCGTAGACGGCGCGCTCCTTGCCCTGGACCGCCATGAACCCCGTGAAGGCGTCCGGGAGTTCGTCGAACGCGATGTCGTTGTACGAGAACACCATGGGCACCACGAACCGCACCCCGGTGTTCGCGAGCCGCGGCAGATCGAGGTCCAGGTACTCGGTGGCGCCCTGCGGGGCGGGCGCGGAGGTCAGGTCCCCGGAGTGCCGGGCGGCGCCGCCCGCGTACTCCAGGCTCGTGTAGTCGCAGAGGCCGATGAAGCGCCACAGGTCGTCGTAGAGCGCGACGGACAGGTCGAGGTCGACGCGCACGCCCTTGGGCTGCGTCCAGTGCAGGAAGAGCCGCACGGTCTCGCTGTCCGCGGGCATAGGCAGGGAGCTGCCGCGGGGCAGGGCGACCAGCGAGGCGGCCGACGCGCGCTCGGCGAACGGCACGGGCAGATCGGCGAGCGCGGCGTCCAGGACGGCCACGTCGTACCGCTCGCCGTCCCGTTCCCCGAGGCGCCGCACCGCCTCGGCCTCGATGAGCTCACCGGCGCGGCCCGCCACCCGGGCGGGCAGCGGCGGCCGGTGGTCCTCGACCGCGTAGGCCTTGGTGACGCGGCCGCGCGGGAAGAAGACGCGGCGGTGCCCCGGCACGGCACGGACCTTCGTGCGGCCGTAGGCGCCGAGCAGCGGCCCGGGGCCGGAGCGTGGCAGGGCGTCGGCGAGCGCCTCGCCGACGGTGTCCGGGAGCGTCGCCGAGCCCGAGCGGGCCAGCAGCAGGTCCAGGCGGCGCAGGAGTTCGCCGGGCCGCTCGCGCAGCAGCCGCACCGCGGCCTCGACGTCCCAGCGGCCGAGCGCCTCCTCGACGCGCGCCTGCCAGGTGACGACGCGCAGCCGGTCGCCCGCGAGGCGGACGTCGTCGTGCCGGGCGGCCTCGGCGAGCAGGAGTTCGCCGAGCGCGCCGTCGCCCACGCGGGTGCCGCGCAGGGCGGCGAAGGCGAGCGCCACGCGCGCGTGGCGG
>NZ_LIPN01000103.1 GCF_001418325.1 Streptomyces atriruber | reverse complement strand
ACCAAACACACCCACAAGCCCAGGGCAGCGAAGCCCGTAGCGCGCAGACCGCACGCACGCGGCATCACGCGCCCCATGGCGGCGGTCCACCAAGATCCGGTAAATAAATCCCCCCACCCGGAAATTGGTGACCTCACCGCAACACCCCGCGCGCCCGCCGAAATCGCGCGCGACGCCGGCAGCCCCATCTGGAATCCGGAGAGCCCTCTCAGCTCTTTCTTGGCGTGCCGGCCGGAAATTCCGGACACCGATGAGTCCGAAGCTCTCAAATAAGGTGACCCTCACCCCGGCATTTAATGCCCGGAATTATTCGCCTCCGCGAACGCGTCGCCGCTCTCCACTCCGGCTCTCCGGACCCGCGCAGCAATACAGGAATAGCGGTGTTATGTCCGGCCAGGACAGGCGTTCGTCATTCGTGGGCTTCGTGTGCAAATGGCTGGCACCGGGCACCGGGCCACACCGCCCTCGCAACCACACCGCACCATTCCCCACTGTTCAGGTCTGCCGGTCCGCCACCTATGTAGGTTCGGCGCATGAGCGGTGACTGGAAGAGGGACCGGATCGGGAGCGCACTGAAGGGTGAGAACCCCTCCGTGCTGCGGAGGTTGACGGCGGGCTTCGCCGTGATCGGCGACGTGCAGTTCCTGCCGGGATACTCGGTGCTCCTCGCCGATGACCCCGCCGTACAGCGCCTGTCGGACATGCCCAAGCCTCGACGGCTTCAGTTCCTGTCCGACATGGACCAGTTGGGCGAGGCCGTCGAGCGGGCCTGTCGCCGGATGGATCCGGCCTTCCGCCGCGTGAACCTGGAGATCCTCGGCAACACGGACCCCTTCCTGCACGCGCACGTCTGGCCGCGGTTCGAGTGGGAGCCCGCGGAGCTCGTCCGTACGCCGGTGTGGCTCTACCCGCGCGAACGGTGGAGTGACGACCAGTTCGCGCTCGGGCCGCAGCACGACGAACTGCGGGAGGCCATCCGCTCCGAGCTCGATCGGCTGACGGCGGACCGATGACGCGGCTCAGCGGCGAATCCACGCCCCTCTGCAGTCATCCGCAGTCATCCGCAACCGTCCTCACCATTCGCGCTCATTCACAGCCATCCGTAGCCCGTAGATCGCTTGCCCTCAGTGATCATCGGGGCGCGGCAAGACCCTGACCTGCAGCTACGGGACAGCGCCTCGTAGAATCCCGGGTGAGTACGCGGATATCCCGACCCCGGACCGCCGCCGGTGCCCACGTCCCTGCCGACCGCGAGGGAAGCCGGGCCGACTCCTGCCCTTCTGCCTTCGCCGTCCGGGTCTCCCGTCGGCCCTGCCCCGGAACCGCACTGTCTTGAGCACCGACGAAATCATCGACACGCAGCCCGTCGCCGCATCCCCCGCAGCCCGCGTCTCGGCCGACCGGCCCTCCCGACGCACCCGTTCACGCTTCCTCTCCCGGCTCCTCGCCGGACGCGCTCCCGCACCCCCGTCACCCGGCGCCGCGCTGCACAACGTCAGTGCCGCGACTGCCGTCCTGCTGGTCCTGGTGGCCATAGGCTCCCTGATCCACGAGCCCGTGCTGATACCCCCGCTCGCCGCGTCCGCGGCGATCATTCATGGCGCGCCGGGGTTGCCGCTCGCTCAGCCTCGCAGTGTGATCGCCGGTCATCTGCTGTGTGCCGCCGTCGGTTACGCGGTCCTGGCCGCATCGGGCAGTTCGCCGTGGGCGGCGGCCCTCGCTGCCGGGATCAGCCTGGCCGTGATGACCGTGGCCCGTACCCCGCACTCCCCCGCGTGTGCGACCGCCGTCGTCATCGTCCTGAACACGCCGCGCCCCGCGACCTTCGTACCCCTGCTCGTGGGCTCCGCCGGGCTGCTCGTTCTCGCGGGGTGGGCCGCCTCGTACGCCCGCGCCGGTGCGCCCCGCTACCCCGTCTACTGGTGGTGACCCGGACTCGCCCACACGCCGCAGCGCCTGGTCTCATCGACTCCGCGAGCGCTCGAAGAGGAACCGTCGCTGGTCGTCCAGGAATCCGTCCGCGAAGAGCGAGTGGGGGGAGAGGAGCGCGGTGACGGTGGTCTTGAGGTCCGACTCCTCGATGGACTGCTTGAGCAGTGAATGGGCCGCGTCCGGGTAGCGCTCGACCGTCAATGCGCCGCCTGCATCCAGCACCTTGCGGTACGTGCGCTCCGTGTCGGCGGTGTCCACGTTGGTGTCATGGCCCGCGAGGGTCAGCAGCACCTGTACGCCGCGCAGCGCGCGGAGGTCCTGCGTGGCGTCCGCGGTGTGGTTCTTGGAGATGAAGCCCCATCGATCGGCGGTCATGCCGTCCGCATCACCGCCCATGGCCCTGACGTACTCCTCGTAGGTCGCGTGGCGGCCGAGCAGTCGGCGGATGGTGTCGCTCCTGGCGACTTCCGCCTTGGTACGGGCTGCTGACGCGTTGTCGGCGCGCAGCTCGGCGAGGAGGTTGTAGCGGCCCTGCTGGAGCCAGTTGATCGCGGGCGAGACGGCGATGACGAAGCTCACGGGCGTCTTGGCGGCGATCTTGGGCAGGACCCAGCCCGCCTGGCTGGCGCCCCAGAGTCCTATCCGGTCGCCGTCGACGTCCGGGCGGGCGCGCGCCCAGGCGATCGCGGCGGCCGCCTCGTCGGCCCGGTCGTCCATGGACTGGTCGAGCCAGTCGCCGGGTGCGCCCGCGACGCCGGGCTTGTCCCAGGACAGGGAGGCGTACCCGGCCTTGGCGTTCGCCTCCCACATGGGCCGATAACCGTCGTCATGGGTGGCGTCGACAGGGCCGTCGCCGTGGACGTACACGACAAGTCCGTGGCGCTCGCGGCCGTCCCTGGGGGTGGCCAGTACACCGTTGAGGGTGTGGCCGCCGTGGCGGATCGAGACCCGCTGCTCGTCCATGTCGTAGGAGTTCTGCCACAGCACCACACCGACGAGGCCGGTGACCACGACCAGGACCGCGACGAGTGACCACACGGCGATACGGAACCCGCGCCGTCGGGGCTGGTTCTTCGGGCCCATGGGCTGGCTGCCCCCCGTTCAGGATTGAGTCGGTTCCAGGTTTCCGGTTCCCGGTCCCCGATCTGAAACTATCGCTTTGTGAACGATCGTAGCTCCTTTGATAGCTTTGAGTCTCCGTTTCAGCGAGAAGGGGGCACAGCGTGGGACTGGACGCACTGGACGCAACAGGTCCCGGAGCCGGACCGGTGACGGTGCAGCGGGGGCTTCCGGCCGGAGCCGAGCGGCGGGCGGCCGAGCTGTACTGGGACGCCTTCGGCCGCAAACTCGGTCCCGCCCTGAACCCGCCGGGCAAGGCGGTGCCCTTCATCGCCGCCCACCTACACGCCGATCGTGCGGTCTGCGCGCTCCTCGACGGGCGGCTCGTCGGCCTCGCCGGGTACCAGCACGGCGGGCGGGCCTTCACCGGAGGACCGGCTCTCGCCGTGCTGCGCGCGTACGGACATCTGCGCGGACTGCACCGGCTCCTGCTCCTCGCCCTGTTCGAACGTCGCCCGGCCCCCGGACAGCTCGTCATGGACGGCATCGCCGTGAGTCCGGACATGCGCGGCCGGGGCGTCGGGAGCCTGCTCATCGAGGAAGTGGTCGCCGTCGCGACGGAGTCGCAGGACTGCCGGGAGATCAGACTGGACGTGATCGACACCAACCCGCGGGCCAGGGCACTGTACGAGCGGCGCGGCTTCACGGCCGTACGGACCGAGCGCACGCCCTATCTGCGCCGACTGCTCGGATTCGGCGCGGTCACCACCATGCACCGCCCGGTCGGAACAAGGGCCGGAGCGTGAGCAGGAGCAGGAGCCTCAACGAGAGCCGGAGCAAGAAGGGTCAGAGAGCCGTGAGCAACGAGAACGACCGCGTCGAAGTCCCCACCCGCATGCTCGTCCACGCGCTGATCCGCGAGGACGGCACCGTCGGCGCGGACGAGCTGTACACCGTCGCCAACGCCCTGGGCATGAGCGACCAGCAGGTGCGGCTGTGCATCAAGCGCCTCGTGGCCGAAGGCCGATTCACCCACGAGGGCCGCGGGCGCAAGGCGGAGCTGCACGCGACCGCGGAGACCACGCGTGCCCTCGCCCCCAACGCGGACTTCCTACGGCACGCGTTTCAACAGGACGCCGGGACCGCGCCCTGGGACGGTGTCTGGCACCTGGCCGCCTTCGCGGTGCCCGAATCGGAGCGCACCGCCCGGGACACCCTGCGCGAGACGCTCGTCCACCTCGGCGGCGCCTCGCTCCAGGGCGGGTTGTACGTCTGCGCCAACGCATGGGAGCCGTACGTCGAAGAAGCGGCCCACCGCCTCGGCGCCCACGGCGCCCTCACCCTCCTCACCACGACGGACCTGCGCAGGGGCGACGCCCAGGAGCCTGTCGAGCTCGCCCGGCGCCTGTGGCCCCTGCAGGAGATCGCCGACCGCTACCACCACCTCAGCCGCATCGCCCGACCCCGCCTCGCCCGGCTCACCGGCCCCGCCGAACTCCCCTCGTCCGCGCTCCTCACCATCGCCGTCGAGCTGGCCGCCGAACTCACCCGCGCCATGGACCCCGATCCGCTGCTGCCGCCCCAGCTCCTGCCCCAGCCCTGGCCCGGCACCCAGGCCCGGGAGGACATCGCACGGTGCTGGGCGGCCTTGTACGAACGCGACCGCAACCACGACCACGGCCACAATCACGACCAGGGCGAAGCCCGACCGGTCCTCTTCCGGCTCTACGCCGACATCACCCGCGAAGCAGCAGACCGGGTCACGCGCTGAGGACGGAACCGGCAGGCCCTGTGCATGCCACGGACCACTCCGGATAATCACGTGCCCTTGGCGGCGGGGATCGTTATCCTCGGCCTCATGAACGTCACAGGCCCTGGCACCAACGCAACCGCGCGAGCGACCAGCTCGCCGGTTGCCGCCGCCTGACGTCTTTCCCACTCCATCGGCGACCGGAAACGGACCGCCGATGATGTCTGTGGCTCACGCCTCGCTCCACCGTTCGTGCGGACCCGTTGTCCGGTGCCTCCCCGCTCGTACACGCGAAGGAGCCACCTCGTGAACACCGACCACGTCATCCGTACGTTCGTCGACTACTTCCAGGAGCGCGGACACCACCGCATCACCGGGTCGACCCTGCTGCCGCCGCCCGGCGACCCCGTGCTGTTCACCACCTCGGGCATGCACCCGCTCACCCCGTATCTGGAGGGGCGTCCGCACCCCCTCGGCAACCGGCTGGTCAACGTGCAGCGTTGTCTGCGGACCACCGACCTCGAAGAAGTCGGCGATCCCACGCATCTCACCGTCTTCGAGATGCTCGGCACCTGGTCGCTCGGCGACTATGAGGGGCCGCAGAGCCTGCGTTGGGGGTACGAGCTCCTCACCGAGGGGTTCGGTGTCGATCCGCGCATGATGTACGCCACCGTCTTCGGCGGCGACGACCGCACGGGCCCGGACACCGCCTCGCTGGAGGTGTGGGAAGAGCTCGGGGTTCCCGTGGAGCTCACCGTGGAGGACAACTGGTGGTCCAACGGGCCGACCGGCCCCTGCGGCCCCGATTCCGAGATCTTTCTGTGGACCGGCGACACTCCGCCGCGGTCGACGCCCACCCAGGACGACCGTTGGGTGGAGATGTGGAACCACGTGACGATGCGCTACCGGAAGCTCGACGACGGTTCGCTCGTGCCGCTCCCCCAGCGCAACGTCGACACCGGCCTCGGCCTCGAACGGCTGGTCTCGACCCTGCAGGGCAAGCCGTCGGTGTTCGAGTGCGATGTGTTCGACCCCTGGCGTCGGCTCGTGCCGGGACTGTGGCCGCTGGACGAGTCGTCGCTGCGGCTCGTCTGCGACCACCTGCGGTCGGCCGTGGTGGTCATCGGCGACGGGGTGCGTCCCGGCAACACCGGTCGCGGCTATGTGCTGCGACGGCTGGTGCGGCGCCTGCTCACCGTTCTCTGGCGTGACGATCCCGGGTCGCGCGGCCTGGGAGACCTGCCGGACGACCTGATCCGGCACACGCTGGACCACTTCCGTCAGGCCATGGAACCCGTCGACGTACGTGTGATCCTGCTCGACGAGGAGCAGCGGTTCCGTCGGCTTCTGGAACGAGGACGGCGCGTCCTCGCCCAGCCCCGCTTCCGAGGACCGCTGGACGAGGAGCACCTGCACTACCTCCACGACACGCACGGCCTGCCGCGTGATCTCGTATTGAGCCTGCGCCCGGAGTGAGTGGGCACCGGGCGGAGAACGGTGGGTCGTGGTTGGTGGGTCATGGGTGGTGGGGGCGTCAGCCGATGATGGCGTCCATCTCTCGCTGGATGATCTCCTGGAACGGCACGTCGTCGTAGTTGCTGAGGATGACGCCGACCCAGCCGGAGTCCGGGTAGATGTTCCAACTGGCGTTGCTGCCGGGGTTGACGCCGGCGCGCCCGTTCACCCACTGACCGCTCACTAGGCTGATCGGCATCATGTAGGTCGCGAACGCCGCGTCGGCGGGGGCGGCCCCGGCGCTCCGCAGGCCGCCGCCCTGCGGGGCGAGGGGGTACTTGGCCCCGAAGAACAGTTCGGCGTAAGGCCGGTCGAGTACCGTGCCGTCGCCCAGCGCGTTCGCGAACCGGACCAGGTCCGGGGCGGTGGCGAAACCGCCGTCGCCGGGAAAGTCGATGAAGCTGCGGCCCGGGTTCTTGCCCAGTTGGAGCGGGTCCGGGCTGCCCTTGTCCAGGTTGCGGACGGCGTCCACCCGGCTGCCGTCGGCCTGGCGCATGTACGAGTGCGCGATGTGCTGGTCGGTGAGCCACTGCGGTCTGGTGTAGAACGCCGTGCCGGTCATGCCGCACCGCCCGAAGACGTGTTCCTCGACGTAGTCCCAGTACGTCGTGCCACTCACGGCCTGCACGATCAGCGCCGGGATGGCGACCTCGGCACCTGCATGGTCGGTGGGCGTGCCGGGAGGGGCCACCGGCTTCGACTGCCGTGCCCACTGCTCGTAGAACTCCTGCACCTCCTCCCGGCTCCGGAAGATGCGTTCCAGGTCCTCGTCCGGGGTGTTGAGCCCGGAGATGCCGGAGAGCAGGTGGTGGATGGTTATCTTCTCGGCGATCTCCTTGGGAAAGCCCTTCAGGTACGTGCCCACCGTGTCCGAGAGGGTCAGCTTGCCCTGCTGCGCCAGCTGCAGGATGGCCACCGCGCCGAACGGCTTGCCCGCCGAGGAGAGGTTGAACGCGACGCCCTCGTGGTTGCGGATCCCCTTCTCCTTGTCGGCCATTCCGTAGCTGCGCGACAGCACCGTCCGGCCCCGGTGCGACAGCAGCACCACGCCGGAGAACTTGTCCTCGGCGGCCAGCTTCGCCACGTATCGGTCGTAGGCTCCACCAGGCCGGGTGTCCGGCGGGATGGCGCGGGAGTCAGCCCGGGCCGGAGCCGCCTGGCCGGGGTGGGCGCCCACCAGCTGCGCACCGGCCGCCGCCACACCGGCGGCCGCCACCCCTCCCCAGCCGAGCAGCCGCCGCCGGTCGACACCACGTGCGGAATCCGAATCCATGATCACGTTCCTCCCCTGGCTGATGAACCGACCGTTGCTGCACGGCGGCCCGTCCTCCCACCGAATACGGAGGAGCGTTGCGGTGGCGTATGCGTTTTTCGATACGCCCGCGATAGGCGCGCGATGCACCGGCACACGCCGAGCGCTCGCGCACTCCGGCCTGCCGTCCTTACCTTCCGCTTAATCGACGAGTGACCGCCCTCTGGCGAGAGTCGGCACATCGCACCGCACGAACGGCCCTCAGCACGGCCTCTGCACCGCTCCGGAAGGACCCGCTCATGCGGAACTTCGCAGGCTCCGACGGGACCCGCCTCTTCTACACCGACGGGGGGGCGGACCGACTGGGTGCAGGGCAAGCCCGTGGTGTTCGTGGCCGGGGCCTGGCTCGGCAGCAGCTCCTGGGGAGTTCCAGCTGCCTCCGCTGACCGAGCGCGGTCTGCGCTGCATCGCCTACGGCGGACGCGGGCACGGTCGTTCCGACCGGGTCGGGCACGGCTTCGACTACGACGCCCTCGGCGACGATCTCGCCGCGCTGCTCGATCACCTCGACCTGCGCGAAGTGACTCTGGTGGCGCACTCGATGGGTGGCGGTGAGGTGATCCGCCATCTGTCGCGTCACGGGCACGGCCGGGTCAGCCGGGTGGCGCTCATCGGGACCACCGCGCCGTTCCCGCTGGCGGCGCCGGACAACTCCGACGGCGTCCCCCGGGAGGTCTTCGACGCCATGGCGGCCGAGCGTACGAAGGACCGGCCGCGGTGGACGGCTCAGAACTCGCAGGCGTTCTTCGCGACGCACCTGGGAAACACCGTCTCCACCGAGCTCACGGGCTGGATGGTCCGGCAGTGCCTCGACTGTTCGGCCAGGGCCGCGGTCGAGGCGGTGAAGACCGCGTACTGCACCGATCTCCGTGAGGAGGCCGGTGCGATCGAGGTGCCGGCCTTGATCCTGCACGGCGACGCCGACGCCTCCACTCCCGTCGCCCTCCGCGGCCGGCGGCCGGCAGCCGGCCGAGCTCGTGCCGGACAACGTGTACAAGGAGTACCCGCTGGCCGGGCACGGCATCTTCGTCACCCACGCGGATGGGGTCAACCAGGATCTGCTCGACTTCGTCGGCGGGGCGTAGAGGCGGGGCCCCGGCCGTGTCTCCTTCCGCCACGCCCTTCTCGCCACACCCGTCCCGCCAGCCCCGGCAGGCACGCCCGGGTCACCTAGACTCGGCAAATGGCCAAGTACTTCGACGTGCATCCCGACAACCCCCAGCGGCGCAGCATCAGCAGCGTCGTCGACGGGATCCGCTCCGGCGCCCTCGTCGCATATCCGACGGACTCCTGTTACGCGCTGGGGTGTCAGCTCGGCAGCCGCGACGGCATGGACCGGATCCGGTCGATCCGGCAGCTCGACGACCGTCACCACTTCACCCTCATGTGCGAGAGCTTCGCGCAGATGGGGCAGTTCGTTCACCTCGACAACGACGTGTTCCGCGCCATCAAGGCCGCCACGCCCGGCAGTTACACCTTCATCCTGCCCGCCACCAAAGAGGTGCCGCGCCAGATGATGCACCCGAAGAAGAAGACGGTCGGCGTGCGGATCCCCGACCACACGGTCACCCAGGCCCTCCTCGCCGAGCTCGGCGAGCCGCTGCTGTCCAGCACGCTGCTCCTGCCCGAGCAGGAGGAGCCGCTGACCCAGGGCTGGGACATCAAGGAGCGCCTCGACCACCTCGTGGACTCGGTCATCGACTCCGGCGACTGCGGCACCGAGCCCACCACCGTCATCGACTTCTCAGACGGCGAGGCGGAGATCGTGCGCCGGGGCGCGGGCGACACCAGCCGCTTCGAGTAGCGGTCTCCCCGGCGGAGCTGTCGGTGTGGCTGCAAGGATGCGGTCATGGAGCAGATAGTGAGTCGGCAGGAAGCGTCGGATGCGGTCCGGGATCACGGGTGGCGCTACATGCTGGGCGCCCTGCAGACGTCGGTTCCGGTCGGGACGTTGGCTCAAGCGATCAGCCTGGCGGCGGACGCTGTCGCAGCATGTGGCGACGACGCCGATCGCCATCTCCGGGTTGATGTCCGCCCCGATCTGGCCGTCTTCACGCTGCAGTCGCTGGACCACGCGGCGGTCACCACCCGGGACATCGAACTCGCGCGTCGGATCTCTGCCACCGCTGACAAGTCCGGGCTTGTGCCGGGTCCCGGACTCGGAACGGGGGCACCGAGGTCGGTCCAGGTGGTGGAGATCGCCATCGATGCGCTGAGCATCTCCAGGATTCGGCCCTTCTGGAAGGCCGTGTCGGGCTATGCCGATGAGGCGGGCGCCGAGGGGCCGGAGGATCCGCTCGTCGACCCGCTCCGACAGGGTCCGGCCATCTGGTTCCAGCAGATGGACCGGGCGCGTCCGCAGCGTAATCGCATTCACCTCGACATCTGTGTTCCGCATGACGAGGCGTCTCGGCGGATCGAAGCCGCGCTGGCGGCCGGGGGCCGACTCGTGTCCGCGGGCCGTGCCCCCGCCTTCTGGGTGCTTGCCGACGTCGAGGGGAACGAAGCCTGCGTCACCACGTGGCAGGGCCGGGACGGCTGACACAACGTGCCGGTGGCCGGCGCGGTGGCCGATGAGCAGGAACGAGCGCAGCCATCGGGGGTGTGGGCCACGGCGGTGGGAGTGGCCAGGGTGCGGGCGCTGGAGACCGAGCGGGACAACGCGCTGTTCCGCGATCGACTGGCACAGGCCTTCGCCACCGCCGGTGGCCTGTGGCCCTCGTCGCCGCCGCCCGTTGACGAGGCCGCGCGACGCCGTCGGCTCGCCGTGTCGTTCTCCATCGTCATGGGGACGAAGTTCCTCGACGACCTGCTGCGGCCGGCCTCCGTGTCCGGGGTCCGGCAGGTCGTGCTGCTGGGCGCCGGTATGGGCAGCAGGGCCTTCCGGACGGACTGGCCCGAGGGCACCCGGCTGTTCGAGGTCGACGCCGCCGCGCCACTGGACTTCAAGGCGTCGGTGCTGCGCCAGGAGCGGGCCGCCGCACGCTGCGAGCGGATCACCGTCGCGGTGGAGCCACTGCCGGCCCGAATCAGCGGGCAGTCGGCGGCAGACAGTCGGATGGGACTGACATGGGGGCTCGCGCGGCGTGATCGAGCCCTTCGGCACGGATGCCTCGCCGGGGTCGGCGGCGTCCATGCGGGTCTCGGAAATGCCCGACGACCCGGTGGGCTGGCTGAACGGGCACGGTTGGGCGGCCGACAGCCACACCCTGCGCGAGAGCGCCGCCGCCTACGGCCGCCCGATCAGCACCCCGCCCCAGCGCGAGCAGTTGTCCGGCGGACTGATCTCGGCGGTCCGCCGCCGCACTTGAACGAGCTGCCGCTTTGCGCTCACTGCAGGGCCCCGGCGTCGAAGCCACCCTCGACCGGCGTGCAACCTGACCCGGCGTCCAACACCGACCAGCGGACCCGAACACAGTCAGGTGTCAGTGCCCAACGCTCGGTCAGCTCACCGGCGCGCAGCACCCGTCCCTGCGCATCAGGCGTCCCGCCTCCAGCCAGTACGAGTCGTCGCGTGCGGCCGCGTCCGGCGGGGCCGTCCCCGCGCCGTCCTTCCGTTGCCGCTGCTCCCGCCGTTCGAACGCCGAGGTCAGGTCCTCCGTCCTGTGAAGGGTTCCGCCCCGGAGCACCGACACGGTCCGCACCATCGTGTCGAAGTCCGTGAACGGGTCGCCGTCCACCATGGTGAGGTCGGCGACCTTGCCTGCCTCCACCGTGCCCAGTTCGTGGTCCAGGCCGAACACCCGGGCCGGTAGCACGGTCGCGGTGCGCAGGGCCTGCGCCGGGGTCAGGCCGCCCAGGTGCAGGGCGCGCAGGCCCAGGTGGAGGGCGAGGCCCACCGGGACGATGGGCTGGTCGGTGCCCAGGGCCACCTGGCCGCCGGCGGCGAGGATCCGGCGGTAGATGTCGGTTTCCGTGCGGAGCGTGGCAAGTTGGGCCTCGCTCGGCGGGACGGTCGAGCCCGTCTTCACCGCGGCGGCGTCCCAGGGCGGCATCACCGCGGTGACGCGCGGGTCGTCCGCGAGGCCCGGGTCCGCGCCGAGCAGCGGCGCCGAGGTGAACGGGGTGGCGATGAGCGAGAAGGCCGCGCCCCGTGCGGTGTAGATCTCGATGACGTCGTCCCAGGCGCGGCCCGTGGCCGTGATGGCGTGGCCGAACTCGGCTCGCTGGGTTGCCTGCAGATGGGTCGTCAGGTCTTGGCCGAGTTGGATGCCGGGTGAGAGCAGGTGGCCTCCTGTGCGCACACCGAGCTTCTCGTGGGCGAACCGTGCGGCCTCCTCCATCACCCAACCCGGCGCCCGGACGTAGGTTTTGACGAAGTCCCAGTCGAGTGCCGTGCCGCGTCGCAGCGAGCGTCGCAGTGCCGCCCTGCTCCGGTGGGCGCGGCCCATGCTGTACGCGACGCGGGCACCGTCCAGGAGTTCGCCCGTCGTGAGGAGGCGGGGGCCTGCGAGTTCGCCGGTGGCCACCGCCTCGCGGACGCGGGCCTGTTCGTAGGCGAAGCCGCCCAGCGACACCGCCGTGGTGATGCCGTACGTCAGTTGGCCCGCCGTCTGGCGGCCGCCGTACGTCGTCTGCCAGGGATGCGTGTGCGTGTCCCACAGTCCGGGGACGACCGTGTGCCGCGAGGCGTCGACGCGGCGGTCGGCAGGGCTGCCGGATCCGGCGGGGCGGTGTGCTCGCACGGAGGCGATGCGGCCGTCGCGTACGACGATGTCGACGTCCTCCCGTACTTCGTCGCCGGTGCCGTCCCACAGTCGGCCTGCGTGCACGACGACGTCGGCGGGTGACGGCCTGCGCTGGTCGAACGGCACTCGTACCGTGCGCGGGCCCTCGCCGTCCACGCCGATGAGGCGCAGCCGTCCGCTGGAGAGGTAGAGGAGCGACTTCGAGTCGCCCGCCCACGAAGGGTGGTCGGCCGGTTCGTCGGAGAGCGTCCGCAGTGGGCCGCGCGGCGTGCCGTCGGGCGTCACGGGCAGCAGGCACAGGGCCGATTCGACGATCACCGCGAGCCATCGGCCGTCCGGTGACCAGACGGGGCCCGAGTCGTAGCGGTCGGAGAGCGAGGCGTGCGGGGCCACGGCATGCAGACGGTCCGCGCCGGTGTCCACGTCGGCGATCCGGATGAGGTTGTAGCCCTCGCGGAAGCGCTGGTTGATGCGGTTTCGGTCGCACAGCGCGACGTACCGGCCGTCGGGCGACCAGCTGGGCCGCCCCGGCAGGCCTCCTCCGCCGAGCGGTGTCACCAGGGCGCGTTCGGTGCCCGACGCGAGGTCACGCACGACGAGGCGGCCGGTCATGTCCAGGCAGGCGAGCCGGTCGCCGTCGGGTGAGAGCACCGGGTGGACCCGGCCGCCGGTGGCCAGTGCGGTCTCGGTTCCGGTGGCGAGGTCGTGGCGGTACGCGCCGAGCAGTCCGTCGCGGTCGTCGGCGTACACCAGGGACTTGCCGTCCCGTGCCCAGGTCGGTCCCAGGAGGTAGCCGGTGGCCGAAGCCCGGTGGAGCCGCCGGGGCGGCTTGCCGCCTGAAGTGTTCGCGAGCCAGAGCGAGTTGAGGGCGGCGAAGGCGATCCGGCGGCCGTCCGGTGACAGTGCGGGCAGGTGGATGCCGCGCGTCGGGCGTGCCCGCCCGAGGCCCAGGTCGTACTCCTTGACCCGGTAGTGCGGGCGCGTCACCGGCAGGGTGGCGTCGAAGGGGATCACTTCGGGCTCGCCCGGGCCGCCGAGGCCGTCCGGCCCACTCACGCCATCCGGCCCGCCCGAGCCGTCGGGACGTACGAGAGTGAAGCGGCCGTCCACGGTCAGCAGGAGCCTCCCCTCCGCCGTCCAGCGCGGCGGCACGGGAGCCAGGTCACCGTCGAGCGCGACGGGCCCGCCGTCGACGACGAGGGTGCAGGACGCGCGGGGCGCGGCCGTGGTCCGCAGGTAGGCGAGGCGTTTGCCGTCCGGGGCCAGGGCGGGCGTCATGACCTGTGCCGTCGCGGTCTCGGTGTGGGCGACGGTGACGGGGCCCGCTCCCCCCGCGGGAACGGACGCGATGGTGCGGGCTTCGAGCGCGGTGCTGCCCTGCGGCGTGGTGACCGGTTTGCCGCGGACGAAGAGCAGGCGGCTGCCGTCCGGTGACCAGGTGGGGTCGAAGTCCTCCCACGGCCCGTCCTGCAAGGGCCCTTCCTGGCCGGGCCGACCGGTCACCCGGGTGAGTCGGCCGCTGGAGAGGTCCAGGACGTGGATGCGGTACGAGCCGCCCCGCACCGGGTCGCCGCCGCGCTCGGAGGCGAACGCGATGCGCGATCCGTCGGGCGACCAGGCGGGGCCCCGGTCGTCCCAGGGGCCGTCGGTGCGCTGTCGCAGCCTGGAACCGTCGGCGCGCACCGTCCAGATGTGGAAGCCGCCGTCCTGGTACGCGCAGAACGCGACCGACGTCCCGTCCGGCGCGTACACGGGCCGGTTCGGTTCCAGCCCGGCCGGTGTCAGCGGCACCGCCTCGCCGCCGGCGCGGGGCAGGGACCAGAGCGTGGCCTGCGCCTCGAAGACGAGCCGGTCCGCGGCGGTCGAGAGGGTCGCCGCGCCGTTCGTGACGCGGGTGAACGAGAGGGGGACCGTGGTCCGCGGCCGGGCCGGGGTGGGGGCGGCGACGCCGAGGGCGGCGGCCGCCCCGGACGCGCCCGCGGCGACGAACAGTTGACGTCGGGACAGAGGCAACACCGTGTTGTGCCGGTCACAGTCCATGACACAGAACACTCGCCCATCGCCACCGCCGTGGACAACACCAAACGACGCCAACACGCCGGTGTTCTGCCCCGCCGACGCCCTACGTCGGGAACTCGCCGAGCCAGCCCCGGGTGAGGAAGTGCTTCGGCAGGTACGGCGACTCGTCGTCGACGGGGAAATCCGAGTCGTACGCCAGGCATGCCATCGCGAGCGGGCCGAGGGCCACGCGGCTGTACAGGGCCGTGGTCCCGGCTCCTGCCCGGCCGTTCCAGTACCGCTCGTGGTGGCCGAGCGCTTCGGCGAGGGCCTGGGCGAACGCGTCTCGATCGCCCGCGATCAAGCGGTGGAGGAGGGCGGCGGGCTGATAGTCGATCAGGTTGAGGAAATCGGCCGGGGTACGGGTCGCGACGTCGGGGTGGGACGTCTCCATGGTGGCGATCAGGTGCTGGACGACGTCGTCCATGGGCCGCCTGAGCCAGAACGCCCGCAGGGTTTCGATCCAGTGGAAGACGTACTCGTCGACGGGCGTCGACCGGCGCAGGTCGTCCAGCGGCACGTTGCACAGCAGGTTCAGCCGGTCCCGTTCCCTGCACACGACGGCGAGGTAGAAGGCGTCGAGCCAGGCGTGGGCGTCCGCGCCCGGCACGGGTCCGGTGGCGGGCAGGTGCAGGGAGCGGTCGGCGATGCGGCACTCCACCGTGCCCTCGGCGGAGGCCGTCGTGCGGAACAGTGCCGAGCCGGTCTGCATCGCCCACACCCATGCCTCCCAGGTCTCCAGGAGCGCACCGTCCGGGTCGGCGGCGAAGCGTACGTCGCTCAGCCGCTTCGTGGCGGCGAAGGTGTGGGCGACGCCCGCGGAGCTCTGCGCGAGCCGGGCGATGCCCTCGGCCGCGGCGGCGGGGTCGAGCTCGGCCGCGTCGGCCTCCGCCCCGACCGGTGCGGCGCCGGGGGCGGGATGCGGCTGCCGTTCCGGCCGGGCGGGCTCCGGTTCCGGCCGCACGGGCGCGCTCTCGGCGTGCAGCCTCTTCATCACCTCCATCAGCTCGGGCGGCGGCACCACGGAGAAGGAGCGGGTCTCGTGGTCGATGGCGGTGAGCGAGGTCAGCCGCCCCTGGTGCCACCAGTACAGCCGCGGCGACAGTGCGCCCGGGCCGTCCTCGTAGGCGCCGAGCGCGTACGCGGCCAGGTCGTTGACCGCGTCCACCACCGTGCCGTCCTCGATCGGGTGGAACGCCAGCAGGTTGCGGCTGGGCAGGACGACGAGGGCGCCCTCCTCCGGCAGGTCGCTGCCGGTGGTCGCGCGGGCCAGTTCGGGGAGCACGAGCGCTTTGCTCGCCACGAACGGCGAGTCTCCGTAAACGGTCCACAGCCGCGCGCCCTGCGGGCCGGTCACCTCGTCGTGCTCGACGAGTTCACGGATGAGGTTGTTCCGGGCCGCCGCCCAGAGCTGCTCGATACCGGCACGCGCCACGTCGTGGTCGTCGAGGATGCGCACGGAGGTGGGCGCGTCGAGGGCGAGCGCCAGGAGGAGGCCTTCGGCGACCGGACGCGCGTAGCGGAACGCGTTCGCCGTCTCGCCGGGGAACGCGTCGTCGGGCAGGAGGCGCAGGACCGTTCTGTCGAGCAGTTCCTGCGCGCTCTCCCCGCCCCGCGACGCGTTGTCCAGCGTCGTGAAGTGCTGCTCGACCAGGCGGGGCCAGTGCTCCTCGGCCGTGGCACGGCACTGGTGCGCCAGGTTCGGGAGCGGGCTGCGGCGCCCGTCGCCCCACAGCACGGCGTCGCCCTCGACCCGCGGGCGTATCCCGTGGCGGGTGAGGAAGTGATCGGCTGTCAGGCTCCGCAGGCGTTCGGCCTGCGGGAGAGTCAGCATCGGCAGATGGGGGTCGGGTGCGTGGTGTTCGTTCACCCGGCGACTCTACGAAGGGAGTGCCGGGTGAGTCACAAAGGGGGTATTGGGGCGTCCGTGTAAGGCCAGGAGATGACGTCGGGCCTGCGCGTACCCCCAGGGGCTGGCAGCGAGTGATACCACGGTCCGACGCGACGCCAACTCACCCTGCAATAGCGTCTTTTGCCATGACGACCACTCGGAACACCGTGCGCAGACGTGCCCTTGCCACCGCCATCGCCCTCTCCCTCGCCCTGCCTCTCGCGGGCGGAGCGACCGCCTTCGCCGCGGGTCCGGGCGGCTCCGACCACGCCTCGCCGAATGCCACCTCGTCGAGCACCGCGTCGACGGCACTCCGCCTTCCGCGCCCCACCGGTCCGTACGCGGTCGGACGTGACACCCTGCACCTCGTCGACAAGAGCCGCCCCGACCCCTGGGTGCCCTCGGCGGGCGCTCGCGAGCTGATGGCGTCCGTGTACTACCCCGGGCGGCACGGCGGCGGGCACCCCACCTCGTACACGTCCGAGGAGGAGGCCCGGCTCCTGCTGGAGTGGTGGAAGCAGGACAAGGCGCTCTCCCCCGCCGAGTACAGCGCCACCCGCACCTTCGCGCGCACCGGGCTGCGCCCCGCGCCGGGGCGGTTCCCGCTGATCGTGCTCTCCCCCGGGTTCACCGCCCCGCGCTCCACGCTGACCCATCTCGCCGAGGATCTGGCGAGCCGGGGCTTCGTCGTGGCGACCGTCGACCACGCCTACGAATCCCTGGGCACGGAGTTCCCCGGTGGCCGCATGCTCACCTGCAAGGCCTGCGGCCCCGTCGAGGAGCCCGGCGGAGGCGAGATCGCCACCAAGGGACGGGCCAGGGACATCTCGTACGTCATCGACCGGCTGACGCAGACCGGCGGCAAGGGCGGCTGGCGGCACGCCCGCATGATCGACGAGAAGCGGATCGGCGCGGGCGGGCACTCCATCGGCGGGTCCGCCACGCTCGCCACCATGACCGCCGACCGCCGTGTGCGGGCCGGTATGAACATGGACGGCCACTTCCACACCGGGCCCACCGGGCTCGGCGGCCGCCCCTTCCTGATGATCGGCGCCGAGACGATCCACACGCCCGGCGTCGAGGACGGCAAGAACTGGGACGAGACCTGGCAGGGCCTGAACGGCTGGAAGCGGTGGCTCACCGTCAAGGGGTCGGGCCACTTCACGTTCACCGACGTGCCCGTCCTGGCCGAGCAAGCGGGTGTGGCCGACCCCGAGGTGCCGCTGTCCGGTGAGCGCTCCGAGCAGATCACGCGCGCGTACATCGGCGCGTTCTACGAGAAGTGGCTGCGCGGCACCCCGCAGCCGCTGCTCGACGGACCGACGCCGGGGAACCCCGAGGTGACCTTCCAGCACCGCTGAGCGGCCGGGCCGCCAGGAGTTCGTCGCGACCCGGTTAGCATGTAACACATGAATGACATAAGTGACCCTTACGAGCTGCGGGTGGAAGTGCCGTCCGTCGAGACCTTCCGCCGCCTGCGCACCGACGCCGGCCTCTCCGACAGGGCGCCCGAAGCCGTCGCGCTCGCCCTGCCGAACACCTGGCACGGAGTGGTGCTCCACCACGAGGGCGAGCCGATCGGCATGGGACGGATCATCGGTGACGGCGGCACCGCGTTCCAGGTCGTCGACATCTGCGTACACCCCGCCCACCAGGGACGGGGGCTCGGCAGGCGCATCATGGCCGCGCTCACCGAGGAGCTGGAGCGGCGGGCGCCCGCGACCGCTTACGTCTCATTGATCGCCGACGGCCCCGCGCGCTACCTCTATGAGAAGTTCGGCTTCGCCGACACGGCGACGCACGACTCGATCGGCATGTACCGCTCGATGGGCGCTCGATGATCGCGCGCTGACCATGCACTGACCACGCAGTCACCACGCGCCGACCGCGTGGCGACCGTGCGCGTACGGCGCGGGCCGCCCGGCGCAGGATCCTGTGCCGGGCGGCAAGGTTGGTCCGCACCAACTCCTTGACGGGGCACTGGAGTCTGCCTTAAATCAAGTACTGAACGAAGTGAACACGACGGATTGTGCGCCGCGTTCACTTCTCGACAGTTCTTTGTCATGCGCATGCCCCACCCGCCACCGCCCCCACGCGAAGCGATGTGATGACAG
>NZ_LIPN01000102.1 GCF_001418325.1 Streptomyces atriruber | reverse complement strand
GCCCCGGGCGGCCGCCCCGCGAGCCGCCGCCCCGCCCCCAAGGGCAGGACCAGGGCCCGCACCATCCGCCTGGGCAGCCCGCGGCCGCGCCTGCGCATGGTCAGCCTCGGCCTCACGCTGGTGATGCTGGCCTTCGTCGTACGGCTGCTGCAGGTACAGGCCGTCGACGCGAGCGCGTACGCCGCCAAGGCGGAGAAGAACCGCTACTTCACGCACACCCTGGCCGCCGAGCGCGGGCGCATCACGGATCGCGGCGGCGTCGAGATGGCCGCCAGCGTGGACGCGTACGACATCACGGCGGACCCCACGCTGTTCACGCCGAAGGAGATGAAGACCAAGGACGCGCCCGAGCAGGCGGCCGCGCTCCTGGCGCCGATCCTCGGCAAGGACACCGCCGAGATCACCAAGAAGCTCAAGACCCCGGACACACGCTACGTCCTGCTCGCCCGCCGCCAGACCCCCCAGGTGTGGAAGCAGATCAAGGACCTGCGCGGCGCGCTCGCCGAGCGGGCGGGCGCGGACCCGGCCTCCCCGAACGTGCTGGCCGGCGTCCTGGCCGACCCGAGCAGCAAGCGGGTCTACCCGAACGACGGTCTCGGCGCCGGGATACTGGGCTGGGTCAACTCCGACGGCAAGGGCGCGGGCGGCCTGGAGGCGCAGCTCGACAAGCAGCTGGCGGGCGAGGACGGCAAGATCCGCTACGCCCAGTCCGGCGGCCGCCGGGTGCCGACCGCGGGCTCCACGGAGACGCCCGCCGTGCCCGGCTCCGACGTCGAGCTCACCATCGACCGCGACATCCAGTGGGCCGCGCAGAACGCCATCAGCGAGCAGGTCAAGAAGTCCAAGGCGGACCGCGGCTACGTGATAGTGCAGGACACGCAGACCGGCGAGGTCCTGGCCATGGCCAATGCCCCCGGCTTCGACCCGAACGACCTCTCGCAGGCCAACGGCGCGGCCCTCGGCAACGCCGCCCTCCAGGACGCCTTCGAGCCCGGCTCCACCGCCAAGGTCATGTCGATGGCCGCCGTACTGGAGGAGAAGGCGGCCACGCCCGGCACGCGCGTGACGGTGCCCAACCGGCTGCACCGCGGCGACCGCCTCTTCCAGGACGACATCGACCACCCCACCTGGCACCTGACGCTCAACGGCGTCCTCGCCAAGTCCTCCAACATCGGCACGATCCTCGCCACCGGCGAACTGGGCAAGACGCAGAAGGAGGCCAACAAGACCCTCTACTCGTATCTGCGCAAGTTCGGCCTCGGCAAGGAGACCGGGCTCGACTTCCCCGGCGAGACGTCCGGCATCCTCGCGCGCCCCGACAAGTGGTCCACCTCGCAGCAGTTCACGATCCCCTTCGGCCAGGGCGTCTCCATCAACGCCATGCAGGCCGCCTCGGTCTACTCGACCATCGCCAACGGGGGCGTACGCATCGAACCCACCCTGGTGCGCGGCACGAAGGGACCGGACGGCCGCTTCACGCCCGCGGCCAAGCCGAAGAAGAGCCGGGTCGTCAGCGACGAGACCGCCAAGACCGTGGCGAAGATGCTGGAGTCCGTCGTCGACGACGAGGAGGGCACCGGCACCAAGGCCCGCATCCCCGGCTACCGCGTCGCGGGCAAGACCGGTACGGCCAACCGGGTCGATCCGGAGACCGGCCGCTACAAGGGCTACACCTCGTCCTTCGCCGGCTTCGCGCCCGCCGACAAGCCGCGCGTCACGGTCTACTGCGCGATCCAGAACGCCACCAAGGGCAGCTACTTCGGCGGCCAGATCTGCGGCCCCATCTACAAGGAAGTCATGGAGTTCGCCCTCAAGACGCTCCAAGTCCCGCCCACCGGAAGCGGCCCGGCCCGCCTGCCGGTGACCTTCCAGCCCTGAGACCGACCAGGAACGACCCGTGACAACGATCACCCCCGACCCGGGGAACCGCCGCCCGGCACGCCCCTCACTTCGCTCCGAGAGGGGTACGCCCGGTACGCTCACCGCCGTGCCACACGCTGATCAGTCCCAAACCACCCAGAAGGGCGTTCCCGTGACATATCCGGGACCGCCGCGGCCGGACCGGGTCTCCCCGACCTCGTTGACCGAGCTCGCAGGCCAGCTGGGCGTCGCCGCCCCGGGCAGTGCGCAGATCACGGGCATCACGCACGACTCGCGGGCCGTGCGCCCGGGCGACATCTACGCCGCGTTGCCCGGTGCCCGCATGCACGGCGCCGACTTCGTCGCGCAGGCCGCCGACCTCGGTGCCGCCGCGGTGCTCACCGACCCGACGGGCGCCGAGCGCGCCGCCGCCACCGGTCTGCCGGTCCTGGTCGTCGACGACCCGCGCGGCAGCATGGGCGAGCTGGCGGCGACGGTCTACGGCCATCCCGGCCGCGACCTGCTGCAGATCGGCATCACCGGCACGTCCGGGAAGACCACGACCGCGTACCTCATCGAGGGCGGCCTCAAGGGCGTCCGCTCGACCGGCCTGATCGGTACGGTCGAGATGCGCATCGGCGACGAGCGCATCAAGTCGGAGCGGACGACCCCCGAAGCCACCGATCTGCAGGCGCTGTTCGCGGTGATGCGCGAGCGCGGCGTCGACGCGGTCGCCATGGAGGTCTCCAGCCACGCGCTGGTGCTCGGGCGGGTGGACGGCTGCGTCTTCGACGTCGCCGTCTTCAACAACCTCAGCCCGGAGCACATGGAGTTCCACTCCGGCATGGAGGACTACTTCCAGGCCAAGGCGCAGTTGTTCACCAAGCACCGTTCGCGCCTCGGCGTGGTCAACTTCGACGACGAGTACGGGCGCCGGCTCATCACCGAGTCGGAGGTGCCCGTCACCACCTTCTCCGCCGAGGGCCACCCCGACGCCGACTGGCGCGCCGAGGACGTCGAGGTCGGCCCGCTCGACTCGACCTTCGTCGCGGTCGGCCCCAAGGGCGAGCGGATCACAGCCAAGTCGCCGCTCGCGGGCCCGTTCAACGTCGCCAACACCCTCGCCGCGATCGTCTCGCTGGCCGTCGCGGGCATCGACCCGCAGCTGGCCGCCGACGGCGTCGGCGCGGTGCCCGGCGTGCCGGGCCGCCTGGAGCGCATCGACGCGGGCCAGCCCTACCTCGCCGTCGTCGACTACGCCCACAAGACGGACGCCGTCGAATCGGTCCTGCGCGCCCTGCGCAAGGTCACCGAGGGCAAGCTGCACATCGTGCTCGGCTGCGGCGGCGACCGGGACAAGACCAAGCGGATGCCGATGGGCGCGGCCGCGGCCCGCCTCGCCGACACCGCCGTACTGACTTCCGACAACCCCCGTGGCGAGGACCCCCTCGCGATCCTCGCCACGATGCTCGCCGGCGCCGCCGACGTGCCGGCCCACGAGCGCGGCGACGTCGCCGTCTTCGAGGACCGGGCCGCCGCCATCCGCGCCGCCGTCGTCCGCGCCCGGCCGGGCGACACCGTCCTGGTCGCGGGCAAGGGCCACGAGCAGGGACAGGACATCGCCGGGGTGGTGCGTCCCTTCGACGACCGCCAGGTGCTTCGCGAAGCTATCCAGCAAACCCAGGGATGAAGTTGTGATCGCCCTCTCCCTCGCCGAGATCGCCACCGTCGTCGGCGGGCAGACGTACGACATACCGGATCCGGCCGTATCGGTCACCGGATCCGTCGTCCGGGACTCCCGTGAGGTGGAGCCCGGCAGCCTCTTCGTCGCCTTCGTCGGCGAGCGCGTCGACGGCCACGACTACGCGGCCGACGTGGTCGCCGCGGGCGCGGTCGCCGTGCTCGCGTCGCGGCCCGTCGGCGTGCCCGCCATCGTCGTCGACGACGTGCAGGCGGCCCTCGGCGCCCTCGCGCGCCACGTCGTGGAGCGGCTCGGCGCCGTCACGGTGGCGCTGACGGGCTCGGTCGGCAAGACCAGCTCCAAGGACCTGCTCGCGCAGGTGCTCCAGCGCAAGGCGCCCACGGTCTTCACGCCCGGCTCGTTCAACAACGAGATCGGCCTGCCGCTGACCGCGCTCAGCGCCACCGACGAGACGCGCTTCCTCATCCTGGAGATGGGAGCGCGCGGAATCGGCCATATCCAGTACCTCACCGGACTCACCCCGCCGAAGATCGGCCTCGTCCTGAACGTCGGCACCGCCCACATCGGCGAGTTCGGCGGACGCGAGCAGATCGCGGTCGCGAAGGGTGAGCTGGTGGAGTCGCTGCCCGCGGACGGGGCCGCCGTCCTCAACGCCGACGACCCCCTCGTCCGTGCGATGGCTTCCCGCACGAAGGCGCGCGTCCTCCTCTTCGGAGAGTCCGACGACGCCGACGTACGTGCGGAAAATGTCCGTCTCACAGAGAACGGACAGCCCGCTTTTACGCTGCACACACCCTCCGGGTGCAGCGACGTGACCTTGCGGCTGTACGGTGAGCACCACGTGTCGAACGCGCTTGCCGCGGCCGCCGTCGCCCATGAGCTGGGCATGTCCGTGGACGAGATCGCCCTCGCGCTCTCCGAGGCGGGCACGCTGTCCCGCTGGCGGATGGAGGTCACCGAGCGCCCGGACGGCGTGACGGTCGTCAACGACGCCTACAACGCGAACCCCGAGTCCATGCGAGCCGCCCTGCGCGCGCTCGTGGCCATGGGCAAGGGGCGTCGTACGTGGGCGGTGCTCGGTCACATGGCCGAGCTCGGGGACGAGGGGCTCGCCGAGCACGACGCGGTCGGACGCCTTGCCGTCCGGCTCAACGTGAGCAAGCTCGTGGCAGTCGGGGGCAGGGAAGCGTCCTGGCTCCAACTGGGCGCATACAACGAGGGTTCGTGGGGTGAGGAGTCGGTGCACGTGTCCGACGCACAGGCGGCGATCGACCTGCTGCGCAGCGAGCTGCGCGCGGGAGACGTCGTGCTGGTGAAGGCGTCCAGATCGGTCGGTCTCGAGCGGGTCGCCACGGCGCTGCTCGACGACGCCGCGGTGTCTTCTGAGGGGCAGGTCTCCGGCCGATGAGGCAGATCCTCTTCGCGGGTGTGATCGGGCTCTTCCTGACCCTGGTCGGTACCCCGCTGCTGATCAAGCTCCTGGCCCGCAAGGGCTACGGCCAGTTCATCCGGGACGACGGCCCGCGCGAGCACCACAGCAAGCGCGGTACGCCGACCATGGGTGGCATCGCCTTCATCCTGGCGACGCTCATCGCCTACTTCCTCACGAAGGTCATCACCGGCACGGAGACGACGCTCTCCGGCCTCCTGGTGCTCTTCCTGATGGCGGGCATGGGTCTCGTCGGATTCCTCGACGACTACATCAAGATCGTCAAGCAGCGTTCGCTCGGTCTGCGCGCCAAGGCGAAGATGGCCGGTCAGCTGATCGTCGGCATCGGCTTCGCCGTGCTCGCGCTCAACTGGCCGGACAACCGCAACCAGACCCCGGCCTCCACCAAGCTGTCGTTCGTCACGGACTTCGGCTGGTCGATCGGCCCGGTCCTGTTCGTGGTCTGGGCGCTGTTCATGATCCTCGCGATGTCGAACGGCGTGAACCTCACCGACGGTCTGGACGGCCTCGCCACCGGTGCCTCCGTGATGGTCTTCGGCGCCTACACCTTCATCGGTGTCTGGCAGTACCAGGAGTCCTGCGCCAACGCGGTCACGCTGACCAACCCCCAGGCGTGTTTCGAGGTGAGAGACCCGCTCGACCTCGCGGTGGTCGCCTCCGCGCTCATGGGCGCCTGCTTCGGCTTCCTGTGGTGGAACACCTCGCCCGCCAAGATCTTCATGGGCGACACCGGCTCGCTCGCCCTCGGCGGCGCGCTCGCCGGCCTCGCGATCTGCTCCCGCACGGAGCTGCTCCTCGCGCTGCTCGGCGGCCTCTTCGTGATGATCACCATGTCGGTCGTCATCCAGGTCGGCTCGTTCAAGCTGACCGGGAAGCGCGTCTTCCGGATGGCGCCACTGCAGCACCACTTCGAACTCAAGGGGTGGTCCGAAGTCCTTGTGGTGGTCCGCTTCTGGATCATCCAGGGCATGTGCGTGATCGTCGGTCTCGGTCTCTTCTACGCGGGATGGGCAGCCGAAAAGTGACCACTGTGTCCGAGTGGCAGGGCAAGAGCATCACCGTCGCCGGTCTCGGCGTGAGCGGCATCAGCGCCGCTCGCGCCCTGGCCGGCCTCGGCGCGACGGTGACCGTCGTGGACGGCGGTTCTTCGGAGGCGCACGAGGAGCGTGCCGCCGCGCTGAAGGGCGAGGGCATCTCCGTACGGCTGGGGGACGCGCAGACGCTTCCCCGGGGCACCGACCTGGTGGTCACCTCGCCCGGCTGGAAGCCCTCGTCGCCGCTCTTCGCGGCGGCCGCGGACGCGGGCGTGGACGTCGTCGGAGACGTCGAGATCGCCTGGCGCCTGCGCGGCCCCGGCGCGGCACCCTGGCTCGCCATCACGGGCACCAACGGCAAGACCACGACCACCCAGATGCTCGCCTCGATCCTGACGGCGGGCGGTCTGCGCACGGCGGCCGTGGGCAACATCGGCACCCCGATCGTGGACGTGATCCTGGAGGGCGACGACGCGTACGACGTGCTCGCCGTCGAGCTCTCCTCGTACCAGCTGCACTGGGCGCCCTCGCTGCGCGCCCACTCCGCGGCCGTCCTGAACCTCGCGCCGGACCACCTCGACTGGCACGGCTCCATGGAGGCGTACGCCGCCGACAAGGGCCGCATCTACGAGGGCAACCAGGTCGCCTGCGTCTACAACGTCTCCGACAAGGCGACCGAGGACCTGGTCCGCGAGGCCGACGTCGAAGAGGGCTGCCGCGCCATCGGTTTCACGCTGAATGCGCCCGCGCCCTCGCAACTGGGCGTCGTGGACGGCATCCTGGTCGACCGTGCCTTCGTGCCGGACCGCCAGAAGCAGGCCCAGGAGCTCGCGGAGATCTCCGATGTCCAGCCGCCCGCGCCGCACAACATCGCCAACGCGCTGGCCGCGGCCGCCCTCGCCCGCGCCTTCGGCGTGCAGGCGACGGCCGTCCGCGACGGCCTGCGGGCCTTCCGCCCGGACGCCCACCGCATCGAGCACGTCGCCGACGTCGAGGGCGTCGCGTACGTCGACGACTCCAAGGCCACCAACACCCACGCCGCAGAGGCGTCGTTGGCGGCGTACGAGTCGATCGTCTGGATCGCGGGCGGGCTCGCCAAGGGCGCCACCTTCGACGGGCTCGTCGGGAACGCGGCGAAGCGGCTGCGCGGCGCCGTCCTCATCGGCGCCGACCGTGAACTGATCCGTGAAGCCCTTGCGCGACACGCGCCCGAGGTCCCGGTCGTCGACCTCGACCGGACCGACACTGGGGCGATGTCCGAGGCGGTACGGCGGGCGGCGGAGCTGGCGCAGCCGGGGGACACCGTGCTGATGGCTCCGGCCTGTGCGTCGATGGACATGTTCACCAACTACAACAAGCGTGGTGAAGCGTTCGCGGACGCCGTCCGCGAGCTCGGCTCCACGAGCGCCTGACCGGGCTTTCCGTCCGGCGGGGCGCCGGGCACACCCTTGGGAGGGGAACGTGGCCAGGTCTTCCGTGCGGGTCGCAAAACGACCGGCTCCGGTACGCGCCAGAGGTGCCTCCCACCCTCCGGGCGAGAGCGGGCCCAGGCGGCTCTACAACAGGGCACGCAAGGCCTGGGACAGGCCGCTCACCGCGTACTACCTCATCTTCGGCAGCAGCCTGCTGATCACCGTGCTCGGCCTGGTGATGGTCTACTCGGCCTCGATGATCCAGGCGCTGCAGCTGAACCTGCCCGCCTCCTACTTCTTCCGCAAGCAGTTCGTGGCGGCCGTGCTCGGCACGATCCTGCTCCTGGTCGCCATGCGGATGCCGATCAAACTGCACCGGGCGCTCGCCTACCCGATCCTCGCGGTGACCGTCTTCCTGATGGCCCTCGTGCAGATCCCGGGGATAGGGCGCAGCGTCAACGGCAACCAGAACTGGATCTACCTGGGCGGCCCGTTCCAGCTCCAGCCCAGTGAGTTCGGCAAGCTCGCCCTGGTCCTGTGGGGCGCCGACCTGCTCGCGCGCAAGCACGACAAGCGGCTCCTGACCCAGTGGAAACACATGCTGGTGCCGCTCGTCCCCGTCGCCTTCATGCTGCTCGGACTCATCATGCTCGGCGGCGACATGGGCACGGCGATCATCCTCACCGCGATCCTCTTCGGACTGCTCTGGCTGGCCGGAGCGCCCACCCGGCTCTTCGCGGGGGTGCTCAGCGTCGCGGCGCTGCTCGGTGTGATTCTCATCAAGACCAGCCCCAACCGCATGGCCAGGCTCGGCTGCATCGGCGCCACGGATCCGGGGCCCGGAGACCAGTGCTGGCAGGCCGTGCACGGGATCTATGCCCTGGCCTCCGGCGGATTCTTCGGTTCCGGACTCGGCGCGAGTGTGGAAAAATGGGGTCAACTGCCTGAACCGCACACCGACTTCATCTTCGCCATCACCGGGGAGGAACTCGGCCTGGCAGGGACACTGTCGGTGCTCGCTCTGTTCGCGGCTCTAGGCTATGCGGGTATCCGCGTGGCCGGACGCACGGAGGACCCCTTCGTGAGGTATGCCGCGGGAGGTGTGACCACCTGGATCACGGCGCAGGCCGTGGTCAACGTCGGTGCGGTGCTCGGTCTGCTGCCGATCGCCGGTGTCCCGCTCCCGCTGTTCTCCTACGGGGGTTCGGCCCTGCTGCCGACCATGTTCGCCATCGGACTCCTCATCGCCTTCGCGCGATCGGACCCGGCGGCGAAGGCGGCCCTGGCCATGCGGCAACCTCGGGTGAGATGGAACACGATGCGACGGCGCGTCAAGGCGCGTTCGTCCGGAGAGCGGTGAATTTCGGTGCATGTCGTACTCGCCGGTGGGGGGACCGCCGGCCACATCGAGCCCGCGCTCGCCCTCGCGGACGCCCTGCGGAGGCAGGACCCGACCGTGGGCATCACGGCCCTGGGCACGGAGCGTGGACTCGAGACCCGGCTCGTACCCGAGCGGGGCTACGAACTCGCGCTGATCCCGGCCGTCCCGCTGCCGCGCAAGCCCACCCCTGAACTGATCACCGTCCCGGGGCGGCTGCGCGGCACCATCAAGGCGGCCGAGCAGATCCTGGAGCGCACCAAGGCGGACTGCGTCGTCGGCTTCGGCGGCTACGTGGCCCTGCCCGGCTACCTCGCGGCCAAGCGGACCGGGACGCCGATCGTCGTGCACGAGGCCAACGCGCGCCCCGGCCTCGCCAACAAGATCGGTTCGCGGTACGCCCACGGGGTGGCCGTCGCCACCCCCGACAGCAAGCTGCGCAACTCCCGGTACATCGGCATCCCGTTGCGGCACACCATCGCCACGCTGGACCGGGCCCGGGTCCGTCCGGAGGCGCGTGCCGCCTTCGGCCTCGACCCCAACCTGCCGACGCTGCTCGTCTCCGGCGGCTCGCAGGGCGCCCGGCGGCTCAACGAGGTCGTCCAGCAGGTCGCTCCGGTGCTGCAGCGCGCGGGAATCCAGATCCTGCACGCGGTCGGCCCGAAGAACGAATTGCCGCAGGTGCAGCAGATGCCGGGGATGCCCCCTTACATCCCGGTACCGTACGTGGACCGGATGGACCTCGCGTACGCCGCTGCCGACATGATGCTCTGCCGCGCGGGCGCGATGACCGTGGCCGAACTCTCCGCCGTCGGGCTCCCCGCCGCGTACGTCCCGCTGCCGATCGGCAACGGCGAACAGCGGCTCAACGCCCAGCCGGTGGTCAAGGCGGGCGGCGGACTGCTGGTCGACGACGCGGAACTGACGCCCGAATGGGTCCAGGGCAACGTCCTGCCCGTGCTCGCCGACCCGCACCGGCTGTACGAGATGTCCCGCGCGGCCTCGGAGTTCGGCCGCAGGGACGCCGACGAGCTGCTCGTCGGCATGGTGTACGAGGCGATTGCGTCACGCCGCAACGCGTGAGAAGGCAGGGGACCGTGGCCGGACCGACCACCGCCGAACGGCAGCAGAGGAAGTCCGGCCCGCCCCGCCCGCAGCGCATGCGCCTGCGCCGCCCCAGGCTGCCGCGTTCGCGCACTCTGATCATCGTTCTGGTGCTCGTCGTACTGCTCGGCGCCGGGGCGGTCTGGGCGCTCTACGGCTCGCAGTGGCTCCGTCTGGAGCGCGTGAAGACGTCGGGAACCCGCGTCCTGACGCCCGAAGAGGTCCGTGAGGCGGCCGACGCTCCCGTCGGGGCACCACTGATTTCGGTCGATACGGATGCGCTCGAAGACCGGCTGCGCTCGAAATTGCCCCGAATTGACTCGGTTGATGTCGTCCGCTCCTGGCCGCACGCAATCGGACTCAAAGTGACGGAACGCAAGCCGGTTCTGCTCATCGAAAAGGGCGGAAAGTTCGTCGAAGTGGACGCCGAGGGAGTGCGATTCGCCACGGTCGGACGCGCGCCCCGGGGAGTCCCGAAGCTCGAAATGCGCGTGGACCGTGAGAGCGCGGCGGCGAGTCTGCGCCGTTTCGGCACCGACCGCCTGCTGCGCGAGGCGGTCCGGGTCGCCGGTGACCTGCCCGAAGCGGTCGCCCGCGATACCCGGAACGTCAAGGTCCGTTCGTACGACTCCATCTCGCTGGAGTTGAGGGGCGGGCGCACCGTCGACTGGGGCAGTGGCGAGAAGGGGCGGTCCAAGGCCACTACCCTCACCGCGCTCATGAAAGCGGCACCCAAGGCACGGCACTTCGACGTGAGTGTCCCCACCGCGCCCGCATCGTCCGGAAGTTGACGCATATCGCCGCAGGCCAGCACCCTGGTTCGGCAGCGCTATGGCTGATCACATAGGGTGAAAAGAAAAACGGGAGGTTCGGCGTGTTCGTTGAACGTGCGCCACTTGTCGACTTAGTGTCCTGTTCGGAAGAGTCCAAGGAACAGACACACTGGTAACCCTAAACTTCAGCGTTAGGGTTCGGGTCGGCGTTCGGACCGTCCCATTCGGCATCAGTCGCCGCATCGCATCGATGCGAAACGGCGACACGTAACTCGAGGCGAGAGGCCTTCGACGTGGCAGCACCGCAGAACTACCTCGCAGTCATCAAAGTCATCGGTGTCGGCGGCGGTGGTGTCAATGCCATCAACCGGATGATCGAGGTCGGTCTCAAGGGCGTCGAGTTCATCGCCATCAACACCGACGCGCAAGCCCTGTTGATGAGCGACGCCGACGTCAAACTCGACGTGGGCCGTGAACTCACCCGCGGACTCGGCGCCGGCGCCAACCCGGCCGTCGGCCGCAAGGCCGCAGAGGACCACCGCGAGGAGATCGAGGAGGTCCTCAAGGGGGCCGACATGGTCTTCGTCACCGCCGGCGAAGGCGGCGGCACCGGCACCGGCGGCGCACCCGTCGTCGCCAACATCGCGCGCTCGCTCGGCGCCCTCACCATCGGCGTGGTCACCCGGCCCTTCACCTTCGAAGGCCGCCGCCGTGCCAACCAGGCCGAGGACGGCATCGCGGAGCTGCGCGAAGAGGTCGACACCCTCATCGTCATCCCCAACGACCGGCTCCTGTCCATCTCGGACCGCCAGGTCTCCGTCCTCGACGCGTTCAAGTCGGCGGACCAGGTCCTGCTCTCCGGTGTCCAGGGCATCACCGACCTCATCACCACGCCCGGCCTGATCAACCTCGACTTCGCCGACGTCAAGTCGGTCATGTCCGAGGCCGGATCGGCGCTCATGGGCATCGGCTCGGCCCGCGGCGACGACCGTGCGGTGGCCGCCGCCGAGATGGCGATCTCCTCGCCGCTCCTCGAGGCGTCCATCGACGGCGCCCGCGGTGTGCTGCTCTCCATCTCCGGTGGCTCGGACCTCGGCCTCTTCGAGATCAACGAAGCGGCCCAACTGGTCAGCGAGGCGGCACACCCCGAGGCGAACATCATCTTCGGTGCGGTCATCGACGACGCACTCGGCGACGAGGTCAGGGTCACCGTCATCGCGGCGGGCTTCGACGGCGGACAGCCACCGTCCAAGCGGGACAACGTCCTCGGCTCGGCATCGTCCGGCTCCACCAAGCGCGAGGAGCCCGCGACGCCCGCCCGGCCCGCCGAATCGTCCCGCCCGGCCTTCGGTGGTCTCGGTTCCGTCACCCCGCGCGACGAGCCCGCCACCCCGGAGCCCGCGGAAGCGGCTCCGGCGAGCGAGGCCCCGTCCGCTCCCTCGGCCCCGCCGCAGGTTCCGCCGGCCCGTCCCTACCAGGACAGCCAGGCCGAAGAGCTGGACGTGCCGGACTTCTTGAAGTGATAAGCAAGCACAGCACCGTGAGCGGCGCGCACTTCGCCTTCACCGACAGGTGGGGCGGGGTGAGCGCCGTTCCGTACGAAGAGCTCAACCTCGGCGGCGCGGTCGGTGACGACCCCGGGGCCGTGCGCACCAACCGCACGCTCGCCGCCAAGTCCCTGGACATCGACCCGGTCCGGGTCGTCTGGATGAACCAGGTGCACGGCCGCGATGTCGCGGTGGTCGACGGTCCTTGGCACTCGGACGCCGAGATCCCGTCCGTCGACGCGGTGGTGACGGCCCGCAGGGGCCTCGCACTCGCGGTCCTCACCGCCGACTGCACCCCCGTTCTGCTCGCCGACCCGGTGGCCGGCGTGGCCGCCGCGGCGCACGCGGGCCGTCCGGGCATGGTGGCGGGCGTCGTGCCCGCCACCGTCGAGGCCATGGTGCGGCTCGGCGCGGAGCCCGGCCGCATCGTCGCCCGCACCGGTCCGGCGGTCTGCGGGCGTTGTTACGAAGTGCCGGAAGCGATGCGCGCCGATGTCGCCGCCGTCGAGCCCGCGGCGTACGCCGAAACGAGTTGGGGCACGCCCGCGGTCGACGTGACCGCCGGAGTGCACGCCCAGCTGCAGCGGCTCGGGGTGTGCGACCGGGAGCAGTCGCCGGTGTGCACCCTGGAGTCCGGTGACCATTTCTCGTACCGCAGGGACCGGACCACCGGTCGCCTCGCGGGCTATGTCTGGCTGGACTGATAGGGCATGACGGAGCGAAAGTCTCAACTCGCGGCAAACCTCGCGCAGGTCGAGGAGCGCATCGCCGCGGCGTGCGCCGCGGCCGGGCGCAAGCGGGAAGAAGTGACCCTGATCGTGGTCACGAAGACGTATCCCGCGAGCGATGTGCGGATCCTGTCCGAACTCGGTGTGCGGCACGTCGCGGAGAACCGTGACCAGGACGCTGCGCCGAAGGCGGCCGAGTGCGCGGACCTGCCGCTCAGCTGGCACTTCGTGGGGCAGCTGCAGACCAACAAGGTCCGTTCCGTGGTCGGTTACGCCGACGTGGTGCAGTCCGTGGACCGTCCCAGGCTCGTCACGGCTCTTTCGACGGCCGCGGTGCGCGCGGAGCGCGAGCTCGGCTGCCTGATCCAGGTCGCGCTCGACGCGGAGGAGAACGGCCGGGGCGAGCGCGGGGGCGTGGGCCCGGGCGGAACCGAAGAGTTGGCCGACCTCGTGGCCGGGGCGCCGGGACTGCGGCTCGATGGTCTGATGACCGTCGCGCCGCTCACCGGACCGTACGCGGGTCGGCAACAGGCGGCGTTCGAGCGGTTGATGGAATTCTCAACCCTCATGCGCGCGGCTCATCCTGCTGCGAACATGGTCTCGGCAGGGATGAGTGCGGACCTCGAACAGGCTGTTGCGGCCGGGGCGACACATGTGCGCGTCGGAACGGCGGTACTCGGAGTCCGACCCGGGCTCGGGTAACGTCGCCAAGAAGTCGGACCACAGCAGAAAATATGGTCATTCTCGCTGTTGGGCGGGGATACCTCGTGGATCGCGAGCAGTTGGTGACGACAGCCGATCCACCACAGAGCGGAGGACTCAGAGCATGGCCGGCGCGATGCGCAAGATGGCGGTCTACCTCGGCCTCGTGGAGGACGATGGGTACGACGGTCCGGGGTTCGACCCCGATGACGAGTTCGAACCCGAGCCGGAGCCCGAGCGTGACCGCAGGAGGCACGAACCCTCGCATCAGTCGCACCAGTCCCACCAGTCACAAAGGGACGAATCGGTACGAGTGGTGCAGCCGCCCGCCCCGCGGGAACCGGCGGCCCATTCCGCTTCGCTAGCCGCGGAATCGGGACGTCCGGCACGTATCGCCCCCGTGGCATCCATCACACCTGAACGCCAGAGCCTGGAGAAGAACGCACCGGTGATCATGCCCAAGGTCGTGTCCGAGCGGGAGCCCTACCGCATCACCACATTGCACCCCCGGACCTACAACGAGGCCCGTACCATCGGGGAACACTTCCGTGAAGGCACTCCGGTGATCATGAATCTGACGGAGATGGACGACACGGACGCGAAGCGACTTGTCGACTTTGCCGCCGGTCTGGTCTTCGGCCTGCATGGCAGCATTGAGCGAGTGACGCAGAAGGTGTTCCTGTTGTCGCCTGCTAACGTCGATGTAACGGCGGAGGACAAGGCTCGCATCGCAGAGGGCGGGTTCTTCAACCAGAGCTGAGACGCAGTGATGCAGCAGATGCCGTAGACGCAGTACCGGAACGACGAGCACGAAGCAACAGGGGAGAGGGAACCGCGAACATGAGCGTGTTCACGCAGGTGCTTTACATCGCGCTGATGTGCTTCCTCATCGTGCTGATCTTCCGGCTGGTCATGGACTACGTCTTCCAGTTCGCCCGCTCATGGCAACCCGGCAAGCCGATGGTGGTCGTTCTGGAGGCCACCTACACTGTCACTGATCCACCGCTCAAGCTTCTGCGGCGGTTCATTCCGCCGCTGCGTCTCGGGGGCGTGGCGCTCGACCTGTCCTTCTTCGTACTGATGATCATCGTCTACATCCTGATCACCGTCGTGAGTCAGGTGTGAGCGAGATGTCTAATACGGTCTTGCCGAATGCCGACGACTACGTTGAGGTGAAGAGATGCCGTTGACCCCCGAGGACGTGCGGAACAAGCAGTTCACGACCGTCCGCCTCCGAGAAGGCTATGACGAGGACGAGGTCGATGCCTTCCTCGATGAGGTCGAAGCCGAACTGACGCGACTCCTGCGTGAGAACGAGGACCTGCGCGCCAAGCTTGCCGCGGCCACCCGTGCCGCCGCACAGAACCAGCAGCAGGGCGGAATGCGCAAGGGTCCCGACGGGCCCGGCCCCCAGGACCAGCGAGGTCCCGGTGCCCCCGTGCCTGCCGCAATATCGGGCCCGCAGCCGGTCCCGCCGCAGCAGCAGCAGATGGGCGGCCCCATGGGTGGCCCGCCGCAGCTGCCCGGTGGTGCTCCGCAGCTGCCCGCAGGCCCCAGCGGACACGGTCCGCAGGGCGGCCCGCAGGGTCCCGGCCCGATGGGTCAGGGTCCGATGGGCGGCCCCATGGGCGGTCCGATGGGCGGTGGCCCCATGGGTGGCCCGCAGATGCCGCAGCCCGGTCAGGGCCCCGGCGGTGACAGTGCCGCCCGTGTGCTCTCCCTTGCCCAGCAGACCGCCGACCAGGCGATCGCGGAGGCCCGTTCCGAGGCCAACAAGATCGTCGGCGAGGCCCGTTCGCGCGCCGAGGGTCTCGAGCGTGACGCCCGCGCCAAGGCCGACGCCCTGGAGCGGGACGCGCAGGAGAAGCACCGCGTCGCGATGGGCTCCCTGGAGTCCGCTCGCGCCACGCTGGAGCGCAAGGTCGAGGACCTGCGCGGCTTCGAGCGCGAGTACCGCACGCGCCTGAAGTCGTACCTGGAGTCGCAGCTGCGCCAGCTGGAGACCCAGGCCGACGACTCGCTGGCCCCGCCGCGCACTCCGGCCACCGCCTCGCTGCCGCCGTCCCCGGCGCCGTCGATGGCTCCGGCCGGTGCGGGTGCCCCGTCCTACGGCGGCAACCAGTCGATGGGCGGCAACAACCAGCCCGCCGGCGGCCCGTCCTACGGCGGCCAGCAGCAGATGTCGCCCGCGATGACGCAGCCGATGGCGCCGGTGCGGCCGCAGGGTCCCGCCCCGATGCAGCAGGCTCCGTCGCCGATGCGCGGCTTCCTCATCGACGAGGACGACAACTGACGGGCGTGACCACGCCGTAGGCGTCGGCAGCGTTCAGGGCCGGGCCCCCAGATCTTCTGGGGGCCCGGCCCTTTTGCCGTTGCCGTCGTTGTGCAGAAACGTTCATCTGTACGTGGGTACGCAACGCCGAAGGCCCGGCCCCGCCAAGATCTTTGGCGGGGCCGGGCCTTCGGTCGGTCCGTGCGGAGGTGTTACGCCTTGCGGAGGCGGAACGTCAGCTTCAGGGCGTCGTCGGTGAACGGCTGACCGAATGTGTCGTCCGCCTCGTCCTGGGCGCCGTCCTCGTTCAGGAACGTCGTGGCGAGGACCTCGTCCGCGATGAGCTCGGCGTGCTCGGACAGGGCCGTGCCGACCGCCGGGTCCGTGGAGGACCAGCGCAGGGCGATCCGGTCCGCGACGTCCAGGCCGCTGTTCTTGCGGGCCTCCTGGATCAGGCGGATCGCGTCGCGGGCCAGGCCCGCGCGGCGCAGCTCCTCGGTGATCTCCAGGTCCAGGGCGACCGTGGCGCCGGACTCGGACGCCACCGACCAGCCCTCGCGCGGGGTCTCCGTGATGATGACCTCGTCCGGGGCCAGCGTCACCGTCTCACCGTCGACCTCGACCGAGGCCGTGCCCTCGCGCAGGGCGAGGGACAGCGCGGCCGCGTCCGCCTCGGCTACGGCCTTGGCGACCGCCTGGACGCCCTTGCCGAACCGCTTGCCGAGCGCGCGGAAGTTGGCCTTGGCCGTGGTGTCGACCAGTGAGCCGCCGACGTCGGAGAGCGACGCCAGCGAGGAGACGTTGAGCTCCTCGGTGATCTGGGCGTGCAGTTCCGGGTTGAGCGACTCGAAGCCCGTCGCCGCGATCAGCGCGCGCGACAGCGGCTGGCGGGTCTTGACGCCCGACTCCGCGCGCGTGGCGCGGCCGAGCTCGACGAGGCGGCGTACGAGAACCATCTGCTGGGACAGCTCCGGGTCGATGGCGGAGAGGTCCGCCTCCGGCCAGGAGGAGAGGTGCACCGACTCCGGGGCACCGGGCGTCACCGGCACGATCAGGTCCTGCCAGACACGCTCCGTGATGAACGGCGTCAGCGGGGCCAGCAGGCGCGTGACCGTCTCGACGACCTCGTGCAGGGTGCGCAGGGCCGCCTTGTCGCCCTGCCAGAAGCGGCGGCGGGAGCGGCGGACGTACCAGTTCGAGAGGTTGTCGACGAAGACGGACAGGAGCTTGCCCGCGCGCTGGGTGTCGTAGCTCTCCAGGGCCTGGGTGACCTGGTCGGTCAGCGCGTGCAGCTCGCTGAGCAGCCAGCGGTCCAGGAGCGGGCGGTCGGCGGGCGCCGGGTCGGCGTCGCTCGGGGCCCACTTCGACGTACGGGCGTACAGGGCCTGGAAGGCGACCGTGTTCCAGTACGTGAGGAGCGTCTTGCGGACGACCTCCTGGATGGTGCCGTGGCCCACGCGGCGGGCCGCCCAGGGGGAGCCGCCGGCCGCCATGAACCAGCGGACCGCGTCGGCGCCGTGCTGGTCCATGAGCGGGACCGGGTCCAGGGTGTTGCCCAGGTGCTTGGACATCTTGCGGCCGTCCTCGGCGAGGATGTGGCCGAGGCAGACCACGTTCTCGTAGGACGACTTGTCGAAGACCAGGGTGCCGACGGCCATCAGCGTGTAGAACCAGCCGCGGGTCTGGTCGATGGCCTCGGAGATGAACTGCGCGGGGTACCGGCTCTCGAAGAGCTCCTTGTTCTTGTGGGGGTATCCCCACTGCGCGAACGGCATCGAGCCCGAGTCGTACCAGGCGTCGATGACCTCCGGCACGCGCGTGGCCGTGGATCCGCAGCCCTCCTGCGGGCAGGCGAAGGTGATCGCGTCGATGAACGGGCGGTGCGGGTCGAGGTCCGACTGGTCGGTGCCCGTCAGGTCCGAGAGCTCGGCGCGCGAGCCGACGCAGGTGAGGTGGTCCTCCTCGCAGCGCCAGATGGGCAGCGGGGTGCCCCAGTAGCGGTTGCGGGAGAGCGCCCAGTCGACGTTGTTGGTCAGCCAGTCGCCGAAGCGGCCGTGCTTGACCGACTCCGGGAACCAGTTGGTCTTCTCGTTCTCCTGGAGGAGGCGGTCCTTGATGGCCGTGGTGCGGATGTACCAGGACGGCTGCGCGTAGTAGAGCAGTGCCGTGTGGCAGCGCCAGCAGTGCGGGTAGCTGTGCTCGTAGGCGATGTGGCGGAAGAGCAGGCCGCGGTCGTCGAGGTCCTTGGTGAGGGTTTCGTCCGCCTTCTTGAAGAAGACGCCGCCGACCAGCGGCACGTCCTCCTCGAAGGTGCCGTTCGGGCGGACCGGGTTCACGACCGGCAGGCCGTACGAACGGCAGACCTTGAGGTCGTCCTCACCGAAGGCGGGGGACTGGTGGACCAGACCGGTGCCGTCCTCGGTCGTGACGTAGTCGGCGTTCACGACGTAGTGCGCCGGAGCCGGGAACTCCACGAGCTCGAAGGGACGTTGGTAGTTCCAGCGCTCCATCTCGGCGCCGGTGAAGGTCTCGCCGGTCGTCCGCCACTCCTCGCCGAGTGCCTTCTCGACGAGCGGCTGGGCGACGACCAGCTTCTCCTCGCCGTTGGTCGCGACGACGTACGTGACGTCGGGGTGCGCGGCGACAGCGGTGTTGGAGACCAGGGTCCAGGGGGTCGTCGTCCAGACCAGGAGGGCGGCCTCGCCCGCGAGAGGGCCGGAGGTGAGGGGGAAACGGACGTATACGGAGGGGTCGACGACCGTCTCGTAGCCCTGCGCCAGCTCGTGGTCCGAGAGGCCCGTGCCGCAGCGCGGGCACCAGGGGGCGACGCGGTGGTCCTGGACGAGGAGGTCCTTGTTGAAGATCTCCTTCAGCGACCACCAGACCGAGTCCACGTACTCGGGGTTCATCGTGCGGTACGCGTCGTCGAGGTCGACCCAGTACCCCATGCGGGTCGTGAGCTCGGCGAAGGCGTCGGTGTGCCGGGTCACGGACTCACGGCACTTGGCGTTGAACTCGGCGATGCCGTACGCCTCGATGTCCTTCTTGCCGTTGAACCCGAGCTCCTTCTCGACCGCGAGCTCCACGGGGAGGCCGTGGCAGTCCCAGCCGGCCTTGCGGGCCACGTGGTAGCCCCGCATGGTGCGGAAGCGGGGGAAGACGTCCTTGAAGACGCGGGCCTCGATGTGGTGGGCGCCCGGCATGCCGTTGGCGGTCGGCGGGCCTTCGTAGAACACCCACTCGGGGCGCCCCTCGGACTGCTCGAGGCTCCTGGCGAAGATCTTCTGCTCGCGCCAGAAGTCGAGCACGGCGTGCTCGAGGGCGGGCAGGTCGACCTGGGCGGGCACCTGACGGTACTGCGGCGGCGTATTCAACGAGTCCTCCGGCGGATGTGCTGCCTTCCGTCGGAGGGACGAGAGCCGTGTGCGCCTGGTGCGGCGCGCTCCCGCGGTACCACCCTCCTTGGCTCTCCGGAGCGGGGTTCGCGCCGGTGAGCCCCCTCATTGGGGTCGCGATACCGGGTCTACTGGCCTCGGCTGGGGCGCTTCGGCGTTCTTCCGGCGGCTCCGGGGTGATCTTCGCGTCGTGCCGGCCCCCGGGCTCGCACCGTCCCCGGGTCGCTCATGGCTGCGTACGCCGCTACTCGTCCCCATCCACGCTTCTCGCTGGCGTCCAGTGTACGGCGCTCGGGGAGGCGGGGCCGACCGGTTTTCCGGGAGCCCTGTGGCGGGTGGGGGAGGAGGCGGTGACTGACCCGAATGGCGACATGCGGGCCGGGCGGTTCCGGGCGTGTCCCGGTCGGCGGATTACCCGGCAGGGAGTTGGGCACAACGCATGCAGACTCGCCGCGCGGCACCCGTGGGGCGGGGGAATCGGGCGGCGTGCCCCGTTGCCGCGGGCCTGGAGTCGATTTATCGTCCCAGCACGATTCGCGAGCAAGATCACAATATGTGAAGGGGCCGCGGCCATGGTGGCGAAGAAGACCGCCGTACAGCAGTCGGCGTCCGGCAGATCCACAGGCGCGGCCGCGGCGACGGCCAAGGACGTGAGCGGCAAGAAGAGCACGCACGGGGCCAAGGCGGCGGCCAAGAAGACCGTGGCAAAGACGGCGACGAAGACTGCCGCCTCGGAGGCCACGGCATCCGAGGCCACGGCCAAGAAGACCGCTGCGAAGAAGGCCGTCGCAAAGAAGACCGCCGCCAAGAAGACGGCGACCAAGAAAACCGCCGCCAAGAAGACCGCCGCCGAGGCGGTCGACAAGGAGGCGGCCACTCGGGGCGCAGGGGCCGACGACGCCCTTGAGAGCGCTGCCAAGGCCGTCCCCGCGAAGAAGACGGCAGCCAAGAAGAGCACCGCGCACAAGAGCACGGCCAAGAAGTCGGCGGCCAAGAAGTCGGCGGCCAAGAAGAGCACGGCCAAGAAGACGGTCGCGTCCGCGGCCGAGGATGCGGCTGAGGCCGCGGAGACGACGGGAGCCACGACGGTGGTTGCGAAGAAGACTCCGGGCACGGCGACAGCAGCGAAGCAGCCGACGGCGGTGCCCAAGGCGCGCGCCGCCGCGGCGGAGCCCGGCGAGCTCGCGGTCCGGCCCGGGGAGGACCCCTGGACGCCGGAAGAGGTCGCGGAGGCCCGAGCGGAGCTCCAGAGCGAGGCGCTGCGGCTGGGCAGCGAGATCAACTCCTCCGAGGAGTCCCTGGCGGGGCTGATGCGGGACTCCGGGGACGGGGCGGGCGACGACGACGCGGACACCGGCACGAAGAACATCACGCGGGAGCACGAGATGGCGCTGGCCGCCAACGCGCGCGAGATGCTCGTGCAGACCGAGCGTGCCCTGGAGCGCCTGGACGCGGGGACGTACGGCCTCTGCGAGAACTGCGGCAATCCGATCGGCAAGGCGCGGATGCAGGCCTTCCCGCGCGCGACGCTGTGCGTGGAGTGCAAGCAGAAGCAGGAACGCCGCTACTGAGCGCGGCCTGGGCGCCGGGGACCGTACGTGTGTGCCGTACGCTCGTCCCCAGTCAGGTACCTAGGTTGAGGGACTCACGTGGCAGAGGCGGAGCGCATCATCGGTACGCCGGACATCCCTGAGACGGCCGGAGACGAGCCGGAGCAGTCCGGTCCGGACTCCGAGAAGACGGCGGCGGCCGAGCAGGACGGGCAGCAGGCCGAGGCCGAGGCCGAGGGTGCGACCGCGGCCGCCGACAAGGGCAAGCGCAAGATCGCCGTGCTCTTCGCGGTGGCCGTCGTCGCATACGCCTTCGACCTGATCAGCAAGATGATCGTGGTGGCCAAGCTGGAGCACCACGAGCCGATCGAGCTGATCGGCGAGTGGCTCCGCCTCTCCGCGATCCGCAACGCGGGCGCGGCCTTCGGCTTCGGCGAGGCCTTCACCATCATCTTCACCTGCATCGCCGCGGCGGTCATCGTGGTGATCGCACGGCTCGCCCGCAAGCTGTACAGCCTGCCGTGGGCGATCGCGCTCGGCCTGCTGCTCGGCGGCGCGCTGGGCAACCTCACCGACCGCCTGTTCCGCGCGCCCGGCGTCTTCGAGGGCGCGGTCGTCGACTTCATCGCCCCCAAGGGCTTCGCGGTCTTCAACCTCGCGGACTCGGCGATCGTCTGCGGCGGCATCCTGATCGTGCTGCTCTCCTTCCGCGGCCTGGACCCGGACGGCACGGTCCACAAGGACTGAGGCCGGGGGCGGCAGCGGGCCTGTGGTGCGGGAGTGTCGGTGCGCTCCTGCATACTCAATGGGTGAGCACGATTCCCGAGATCCGTACCCTGCCCGTGCCGGACGGCCTGGAGGGCGAGCGCGTCGACGCCGCCATCTCGCGCATGTTCGGGTTCTCCCGTACGAAGGCCGCCGAGCTCGCCGCGGCGGGGAAGGTCTCGGTCGACGGCTCGGTGGTCGGCAAGTCCGAGCGGGTGCACGGCGGCGCCTGGCTGGAAGTGGAGATGCCGCAGGCGGCCGCTCCGGTGCAGATCGTCGCCGAGCCCGTCGAGGGCATGGAGATCGTGCATGACGACGACGACATCGTCGTGATCGTCAAGCCGGTCGGCGTGGCCGCGCACCCGAGCCCCGGCTGGACCGGCACGACCGTGATCGGCGGCCTCGCCGCCGCGGGGTACCGCATCTCCACCTCCGGCGCGGCCGAGCGCCAGGGCATCGTGCACCGCCTCGACGTCGGCACGTCCGGCCTGATGGTGGTCGCCAAGTCGGAGCGTGCGTACACCTCCCTGAAGCGCCAGTTCAAGGAGCGCACGGTCGACAAGCGCTACAACGCGCTGGTCCAGGGCCACCCCGACCCGATGAGCGGCACCATCGACGCCCCCATCGGCCGCCACCCGAACCACGACTACAAGTGGGCGGTCACGGCCGAGGGCAAGCCCTCCGTGACGCACTACGACCTCATCGAGGCCTTCCGCGCCGCCTCCCTGCTCGACATCAAGCTGGAGACGGGGCGCACGCACCAGATCCGCGTCCACATGTCGGCCCACCGGCACCCGTGCGTGGGCGACCTGACGTATGGCGCCGACCCCACCATCGCCAAGCGCCTCGGCCTCACCCGCCAGTGGCTGCACGCGGTCAGGCTCGGCTTCGAGCACCCGGGCGACGGCCAGTGGGTGGAGTACGAGAGCGGCTATCCCGAGGACCTCCAGAAGGCGCTCGACCGGGTGCGGGCGGAGAGCTCGTGACCGGTGTGACGGTCCGGACCGCCGAGGGCACGGACGACCTGGAGGCCTGCTTCGCCGTCCGCAAGGACGTCTTCGTGGCCGAGCAGCAGGTCCCGGAGGAGCTCGAGTACGACGAGTACGACGCCGGGGCGGTGCACGTCCTGGCCGTCCGCGAGGACGGCGTCCCGCTGGGCACGGGCCGGCTCCTGACCGGGGCCGCGGCCGTCGCCAAGAACGGCGGGGACACCGGAGTGGGCGCGCTCGGACGGCTCGCGGTGACGCGGGCCGCGCGCGGGCTCGGCGTGGGCGCCGCCCTGGTCCGGGCCATCGAGGACGCGGCACGCGCGCGTGGCCTGACGGCGGTGGACCTGCACGCGCAGACCCACGCCCTGGGCTTCTACGAACGCCTCGGATACGAGGTGTACGGACCGGAGTTCCCGGACGCCGGGATCCCGCACCGCGCGATGCGCAAGCCGCTGACCCGGTAGCACCACGGGGCCGGCCGGGCAGGTCCGTAGAACGTGTCGCTCCGGTTGGCGGTGAATGCGTGGCAGGGTTGAGGCCTTGATCGTCCAAGTCTCGACCGCCGGAGTGCACACGTGGATCAACTGGCGCTGGTGCTCATCTTGCTGCTCGGTGCCGTGGTCACCGTGCCCCTGGGGGACCGGCTCGGGCTGCCCGCGCCGGTTCTGATGACCCTGGTGGGGATCGGCATGGCGCTGCTGCCGTTCGTGCCCAACGTGGAGATCCCCCCGGACTACATCCTTCCGCTGGTGCTCCCGCCGCTGCTCTACGCCTCGGTGCAGCGCACCTCCTGGCGGCAGTTCACGGCCAACATCCGCCCCATCCTGCTGCTCGCCGTGGCGCTGGTGTTCGTGACGACGGCGGCGGTCGCCGCGGTCGCCAACTCCGTCGTGCCGGGGCTGCCGATCGCGGCGGCCGTGGCGCTGGGGGCGCTCGTCGCGCCGCCCGACCCCGTCGCCGCGACCGCGGTCGCGGGGTCGCTCGGGCTGCCGCGCAGGCTCGTGTCGATCCTGGAGGGCGAGGGGCTCTTCAACGACGTCACGGCGATCGTGCTCTACCACGTGGCGATCGCGGCGGCGATGAGCGGAACCTTCTCCTGGCCCTCCGCCGTGGGGCTCCTGGTCCTGTCGGCCGTGGTCGCCGTCATCGTCGGCCTCGTGCTCGGCTGGCTCACCAACAAGCTCATGGGGCTGCTGGGCGACGCCACCCTGCAGACCGGCCTGACGCTCCTCGTGCCGTTCGTCAGCTACGTGCTCGCCGAGGAGCTGGAGGGGTCCGGCGTGCTGGCGGTCCTCGTGACCGCGCTCTATCTCGCGGAGAACGCCGTCGACGCCGACGACGTGCTCGGGCGGATCACCGGCCAGACCTTCTGGCAGATCGTCGACACCCTGGTCACCGGCATCGCGTTCGGGCTCATCGGTCTGGAGCTGCACAACGTCTTCGGCATCGCGAGCGGCCGCCAGTGGGAGATGTTCGGCTGGGGCGCGGCGATCGTCGCCGTCGTCGTCGGCGTACGACTGCTCTGGCTGCTGCCCGCGACCTGGCTGGCCAAGCGGCTCCACAAGCGGCGGGACGTGGACGAGGAGATCCCGACGACCTGGCGCGAGACCGTCGTCATGTGGTGGTCGGGGATGCGGGGCGTGGCCTCGGTGGCGCTGGCGCTCGCGATTCCGCTCAAGACGGACGACGGATCTCCGTTCCCGGCCCGTGAAGAGATCATCTTCATCGCGTTCTGCGTGATCATGGCGACCCTCGTCGCGCAGGGACTCACCCTGCCCTGGCTGGTGCGCAGGCTCGGCGTACAGGCCGACGCGGGCGCGGAGCGCGAGCTGGAGCGCATACTCGCCCTCCGCGCGGCCAAGGCCGCCAAGCGCCGCCTCAAGGAGATCGAGGAGGTCGAGGAGCTCCCCGAGGACCTCTCCGAGCGGCTGCAGCGCGGCGCGTTCGACATCGGGGCCAGGATCAGCCCGGACCTGCTCGACGACGAGCGCCGCGAGCGGTACGCCAAGCGCGTCGACCGGCTGAAGGCGGTCCAGCGCATCCAGCGCGAGATGATGTCCGCCGCCCGCCACGAGGTGCTCGCCGCGCGCAGCGAGCCGGGCGCCGACCCGGAGGTCGTCGACCGGGTCCTGCACCACCTCGACGTACGCAGCCTGAGGTGACCGCCGGGCGGTCCGCGGAACGCCCGGCGGCCCGCGCTCAGCCGCGGCCCGTCCGGGGCGCCTCCGGCGAGAACTGCTCCAGGCGCGGGCGGTGGCCGTTCGGCACCGGCTCGGCCGTGCCGGTGGTGACCCGGGGCAGCGCGTAGGCGTGGTGCTCGGCGAGCCACCGGATCATCTGCTCGCGGACCGTGACCCGCACCGTCCATATGTCGTCCGCGTCCTTCGCGGTGACCAGGGCGCGGACCTGGATGGTGGTCGGTGTGGTGTCCGTCACCGCGAGGCCCCAGTCCCTGCCGTCCCACGCGGCGCAGTCGCGCAGGATGTCGTGGAGCTTGTCGCGCATCCGCGCGACGGGCGCCGAGTGATCCAGCTGGAAGAAGACCGTGCCGGTCATCTCGGCGCCGCCCCGCGACCAGTTCTCGAAGGGCTTCGAGGTGAAGTACGAGACCGGCATGGTGATCCGGCGCTCGTCCCAGGTGCGGACGGTCAGGAAGGTCAGGGTGATCTCGTCGATCGTGCCCCACTCGCCGTCCACCACCACCGTGTCGCCGAGCCGCACCATGTCGCCGAAGGCGATCTGCAGCCCCGCGAAGAGGTTGCCGAGGGTGGACTGGGCGGCGACACCGGCGACGATGCCGAGGACGCCCGCCGAGGCGAGCAGCGAGGCCCCCGCGGCCTGCATCGCGGGGAACGTCAGGAGCATCGCGGCGGCCGCCACGACACCGACGATCGCGGTGACCACCCGCTGGATGAGGGTCACCTGCGTACGGACCCGGCGGACGCGGGCCGGATCGCGGTGCATGGTCGCGTAGCGCGCGTACGACGATTCGACGACGGCCACCGCGATCCGCACGACGAGCCAGGCGGTGGAGCCGATGAGGACGAGGGTGAGGGTGCGGCCGATGAAGGCCGAGTGGTCCTCGGCGATCTTGGTCTGTCGGTAGGAGCCTCTCAGGATGGCGGTGCACAGGACGACTTGCAGGGGTACGCGGCAGCGGCGCAGCAGCCCCCACAGCGGGGTCTCGTGGTGCCGCTCGTCGGCCCGGCGCAGCAGGACGTCGACCAGCCAGCCGACGGCCACCGTGAGCACGACCGAGCCGCCGACCACGATCAACGGACGCAGTACGTTCTCCATGCCTCCGAGGGTAGGGGTAGGGCCCGGATGGCACGATGGCCCCATGAACATCGTGCTTTTCCATTCGACGTACGGTCTGCGGCCCGCGGTGCACGCGGCGGCGGACCGGCTGCGTGCCGCCGGGCACGAGGTGTGGACCCCCGACCTCTTCGAGGGCCGTGTCTTCGACAGCGTCGAGGAAGGCAGGACCTTTCAGAACGAGCTCGGCAAGGACGAGATCCTCAAGCGCGCGATCCTCGCCGCCGCGCCCTACTCGGAGCGGGGGCTCGTCTACGCGGGCTTCGCGCTCGGCGCCGCGACCGCGCAGACCCTCGCCCTCGGCGACGCGAAGGCGCGCGGCCTGCTGCTCCTGCACGGCACCTCCGACCTCGCGGAGAACGCGTCCGTGGACGAGCTGCCCGTGCAGCTGCACGTCGCCGAGCCCGACCCGTTCGAGTCCGACGACTGGCTGAGCGCCTGGTACCTCCGGATGGGCAGGGCGGGGGCCGACGTGGAGATCTACCGCTACGCCGGCGCCGGGCACCTCTACACCGACCCGGACCTCGACGACTACGACGCCGAGGCCACGGAGGCGACGTGGCGCACGGCGCTCGGCTTCCTGGAGACGCTCTAGGTGTATTGATCCGCAGCGTTGTTGACGCGGGTGACCGGTGGTTGACCACCGGTGGTCAGCGGACCGGTGCGTGCACCCGCTCGACCTTCTGCGTGCCGCTGAGCGTGCGGTACGAACGGGCCCAGGACGAGGTCGCCTCGGGGTCGGTCCGGTCCGAGACGACGTAGTAGTCCATCTGCGAGCGCTCGGCGGTGACGTCCAGGACGCCGTAGCCGTGCGAGTCCATGTCCAGCCACTTCACGTGGCGGTTGGCGGCCTTGATGGCGCCCGCCGCCACGAGGGAGATCGTGTGCGGGGCGACGTGGAGCATGTCGTCGATGTTGTCGGAGCTCACCGAGGTGACCACGAACTCCGTCGCGGCCGAGGCCGACAGGGGGTACGTGGCCGCCTTGACCGGCACGTCGTTCGCCCACGCCATGTGGATGTCACCGGTCAGGAAGACGGTGTTGCGGATGTTGTTGTCGCGCAGGTGGGCGATGAGTTCCTTGCGGTCGTCCGTGTAGCCGTCCCACTGGTCGGTGTTGATGGCGAGGCCCTCCCCGGGCAGGCCGAGCAACTCCGCGAGGGGCTTGAGGAGATGGGCCGGCAGGGAGCCGAAGGCGACCGGCGTGATCATCACCGAGGTGCCGACCAGCTTCCAGGCCGCGTCCGAGGCGGCCAGGCCCGACTTCAGCCAGTCGAGCTGCGCGCGGCCGGTGATCGTGCGGTCCGGGTCGTCGACCTCGCCGCTGCCGAACCCCGCCTGCTCGGAGCGGAACGACCGCAGGTCGAGCAGGTGCAGATCGGCCAGCTTGCCGTAGCGGACGCGGCGGTAGACGGTGCCCTCGGTGGAGGTGCGCACGGGCATCCACTCGAAGTAGGCCTGCTTGGCCGCCGCCATGCGTCCCGCCCAGTCGCCCTCGGTCTCGGGCGAGTGGTTCACGGCCCCGCCCGACCAGGCGTTGTCGGCGAACTCGTGGTCGTCCCAGATCGCGATGACGGGATGCGTGGCGTGCATCGCCTGCGCGTCGGGGTCGGTCTTGTGGACGCCGTGCCGGGTGCGGTAGTCGGCGAGCGTGGTGATCTCGTGCTTCGGCTCGTGCTGACGCACGACGTACTCGGCGGACGGGTACTCACCGCTGCGGTACTCGTAGATGTAGTCCCCGAGGTGGAGGACCGCGTCGAGTTCGGTGCGGGCCGCGAGGTGGCGGTAGGGGGAGAAGTGGCCGGCCTCCCAGTTCGCGCAGGACACCACGCCGAAGCGGACGCCGTGCGCGGACGCGTCGTGCGCGGGGGTGGTGCGGGTGCGGCCGACGGGTGAGTGGACGACCCCCGCGTCGCCCGCGTCTCCGACGAGGAAGCGGAAGTAATACGTGGTCGCCTGGCGCAAGCCCCTTACATCGGCCTTGACCGTGTGGTCCGACGCGGCCCGCGCGGTGGTGCTGCCGTGGCCGACGACCCGGGTGAACCCCTTGTCCTCGGCCACCTCCCACCTCACCTCGGTGTCGGGTCCCTTGCCGGATCCGGGCACCGCGTCGGGCGCGGGCGTCACACGGGTCCACAGCAGGACGCCGTCGGGCAGCGGGTCGCCCGAGGCGACTCCATGGAGGAAAGCGGGTCTCTCGGCGGCGTACGCGGGTATGGCCGCGGCGAGCGGGGCGCCGAGCGCGGCGGTGGCGGCCGCGGCCTTGACGACCGTACGGCGGCTGGGCGCACGGGTGTTGAGCGGCGGCTGAGCATCGTTTCGACTGGTCACGGGCGATCACCTTACTCATTGGTAATCGCAAAGAGCGGGCGAACCCGAGGAGTTCGCCCGCTCTTTTCCCACGCGCCCTGTGAAAGGGCCGTGTTCAGCCCTTGAGGGCCTTGCCGATCGCGGTCTTGTAGTCCTCGACCGTGCTGGGTGCGTTCTTCGAACCGGGGCCCGTCAGCTGCTTGCCGTCCATGACGAAGGAGGGCGTGCCCTCGACGCCGTCCTTGTTGTCGTCGAACTTCTTCGACATCTCCAGGGCCCACCGGTCGTAGGTCCCGGCCTTGACGGCCTTCTTGAAGGCGGCGCTCTTCTTGAGCTCGGGCACCTGGTCGGCGGCCTTCAGGAGGTACGAGTCGTTCTTGAACTTGTCGTCCTGCTCCGAGGGGTGGATCTTCGCCGAGAAGAGCACCTTCTTGTACTCGAGGAAGGCCTCGTCGCTGACGTTCAGGGCCGCGCCGAGCGCGCTCAGGGCGTTCCTGGAGCCCTCACCCGGGATGTTGCGGTCGAGGAAGGTGGCGCCGATGAACTCGATCTTGTACTTGCCGTCCTTCATGTCCTTCTCGACGGTCGGGCCGACCGTCTGTTCGAAGGCGGCGCAGACGGGGCAGCGCGGGTCCTCGTAGACCTTCAGGGTCTTCTTCGCGGACTCCTTGCCGAGGACCACGGTCGTGCCGTTCGTGCCCGAGGTGTTGGCCGGCTTGACGAGCTTGGCGTCCTTGGCCTCTTCCCAGTAACCGGGCTTGTTGGACTGCATGACGGCGTAGCCGACGCCGCCGGCTATGGCGAGCACGCCGATGATCGAGACGCCGACGATGGCGGCCCGCTTCTGCTTCTCGCGCTTGCGCTCGGCTTCCTGCTGGGCGCGGATGCGCTCGCGCGCTGCGGACTTGGCGGCCTGGCTGTTGCGCTTGCTCATGATCTCTATCTCCGTGTGGGTGAACTGCGTGGGGTGCTGTGCTCAGGCGAAGACGGCCGAGCACGGCGGTCCACGCCGCCCCACGAAGTGCACGAGGAGCCGCGTGCGCGTCACCCGGACCCGGCGCGCGGGGCGCGGCAGGCGGCGCACGGGCATGCGGGAGGTGGTGACCGCGGCGACCGCGATCAGCAGGGGCCGGAACGTCGCGGCGGCGACCGCGCGCAGGAGCTGGGCCAGGGCCCGCTCGCCGCGCCGCAGCCAGGCCGCCGCGATGAGGCCCACCCCGACGTGCGCCCCGAGGAGCAGCCAGGCGGCCGCCGGGTCCACGTCGGCGAGCAGCGCGGCGGCGCCGTGCCCCTCGGCGGTCATCCGGGCCAGTGGCGTCCCCACCGGCGCCCCGCCGCACAGCACGTCGAAGCCGACGGCGCGCAGCGGGCCCGCGACCGGGCCGCCCGCCTCGCCGTAACAGACGTGCTGCCCCGCGGTGAACACCGTGTCGGCGGCCAGTTCCAGGGGGATCAGCAGGGTCGCGATCCGCCCGAACCCGCGCTCGCGCCCCGCCATCGCGTACGCGATGACGAAGACGGCGGCGGCGATGGCCGCGACGGTGCCCGGCGGCAGGGGGACGCGGGACAGCAGCACGTGCGACGCGGCGGACAGCGTCACGACGAGTGCCGTGAAGAGCGCCGCGCGCACCACTCTGAGCTGATTCCCGGATATGTCCATCGCGGAGGAGTGTGTCATGCGTTCCTGTGGGCGACCTCTACAGCCCCGGGATCCGGCCGTTGCGGAACAGGTCGACGAAGATCTGGTGGTCCGCACGCGCGCGTGCGCCGTACGAGTGCGCGAACTCGACGAGCAGGTCCCCGAAGCCCTCCTCGTCGGCGGCGATCGCGGCGTCGATGGCGCCCTCCGTGGAGAACGGCACCAGGTCGGAGTGGCCGCTCTCGTCGTCCGCCGCGGCGTGCATCGTGGCCGTGGCGCGGCCCAGGTCGGCGACGACCGAGGCGATTTCCTCCGGGTCGTCGATGTCCGACCAGTCCAGGTCCACGGCGTACGGCGACACCTCGGCGACCAGCTGGCCCGCGCCGTCCAGCTCGGTCCAGCCCAGCCACGGGTCGGCGTGCGCCTGGAGCGCGCGCTGCGAGATGACCGTGCGGTGGCCCTCGTGCTGGAAGTACCCACGGACCGCCGGGTCCGTGATGTGGCGGGAGACCGCGGGGGTCTGCGCCTGCTTGAGGTAGATCACGACGTCGTTCTCCAGGGCGTCGCTGTTGCCCTCGAGAAGGATGTTGTACGAGGGCAGGCCCGCGGAGCCGATGCCGATGCCGCGACGGCCGACGACGTCCTTCACCCGATACGAGTCGGGGCGGGTGAGCGAGGACTCCGGCAGCGTCTCCAGATAGCCGTCGAACGCGGCGAGCACCTTGTAGCGCGTGGCGGCGTCGAGCTCGATGGAGCCGCCGCCCGGCGCGAAGCGGCGCTCGAAGTCGCGGATCTCGGTCATCGAGTCGAGCAGCCCGAAGCGGGTGAGGGAGCGGGCGTCGCGCAGGGCGTCCAGGAGGGGGCCCTGGGCGGTGTCCAGCGTGAAGGGCGGCACCTCGTCGCTCTTGGCGCCCGTCGCCAGGTCGTGGATCCGCTCGCGGTACGCCGCGGCGTAGGTCCGCACCAGGTCGGTGATCTGGTCGTCGCCCAGCGCCTTCGTGTAGCCGATCAGGGCCACGGAGGCGGCGAAGCGCTTCAGATCCCAGGTGAAGGGGCCTACGTAGGCCTCGTCGAAGTCGTTCACGTTGAAGATCAGGCGGCCCTGCGCGTCCATGTACGTGCCGAAGTTCTCGGCGTGCAGGTCGCCGTGGATCCACACCCGGCCCGTGCGGTCGTCGAGGTACGGACCGCCGTGCTGCTCGCGCTCCAGGTCGCCGTAGAACAGGCAGGCCGTGCCGCGGTAGAACGCGAAGGCGGAGGAGGCCATCTTCCGGAACTTGACCCGGAACGCGGCGGGGTCCGCGGCGAGCAGCTCGCCGAACGCGGTGTCGAAGACGGCGAGGATCTCCTCGCCGCGCTGCTCAGCCGTGGGCTGCGGGACCGACATCGCTGGGTGCCTCCTGGTACAGGGGTGGTGCGTGACACGGGGGCGGACGCTCCGCCCCCGGGGGACAGGGGGATCTGCCGCCCCCTCGGGACAGGTGTTCCGCCCCTTCCAACGCTCGACCGTACTCCCGAGTGCCCGTCGGTTGTCAGCGTCCCGGATTAGACTTCCACGCTGTCCCCCCAGACTGCCCGCAGCCTGTCACCCCTCGTTCGCCGGAGGCCTTCCACCGTGACCAAGCCGCCCTTCACGCACCTGCACGTCCACACGCAGTACTCGCTTCTGGACGGTGCCGCGCGGCTCAAGGACATGTTCAACGCTGCCAATGAGATGGGCATGACGCATATCGCCATGTCCGACCACGGCAACCTGCACGGTGCGTACGACTTCTTCCACTCGGCGCAGAAGGCGGGCGTGACGCCGATCATCGGCATCGAGGCGTACGTGGCGCCGGAGTCGCGCCGGAACAAGCGCAAGATCAAGTGGGGCCAGCCGCACCAGAAGCGCGACGACGTGTCCGGTTCGGGTGGTTATACGCACAAGACGATCTGGGCGGCGAACAAGACGGGCCTGCACAACCTCTTCCGGCTCTCCTCGGACGCCTATGCGGAGGGCTGGCTCCAGAAGTGGCCCCGCATGGACAAGGAGACCATCTCCCAGTGGTCGGAGGGGCTGATCGCCTCCACCGGCTGCCCCTCGGGCGAGCTCCAGACGCGGCTGCGGCTCGGACAGTTCGACGAGGCGGTGCAGGCGGCCTCGGACTACCAGGACATCTTCGGCAAGGACCGGTATTTCCTGGAGCTGATGGACCACGGCATCGACATCGAGCGGCGGGTCCGCGACGACCTCCTCCGGGTCGGCAAGAAGCTCGGCATCCCGCCCCTGGTGACGAACGACTCGCACTACACGTACGCCCACGAGTCCGTCGCGCACGACGCGCTGCTCTGCATCCAGACCGGCAAGAACCTCTCGGACCCGGACCGCTTCCGCTTCGACGGCACGGGCTACTACCTGAAGTCCACGGACGAGATGTACGCCGTCGACTCCTCGGACGCGTGGCAGGAGGGCTGCCGCAACACGCTCCTGGTGGCCGAGCAGATCGACACCACGGGGATGTTCGAGAAGCGCGACCTGATGCCGAAGTTCGACATCCCGGAGGGCTTCACCGAGGTCACCTGGTTCCAGGAGGAGGTCCGGGTCGGCATGGAGCGCCGCTACCCGGCCGGTGTCCCCGAGGACCGGCAGAAGCAGGCCGAGTACGAGATGGACATCATCATCCAGATGGGCTTCCCGGGGTACTTCCTCGTGGTCGCCGACTTCATCATGTGGGCCAAGAACAACGGCATCGCGGTCGGCCCCGGCCGAGGCTCCGCGGCCGGCTCGATCGTCGCGTACGCCATGGGCATCACCGACCTCGACCCGATCACGCACGGCCTGATCTTCGAGCGGTTCCTCAACCCCGAGCGCGTCTCCATGCCCGATGTCGACATCGACTTCGACGAGCGCAGGCGCGTCGAAGTGATCAGGTACGTGACGGAGAAGTACGGCGCCGACAAGGTCGCCATGATCGGCACGTACGGAAAGATCAAGGCGAAGAACGCGATCAAGGACTCCGCGCGCGTGCTCGGATATCCGTACGCGATGGGCGACCGCCTCACCAAGGCGATGCCCGCCGACGTCCTCGGCAAGGGCATCGACCTCTCCGGCATCACCGACCCCAAGCACCCGCGCTACAGCGAAGCGGGCGAGATCCGGGGGATGTACGAGAACGAGCCGGACGTGAAGAAGGTCATCGACACCGCCAAGGGCGTGGAGGGCCTGGTCCGGCAGATGGGTGTGCACGCGGCCGGCGTGATCATGTCCAGCGAGCCCATCGTGGATCACGCCCCGCTCTGGACCCGGCACACCGACGGCGTGACCATCACGCAGTGGGACTACCCCCAGTGCGAGTCGCTCGGCCTGCTCAAGATGGACTTCCTGGGCCTGCGCAACCTCACCATCATGGACGACGCCGTCAAGATGGTGCGGGCCGGCAAGGGCATCGACCTGGAGATGCTCTCCCTCCCGCTCGACGACCCGAAGACCTTCGAACTGCTCTGCCGCGGTGACACGCTCGGCGTCTTCCAGTTCGACGGCGGCCCGATGCGCTCGCTGCTGCGCCAGATGCAGCCCGACAACTTCGAGGACATTTCCGCCGTCTCGGCCCTGTACCGGCCGGGCCCGATGGGCATGAACTCGCACACGAACTACGCCGAGCGCAAGAACGGCCGCCAGGAGATCACGCCGATCCACCCGGAGCTCGAAGAGCCCCTGAAGGAGACGCTCGGCCTCACCTACGGCCTCATCGTGTACCAGGAGCAGGTGCAGAAGGCCGCGCAGATCATCGCGGGCTACTCGCTCGGCGAGGCCGACATCCTCCGCCGCGTGATGGGCAAGAAGAAGCCCGAGGAGCTGGCCAAGAACTTCGTCCTCTTCCAGGAGGGTGCGAAGAAGAACGGGTACTCGGACGAGGCGATCCAGGCCCTGTGGGACGTCCTGGTCCCGTTCGCCGGATACGCGTTCAACAAGGCGCACTCCTCCGCGTACGGCCTGGTCACCTACTGGACCGCCTACCTGAAGGCGAACTACCCGGCCGAGTACATGGCCGCGCTGCTCACCTCGGTGAAGGACGACAAGGACAAGTCGGCCATCTATCTGAACGAGTGCCGCCGCATGGGCATCAAGGTGCTCCCGCCGAACGTGAACGAGTCGGTGCACAACTTCGCCGCCCAGGGCGACGACGAGATCCTCTTCGGCCTGGAGGCCGTCCGCAACGTCGGCACGAACGTGGTCGAGTCGATCATCCGGTCGCGGAAGGCGAAGGGGAAGTTCACCTCCTTCCCCGACTACCTGGACAAGGTCGAGGCCGCCGCCTGCAACAAGCGCACCACGGAGTCCCTGATCAAGGCGGGCGCCTTCGACACCATGGGACACACCCGCAAGGGCCTGACCGCGCAGTACGAGCCGATGATCGACAACGTGGTCGCGGTCAAGCGCAAGGAGGCCGAGGGCCAGTTCGACCTCTTCGGAGGGATGGGGGACGAGTCCGGCGGCGACGAGCCGGGCTTCGGGCTCGACGTGGAGTTCTCCGAGGACGAGTGGGAGAAGACCTATCTGCTCGCCCAGGAGCGGGAGATGCTCGGCCTGTACGTCTCCGACCACCCGCTCTTCGGCCTGGAGCACGTGCTGTCCGACAAGGCGGACGCGGGCATCGGGCAGCTGACCGGCGGCGACTTCTCCGACGGGTCGGTCGTGACCATCGGCGGCATCATCTCGGGCCTGCAGCGGAAGATGACCAAGCAGGGCAACGCCTGGGCCATCGCCACCGTCGAGGACCTGGCCGGTTCGATCGAGTGCATGTTCTTCCCGGCCACCTACCAGCTGGTGTCGACCCAACTCGTCGAGGACGCCGTCGTCTTCGTCAAGGGACGCCTCGACAAGCGCGAGGACGTGCCCCGGCTCGTCGCGATGGAGATGCAGGTCCCCGACCTGTCCAACGCGGGCACCAACGCGCCCGTGGTGATCACCATCCCGACGGTCAAGGTGAGCCCGCCGATGATCACCCGCCTCGGCGAGGTCCTCAGCCACCACCGCGGCAACAGCGAGGTGCGGATCAAGCTCCAGGGGGCGCAGAAGACCACCGTGCTGCGGCTCGACCGGCACCGGGTGAAGCCGGATCCGGCGCTCTTCGGTGATCTGAAGGTGCTGCTCGGCCCGTCCTGTCTGGCGGGCTGATCTGCCCCTTACTTATCCAAACCGGACATGTCGAGGAGTAAGATGCAGGGTGCATCTAATTCTTCTCGCGTGTGAGGGTGGAGTGCCGTGAACGGTGCCGCTGTCGACAAGGCCGTATTTCTGATGCGTGAGACGCACCAGTCCCCGGAGGCGACCCGCCGGGCGCTGCGGGACTACTTCCCGCGGATGGAGTTCACCGACCGCGTGCGGCACGTGCGCGCCGCGTACGCCGTCATCCAGGGCGGCCGCAAGGTCGTGCGGCCGAGGCTCTCCGACCTGGAGAGGCCGAGTTCGTTCATGGTCGCGCACGAACGGCACGGCTTCACCGACTGACCGACTGACCGGCTGACCGGCTGACCGGCTGACCGACTGACCGGCGCCGCCGACGGCCCGGCCCGTGCCATGAGGGGCGCACCCGAATAGGGTGCGCCCCTCATGTGTGCCATATGCGCCTGTGTGTACGTCAGTTGTGACCGAAGCGGCGCTGGTGCTTACGAGCAACATCGGCGGGGCTGCCCTGGGCCTGCGTCTGCATCGACGACTGTGCGTCCACCGCCGTCGACTTGGCCTGCTCCTGAGCCTGCTCGGCCTGCGAGGAGCGGTTCTGCTGGCCGCCCTGCTTGCGGTTCTTGTTCTTGGCCATGGTGATCTTCCTCCTGAGGGGGATCTGGGGGCCAGGACGCGACCAGATTCACATATGGCGCCAAAGTGTGCATTTCGGAGAATTACCGTGCGTAATAAGGCCGGTCGGGGAACGATCCGCCGATGCGCCACGCCGAAGATCGAGTTCCGGCCGTTAACCTCCGCCGGGTCGGGCAGACTCGAAGGGAACCCGACGCGGACCCGCACCCCTGATTCGTTGTCCAGACAGGGTGTCTTCGTGGGCCTTCGAGGGAACGTCCAGAGACCTCCAGGCACGTCGCACTGTTCTGGAAACTCCAGGCACGTCAGGGAACCTCCAGGGAAAGAGGGTGGACCGCGTGGATCGCTGCATCGTCCTGGTGGACGCCGGGTATCTGCTGGGTGCCGCCGCGAGTCTCCTCGCGGGCGAGCCGTCCAGGTCCCGGATCACCGTCGATCACTCCGCCCTGATCCAGGGCCTTCGCGAGCGTGCGGAATCCGACACCGAGCGCCCCCTGCTGCGTATCTACTGGTTCGACGGGGCCCCCGACCGCGTCCCGCAGCCCGAGCACCGGCGGCTGCGCGTCATGCCGCGCGTGACCGTCCGGCTGGGCGCCCTGACCCGCAGCGACGGACGGTGGGCGCAGAAGGGCGTCGACGCCGCGATGCACGCCGAGCTGACCGAACTGGCCCGCAACCGCGCCTGTTCCGACGTCGTGCTCGTCACCGGCGACG
>NZ_LIPN01000101.1 GCF_001418325.1 Streptomyces atriruber | reverse complement strand
GCCCCGCACCCGCCGCAACAGCCTCAGCCCCAGGTGCCCCAAGCGCCCCAAGGCATGGCTCCGCCCCCCGTGCAGCCCGGGGGGCCTCCGGTCGCGTCCAGGCAGCCGTACGACCCCTGGAACGCTCCCCTTCAGCAAGTCGGCTCGTTGCCGCCCGAGACTCGGGAGAAGCGGGACAAGCGGGGGCGGCGCGTGCTGTTCATCGGGGTCGCCGTCATCGCGCTCCTTTCGGGGCTCATCGGCGGCGCGACCGGCGCGTACCTGGAGCGCAACGGCACCGGTGACGTCGAGCTCCGGCAGGCGGACGCCGAGTCCGCCGACCGTCCCAAGGGCAGCGTCGCGGGCATCGCGTCGGCCACCCTGCCCGGCGTCGTGACGCTGCACGTCAGCGGCGACTCCGCGCAGGGCACCGGCACCGGCTTCGTCCTCGACGGCAAGGGCCACATCCTCACCAACAACCACGTCGTCGAGCCCGCGGGCACCGGCGGCGAGGTCTCCGTGACCTTCAGCGGCGGCGAGACAGCCAAGGCCGAGGTCGTCGGACGCGACTCCGGCTACGACCTCGCGGTCGTCAGGGTGACCGGCGTCCGCGGCCTGAAGCCCCTGCCGCTCGGCAACTCCGAGAACGTCCAGGTCGGCGACTCCGTCGTGGCCATCGGCGCCCCCTTCGACCTGGAGAACACGGTCACCTCCGGGATCATCAGCGCCAAGGAGCGGCCCATCACCGCGGGCGGCGAGAAGGGCGACGGCAGCGACATCTCGTACGTGGACGCCCTCCAGACCGACGCCCCCATCAACCCGGGCAACTCCGGCGGCCCCCTGGTCGACTCCAAGGCACGCGTCATCGGCATCAACAGCGCCATACGCTCCGCGGACGAGGGCTCGGACCCGGGCGGCGGCCAGGCGGGCTCCATCGGCCTCGGCTTCGCCATCCCCATCAACCAGGGCAAGCGCGTCGCCGAAGAGCTGATCAATTTCGGCAAGGCCACGCACCCCGTGATAGGCGTCACGCTCGACACGGAGTTCAACGGCGACGGAGCCCGGATAGCGGACAAGGGCAGGAGCGGCGGCCCGTCGGTCAACAGGAACGGCCCGGGCGACAAGGCCGGCCTGAAGCCGGGCGACGTCATCACCGAGGTCGACGGCCGCGCCGTGCACTCCAGCGACGAGCTGATCGTCAAGGTCCGCGCGCACCGTCCCAAGGACCGCCTGCGCCTGACGGTCGAGCGCGACGGCGACGACCGCGAGGTGACTCTGGTGCTCGGCTCGGCCGGCGGTGACTGAGTAAAGGACTGGCCAGGTCTGCTCCGCGTTGTCGTGCAGCGGCTACCGGACAGACATCAGCGCCGGGTACCGTGGTCACGGTCCAGACCTCGGACGACGACCTGTTGCCGACGACCTGCTGCGGGCTGAGGACATCGCAAGGAGTTCCAGGTGTTCAATGACATTGGCGCACTCGAGATAGTGACGCTGGTCGTCCTCGCCGTGCTCATCTTCGGTCCGGACAAGCTCCCCAAGGTCATTCAGGACATCTCCCGCACGATCCGCAAGATCCGCGAGTTCTCCGACAGTGCGAAAGCGGACATCCGCGATGAGCTCGGCCCCGAGTTCAAGGACTTCGAGTTCGACGACCTGAACCCGAAGAAGTTCATCCGCAAGCAGCTCGACAACGACGAGCTCGGGCTCAAGGAAATCCGCAACGGCTTCGACCTGAAGAAGGAGATGAACGAGGTCGCGGACGCCGTGCACGGCCGCGACAGCGACTCCTCCGACGCCGCCAAGGAGGCCTCCGCGGCCTCGTCCGGCGGAGCCCGCGTCGACATGCAGAAGAAGCCCGCGGAGCCCCAGAAGCTCGACTCCGGCGACCGTCCGCCGTTCGACGCGGACGCCACCTGAGACCTCGCCTGGACTGCCCCCGCCAACAGGTGTGGCTATCCTGCCTTGTTGTCCGGCGTGAGGACGCCCGAGGGGGGCGGGCCGCTCCGGACAGACGAGAGCGAGGAGGCGGCCGGGTACATGGAGACGACAAGTCGGGTGGGCGCGCAGGCGCCGACCGCGGACGGCACCGCACAAGCGGTGCCGACCGCCCGACGTACGGTCGACGGCTACCTGCTGGCGCCCTTCCCCTGGTACGGCCTCGACGAGGCCTTCACGGGGCAGCGCTGGCTGATGCAGGTCGGCGCGACGGCGGACGGTGCCGTGGAGCACGGTTCGATAGGACACGGCGACGAGCCGTCGGTCCGTGCCGAGGGCAGCCTCGGCAACAGTGACAAGGAGCGCTTCGCGGTCGTGGTGACCGTCGCGGCCAACCCGGTGCGGCGCACCGCGGACGGCACGGGCGTCCTGGAGGCCACCTCGGTCTCCTCGGCGGCCTGGCTCGCCGGGGTCGGCCTGCTGTCCTTCACCTGGCCCGGCCAGATGGACCACACCCTGCGCGACGACTGGCTGGACCAGCAGACGGAGACCGCCTGGGTGCTCGCCGACGACCTGGAGGGCTCCGACTGGTCGACGCTGTCCCTGCCGGTGGACGGGGTGCCGACGCCCTTCCACTACCGCGAGTCCGAGTACGGCTGGGTCCTCGCGGGCTCCACGAAGGAGGGCGTCCACCTGGGTGCCTACGGCCGCGGCATGAGCGCGTACGGCCTGGGCTTCTCGGTGATCAAGGACATCGGGTCGTACGCCTCGTAGGGCTCCGTGCATACGCCGACGGGGGCGCCGCTCACGCAGAGCGGCGCCCCCGTCGCCGTAAGAGCCGGGGTTATGACACAGGCTCTAACCGGATGAGGACTCAGAACTTGTTGCGCGGCGTGATGCCCAGCGACATGCCCGACAGGCCGCGCTGACGGCCGCCCAGCTTGCCCGCGATGGCGTGCAGTGCCGCGCCCGCCGGGGACTCCGGGTCGGTCAGGACGACGGGCTTGCCCTCGTCGCCGCCCTCCCGCAGCCGGACGTCGATCGGGATGGAGCCGAGGACCGGCACCGTCGCGCCCGTCGTCTTCGTGAGGCCCTCGGCGACCTTCTGCCCGCCGCCCGTACCGAACACGTCGACCATCTCGCCGCAGTGCGGGCAGGGCAGGCCCGACATGTTCTCGACGACGCCGACGATCTTCTGGTGGGTCTGGACGGCGATGGAGCCGGCACGCTCGGCGACCTCGGCGGCCGCCTGCTGCGGCGTCGTCACGACCAGGATCTCGGCGTTCGGGACGAGCTGCGCGACCGAGATCGCGATGTCGCCCGTGCCCGGCGGCAGGTCGAGGAGCAGCACGTCCAGGTCGCCCCAGAAGACGTCCGCGAGGAACTGCTGGAGCGCGCGGTGCAGCATCGGGCCGCGCCACACGACCGGCGCGTTGCCCGGCGTGAACATGCCGATGGAGATGACCTTCACGCCGTTCGCCGACGGCGGCATGATCATGTTCTCGACCTGGGTGGGCCTGCCGTCGGCGCCCAGCATGCGGGGCACCGAGTGGCCGTAGATGTCGGCGTCCACGACGCCGACCTTCAGGCCGTCGGCGGCCATCGCGGCCGCGAGGTTCACCGTCACCGAGGACTTGCCGACGCCGCCCTTGCCGGACGCGACCGCGTAGACCCGGGTCAGCGAGCCGGGCTTGGCGAAGGGGACCTCGCGCTCGGCGGTGCCGCCGCGCAGCGCGGCCGCCAGCTCCTTGCGCTGCTCGTCGCCCATCACGTCCAGGGTCACGTCGACGTGCGTGACGCCCTCGACCGCGGCGACCGCGTCGGTCACGTTCTTCGTGATGGTCTCGCGCATCGGGCAGCCGGAGACCGTCAGGTACACGGTGACCGCGACTGCCCCCTCGGCGGAGATGTCCACCGATTTGACCATCCCCAGCTCGGTGATGGGTCGCTGGATCTCGGGGTCGTTCACCGTCGCCAGTGCTTCGCGCACCGCGTCTTCCGTAGCCATAAGACCGATAGTACGGCGCGGTAACCCCGCCCCGGAAAGGTATGTCAGCGGTCGCCTACATCACTTCCGCGCGAACGCTCCGACGGGAATACGGCGCGCTGCTCCTCCAACTCCTTGACCAGGTCCTGGAGCTCGGAGCGGATCCAGTCGCGGGTGGCCACCTCGCCGAGGCCCATGCGCAGCGAGGCGATCTCCCGGGTGAGGTACTCGGTGTCCGCGATGGACCGCTCGTTCTGCTTGCGGTCCTGTTCGAGGTTGACGCGGTCGCGGTCGTCCTGGCGGTTCTGCGCGAGGAGGATCAGCGGGGCGGCGTACGACGCCTGGAGCGACAGCATCAGCGTCAGGAAGATGAACGGGTACTGGTCGAACCGCAGGTGGTCGGGGGCGGCGATGTTCCACACCACCCACAGGATGATGACGACCGTCATCCAGACGATGAACCTGCCGGTGCCCAGGAACCGCGCGATGCGCTCCGAGAGGCGCCCGAAGGCCTCCGGGTCGTACTCGGGCAGGATCCTGTTGCGCGGCGGCCTCGGCTGGTCCAGACGGAATCGCGGGCTCCGCGGCTCGGAACGGTTCTCGCGCTCGCGGTCAGCCGCCATGGCCCGCCCCTTCCTCCTCCAAGTGGAACTCCGTCTCGCGCCAGTCGTCCGGCAGCATGTGGTCGAGCACGTCGTCGACGGTGATCGCCCCGAGCAGCGAGCCGCTCTCGTCGACGACGGGGGCCGCCACCATGTCGTACGTCGCGAAGTACCCGGCGACGGCCGGCAGTGTGGTGCCGGGCGCGAGCGGCAGCAGATCGTCGTCCAGGATCGAGCCGACCAGCGTGTACGGCGGATCGCGCAGCAGCCGCTGGAAGTGCACGGTGCCCAGGTACTTGCCCGTCGGCGTCTCGTCGGGCGGGCGGCACACGTACACCTGCGCGGCGAGCGCGGGGGAGAGGTCCTGCTGCCGCACCCGGGCGAGCGCGTCGGCGACCGTCGCGTCGGGCCGCAGCACGATCGGCTCGGTGGTCATCATGCCGCCGGCCGTCCGCTCCTCGTACGCCATCAGACGTCGGACGTCCGCCGCGTCGCCCGGCTGCATCAGGGTGAGTAGCCGTTCCTTGTCCTCCTCGGGCAGCTCGGCCAGGAGGTCGGCCGCGTCATCCGGGTCCATGGCCTCCAGGACGTCGGCCGCGCGCTCCTCCTTGAGCTTTCCGAGGATCTCGATCTGGTCGTCCTCGGGGAGCTCCTCCAGGACGTCGGCGAGCCGGTCGTCGTCGAGGGCGGCGGCCACCTCGGTCCGCCGTTTGGGGGAGAGGTGGTGCAGGACGTTGGCGAGGTCGGCGGGGCGCAGCTGCTCGAAGGTGGCCAGGAGGTTCTCGGCGCCCTGGCCGTGCTCCTCCAGGGAGAAGCCGTCCACGGCCGACCAGTCGACGGTGAGCGTCTCGCCCTTGCGCCGGAAGGTGCCGCCCTTGCCCTTGCGCACGAAGACCCGGTCGATCTCCCAGTCGCGGCGGGCGGGGAGCTGCTGAATCGATACGTCAAGGACGGTGACCTCGTCGCCGGTGTCGACGAGCCGCACCCGCCGGTCGAGCATCTCGCCGAGGACGAGCCGCTCGGTGGGCCGCTGCTCGAAGCGCCGCACGTTCAGGACGCCGGTGGTGATGACCTGGCCCGACTCGATGCCGGTGACGCGGGTCATCGGCAGGAAGAGGCGGCGCCGGGTCGCGAGCTCGACGACGAGGCCGAGGAGCCGGGGCGGCCGTCTGCCGACCCTGAGCATCGCGACCAGGTCGCGCACCCGGCCCACCTGGTCGCCGTTCGGGTCGAAGACGGGGGTGCCGGAGAGGTGTGAGACGAAGACCCTGGGGGCACCTGCCGCCATACGTGCGCCTCCTTCAGGCCGGGGGTTTCATGCCGGTTGGTCCGTCAATACGGGCTTCAGGCTAGCCCGTCCCGGTCGGACACGCCCCGGCGGAGGGTCCGGACGGACTGCCGCCGATCGGCTCGGCCGACACAGGTACGCTGCCGTACTGCCGAAGCCGTAGAGGTCGTCCGCACGAGAGGCAGCGCCACCTGTGACCGCTCTTCCCCTGGCCAGCCGCGCCCGCCGGGCAGCGTTCGTGAGTGCGCTGTGCGCGGGTCTGGTCGCGGCGGTGACGAGTCTGGCGGGCTGCAGCGGCAGTGAGGACCCGGACGCGGGCACGAACGGCGTCGGGAAGCTCTCCGCGTCGAAGATCCAGAGCAAGGCGGGCAAGGCGGCCGAGACGGCCTCTGCGGTCCGGCTCTCCGGCACGGTGGTCAGCAAGAGCCACACGTACACCCTCGACATGCGCCTCAAGGGCGAGGGCGGCACCGGCTCGGTCACCTCCAAGGGGCAGACCTTCCAGCTGCTGAAGGTCGGCGAGCAGCTGTATCTGAAGGCCGACACGCAGTTCTGGACGCACGACGGCAAAGAGGGCGACGGAAAGTCGGGGCAGTCCGACGCGACGGCCGCGGCCAAGCTGGACGGCAAGTACGTGAAGGTCCCGCAGGGCGACCCCGCCTACCAGCAGCTGAGCGGCTTCACGGACAAGGACGAACTCCTGGACGGCATGCTCGCCCTGCACGGCAAGCTCGCCGTGGGCGACCGCGGCAAGACGGGCTCGCTGCGCAGCATCAAGATCACCGGCGACGACGGCGCGGGCGGCACGCTCTCCGTCTCCCTGGACGGCAAGCCGTACCCCCTGCGCCTGGACCGCGGCGGCGACGCGGGCACCCTCAAACTCACCGACTGGAACAAGGACTTCGCCTTGCAGGAGCCGGGCAAGGACGAAATGGTCGACTACGGAAAGCAACTCCCGACGTCGTAAGAGGCAAGCCCCGAAGGGGCAGGCCTCCAGGGGCGCGGGGAACTGCGCGACCAGCCCCACACACCCGCAGGGCGGAGCCGCCGAAGGACTCAACGGCGCTTGCGCTTGAAAAGCAGCCGCGGAAGCCCGTCGGGCAAAGGCTCACGCGTGGTCGCCCCCGTGGGCAGCGGCGCCGCCGCGAGAGACCCCGAGGGCAACGGCGTCACCCCCTCACGCGGGGTGAGCCGGACGACCCGGCACTGCTCGGCCCACCGCACGGTGACCCGCTCCGCGTCCGGCGCGTTCAACCGCTTCCCCTTGAGCTCGGCGACCGCCGCCTCCCACTCCTCGGAGCCGGGCGCGAGCTCGGCGACCGCCGCCGTCCAGGCGACGACGCGGCCGCCCTTGTCCTTGCTGCGCACGGTCACCTCGGCGGTCCCCCCGTCGACGAGTCCGGGCAGCGGCTGCTCGCCGGGACCGTCGCCGACGAGGTGCACGGCGCCCTCGTGCCAGATGTGCCACAGCGCCCGGGCGGGCGAGCCCTCGCCCTGGACCCAGACGAGGCCGGACTTCTTGGTGGCCTCCTCGACGAGGGCGCGGTCGAGCAGCGGGTCAGCAGTCATGGCGGCAGCCTACCGAGTGACGCCCACGGCCCACCGGGGCCGGACCGCGGCCGTCACAGCCAGCCGTTGCGCTTCAGGGTCCGGTGGATCGCGAAGCAGACGCCGCCGATGAGGGCGAGCACCATCGGGTAGCCGTAGCGCCACTGGAGCTCGGGCATGTGCTTGAAGTTCATGCCGTAGATCCCGCAGACGGCCGTCGGGACGGCGATGATCGCCGCCCACGAGGTGATCTTGCGCATGTCCTCGTTCTGCGCGACGGCGGCCTGCGCGAGGTTGGCCTGCAGGATCGAGTTGAGCAGCTCGTCGAAGCCGATGACCTGTTCCTGGACGCGCGTGAGGTGGTCGGCGACGTCACGGAAGTACTTCTGGATATCGGGGTCGACGAGCCGCATCGGCCGCTCACTGAGCAGCAGCATCGGCCGCAGCAGCGGCGAGACGGCCCGCTTGAACTCCAGGACCTCGCGCTTGAGCTGGTAGATCCGCCCGGCGTCGACGCCGCGCGAGGTGCCCTTGCCCTTGCTCGGCGCGGAGAACACCTCGCTCTCCACGTCGTCGATGTCGTCCTGCATGGCGTCGGCGACCGCGAGGTAGCCGTCGACGACGTGGTCGGCGATGGTGTGCAGGACGGCGGAGGGGCCCTTGCCGAGCAGCTCGGGGTCCTCCTGGAGGCGGCGGCGCAGGGCGCGCAGCGAGCCGTGGCCGCCGTGCCGCACGGTGATGAAGAAGTCCCGGCCGGTGAAGCACATCACCTCGCCGGTCTCCACGATTTCGCTGGTGGCGGTGAGCTCGTCGTGCTCGACGTAGTGGATGGTCTTGAAGACGGTGAACAGCGTGTCGTCGTAACGCTCCAGCTTGGGCCGCTGGTGGGCGTGGACCGCGTCCTCCACGGCGAGCGGGTGCAGTCCGAACTCGGCGGCGATACCGGCGAACTCGGCCTCGGTCGGCTCGTGCAGGCCGATCCAGGCGAAGCCGCCCCGGCGGCGCACCTCGAGCATCGCCTCGTGCGGTGTGAGGGCGTCCGCGCACTCCAGGCGGCGCCCGTCGCGGTAGACGGCGCAGTCGACGACGGCGGACGCGGCGTCGCGGGTGGCGTCGTAGGTGTCGTACGAGGCGGGGGAGGAGGGGTAGGCGGTGCCGTCCTTGCGCAGCGAGGGGCGGACGGCGGCACGAAGGTCGCGGATCATGGACATGGGCAGGCTCCTTCGAAGGAGGCCGCCGGCGACGATTGGAACTGCCCGGAATGGGGACGTCCTACTGCGGGATGTTTGGCACGTCCACAAAGCGGGGAGCACCGCATCGTCGCGGTGGCAGCTTCGCTACTGACACAGATCAGGGAACTCAGACAGATCAGGTGGGAACGAAGTGCTCTTCCGACGCACACGGCACGAACGGTGCTCGCGGTGCGTGCGTGTGCTCGCGCAGCTACAGGGCTGCGTGAATCACCGGGCGGAAGAGCGGGTGGTACTGCACGGTCGACTTCGGTCCATTGCAGCCCCACCTCCTCCGGCCGGTCCCCCGTAAGGGAAGTCCCATGCGCCCTTCACGCCCGTGGCGCAAAGTCAGTGTCTGTCTGCAGGGCTTGAAAGCGACGCTTCTGCGTGCTGCCCTGAGCCAGCGGCCAACACTATCAGCCGACAGAAGTGTCAAGCCCCCGCTTTGCCGGTCCCTGACGAGTTCTATGCTCGCGTCATGGCTGATGTTCTTGCGCTGGTCGAGGCCCGTTTCCGCACTGGCCTGGGGGAACCCGACGCGCGCGCCGCGGTGACCTTCCTCGGGACCGACCGCATCGAAGTGTTGCGGTTCACGGACGGCGACGTGGTGCGCTACGCCACGCTCGGCATGTCGGCCCAGCCCATGGCCGACCCGACCGCGCCGCTGGCCGATCCGGTCAAGGGGCCGCGCGCAGAGCTGGTGTTGTCGGTGCGGGGAGGCCTCGCCGACACGGACAAGGCGCTCCGGCCGCTCGCCGTGCTCGCCGCCTCGCCACAGGTCGAGGGGCTGATCGTGGCGCCGGGCGCGTCGCTGGACGTGGGCGAACCGCTGTGGCCGGGGGCGCCGTTCACCTCGGTGCTCGTGGCGGAGTCCGGCGGTCTGATCGAGGACCTGGAGCTGGACGGCCCCATGGATCCCGTACGTTTCCTGCCCCTGCTCCCCATGACGCCGAACGAGGCGGCGTGGAAGCGCGTGCACGGCGCGGCGGCCCTTCAGGAGCGCTGGCTGAACAGCGGAACGGACCTGCGCGATCCGCTGCGCAAGTCCGTGTCCCTGGACTGAAGTCCCTGAAGTTCCTTCGCGGGGGCCTCAGTTGGCGAAGACCGTCACGCCGTCCTCCGTGGCGTGCTGCGGCTCCAGCTCCTCGGCTTCGTGAGTGAGGGCGTTCCTGCGCACCCACACCACGACCGCGCCGAGCACCGCCGTGACGGCCGCGACCACGAACGGGATGTGGATGTTGCTCCACTCCTCGATCTTCGGCGCGAGGAACGGCGCGGCGGCGGCCGCGAACCACCGGACGAAGTTGTAGCCGGCGCTGGCCACCGGGCGCGGTGCGTCGGACACCCCGAGGGCGAGCTCGGTGTACACGGTGTTGTTCACGCCGATGAAGGCGCCGGACAGGATGGTGCAGACGACGGCCACGGTGTGGTTGCCGTAGCCGAGCACCAGCACGTCGATGGCGAGCAGCACCAGGGAGCCGCCGAGCACCTGCAGCGAGCCGAGGCGTGCCTGCAGCCGCGGCGCGACGAGCACCGAGAAGACGGCGAGCAGCACACCCCAGGCGAAGAAGACCGCGCCGGATTTGTACGGGGTCATGTTCAGCACGAACGGCGTGAAGGCCAGCACGGTGAAGAACGTGTAGTTGTAGAAGAACGCGGAGGCCGCCGCGGAGGCGAGGCCGCCGTGGCCGAGCGCCTTGATCGGGGCGAGCAGCGAGGTCTTCTGCGCGGGCTTCGGCTGTTCCTTGAGGAACGCCGTGATGCAGAGGAAGCCGATGGCCATCAGCGCGGCGGTGCCGAAGAAGGGGTAGCGCCAGCTGGCGTCGCCGAGCAGGGCGCCGACCAGGGGCCCGCAGGCCATGCCGAGGCCGAGCGCCGACTCGTACAGCAGGATCGCGGCCGCGCTGCCGCCCGCCGCGGCGCCGACGATGACGGCGAGTGCGGTCGAGACGAAGAGCGCGTTGCCGAGGCCCCAGCCGGCCCGGAACCCGACGAGTTCACCGACCGAGCCCGACGTGCCGGACAGGGCCGCGAAGACCACGACCAGCGCGAGGCCGAGCAGCAGGGTCTTCTTGCCGCCGATGCGGCTGGAGACGAAGCCGGTGACCAGCATGGCGACGGCGGTGATCAGGAAGTACGAGGTGAAGAGGAGGGACACCTGGCTGGCGTCGGCGTCCAGGCCCTTGGCGATCGAGGGCAGGATCGGGTCGACGAGTCCGATGCCCATGAAGGCGACGACGGACGCGCCCGCCGTGGCCCACACGGCCTTCGGTTGCCGCAGCAGGCTGCCCGCCCCGGCGTCGAATGGGTCCCCTTCGGCGGGACCCCCTGTGCTGCTGTTCATACAGCCGCTCCTTCACTGCTTCCACTGCTTGCACGGAAGTCGTTGACGTATGCACATATTAAGTTAGGGAGTCTAATTGATGCAAGCTACATGTAATTTTGCCTGGTGACAGCGCCACCGGACGGGTGATCGTCCTTGACGGGGCGCCGACCGGGGAGGACCGTTGGGCGCTATGAGGGGCGAACCCAGTTGCCCGAAGTGTGGTGGCCGGGTCAGGGCTCCCGGTCTCTTTGCCGACTCCTGGCAGTGCGACGTGCACGGCACGGTGCACCCGCTGCAGCCCGTGATCCCGCCCAGCGTCGAGGCCCTCCAGGTCGTGGTGCACCGCGCACAGGTTCCGGTGTGGATGCCGTGGCCCCTGCCGGTCGGCTGGCTGTTCACGGGTGTGGCCTGCGCGGGGGACGACAGGAGCGGTGGCCGTGCGACGGCCGTGGCCTGCTCGGGTCCCGCGCCGCTCGGCGGCGTCGGTGAGCTGGTGCTCGTCGCCGAGGAGCTCGGCGTCGGCCTCGGCGCGCGGTACGCAGGCATCGACGGCCCCGACCCGGGCCCCCACATGAGCGTCGAGAAGCCGCCGCAGACCAAGGTCCTGGCCGCCGGGCGGCCGACGCCGATGTGGCATGTCTCGGGGACCCCGGACGACCGCGCTGTCTTCGCGGGAGAGGCGCGCGGTCTGTGGCTGTGGGCCATCGCGTGGCCGGAGCAGTCGGGCCTGCTCATGTACGACGAGCTGGTCCTCACCGATCTGCGGGACGCGGGCGCGGAGGTGGACCTGCTGCCGTGCGGGGCGCTGTCGCCGCGGCTGCTCACGCCGTGAGCGGGGCGGGCCGGGCGGAGTCCTGAGGGGCGGGCCCGGCGGCGTGGTGAGCGATGCCTCTTCGGGGACGGGCCGGGAAACGCCCGAGGCCCGTTATCCTTGAGCGTCCCCTCATTCGCCCGTCAGAGCACTGGAGCCAGCGTCGTGCGCATCGATCTGCACACCCACTCCACCGCGTCCGACGGCACGGACACCCCGGCAGAGCTGGTCCGCAACGCCGCGGCCGCAGGCCTTGACGTCGTCGCGCTCACCGACCACGACACCACCCGGGGATACGCCGAGGCGAAGCAGGCCTTGAGTCAGCTCCCGACGGACCTGGTCCTCGTGACCGGCGCCGAGCTCTCCTTCAACCTCGACGGCATGGGCCTGCACATGCTGGCCTACCTCTTCGACCCCGAGGAGCCGGAGCTCGCCCGCGAGTGCGAGCTGGTCCGCGACGACCGGGTGCCGCGCGCGAAGGCGATGATCGGCAAGCTCCAAGGGCTCGGCGTGCCGGTGACCTGGGAGCAGGTCGCGCGCATCGCGGGCGACGGCTCGGTGGGCCGCCCGCACATCGCCGAGGCGCTCGTCGAGCTGGGCGTCGTGCCCACCGTCTCCGACGCCTTCACGCCCGAGTGGCTCGCCGACGGCGGCCGCGCGTTCGCCGACAAGCACGAGCTCGACCCCTTCGACGCGATCCGCCTGGTCAAGGCGGCCGGTGGCGTCACCGTCTTCGCGCACCCCGGTGCCGTCAAGCGCGGCAAGGTCGTGTCCGAGAGCGTCATAGCCGACCTCGCGGCGGCCGGCCTGGACGGCATCGAGGTCGACCACATGGACCACACGCCCGAGACCCGCACCCGGCTGCGCGCCCTCGCGGGGGACCTCGGCCTGCTGGTCACCGGGTCCAGTGACTACCACGGCAGCCGCAAGACGTGTGTGCTCGGGGAGTTCACCACCGACCCCGAGATCTACGGCGAGATCACGCGCCGGGCCACGGGTGCGTTCCCCGTGCCGGGCGCCGGCGGACACTCCGCCGCGTAGCAGCCCGCACCGCGCGGGACTGCCCCTTCACTCCACCTCACCCCACTTCACCGCACCCCGTTCCGTGACGGCGGTCGCCCGCGCCCCGCGCCCGGGTCCGTCCGTCGCGGGCTCCTTCGTACGACTCTCCGCAAGGCCATCACTGTGTTCGACGTCGCCGTTTTCGGATCCCTCTTTCTCACGCTTTTCGTGATTATGGACCCCCCTGGGATCACCCCGATCTTCCTCGGTCTCACCGCGGGCCGACCCGCCAAGGTGCAGCAGCGGATGGCCTTCCAGGCCGTCTGCGTCGCCTTCGGCGTCATCTCGGTCTTCGGGCTCGTGGGCCACCAGATCCTCGACTACCTGCACGTCTCCGTCCCCGCGCTGATGATCGCGGGCGGACTGCTGCTGCTCCTCATCGCGCTGGACCTGCTCACCGGCAAGACGGACGAGCCGAAGCAGACCAAGGACGTCAATGTCGCGCTGGTGCCGCTCGGCATGCCGCTGCTCGCCGGTCCCGGCGCGATCGTCTCGGTCATCCTGGCCGTCCAGGACGCCGACAGCGTCGGTACGCAGATCTCCGTCTGGGCGGCGATCGTGGCCATGCACGTGGTGCTCTGGCTGGTGATGCGGTATTCGCTGCTGATCATCCGCGTGATCAAGGACGGCGGCGTGGTGCTCGTGACGCGTCTCGCGGGCATGATGCTGTCCGCCATCGCGGTCCAGCAGATCATCAACGGCGTGACGCAGGTGATCAAGGGCGCCTGAGCTCCGCGGACAGGAGACCGGGCGTCGCGCGCACACGAAAGGCCCCCGTACGGTTTCCGTACGGGGGCCTTTCGACGTCTGCGTTACGAGGCCGTGGTGTCGGCCGGGCGGATGTAGATGCGCTGGCCGATCGCTGCGGCCTGCTGCACGATCCGGTTGACGGAGGCGGCGTCCACGACGGTGCTGTCCACGGCCGCGCCGTCGACGTCGTCGAGTCGCATGATTTCGAAGCGCATAGGGCTTCTCCCTTCGTCTGGTCATCCTCCTGCAAGGAGAACTGCTGTGTTCCTGATGGGTTCAACGAGTTGCCCCCTGCAAACATTCCCTACGCTAAAGAAATTTTTCGGTAACCTAATTACTTGCGAGTAGCGAGATCGGTTGTGTTCGCTGCGTGACCGGCGGGAGACTGGGACCGATATGAACGACGCCGACCCCAGCGCAGTCGACCCCAGCGCCGTCGACTCCGGTGCCGCAGCCCCCGGCGCGGCCGACATCAGCGCCCAGCTGGAGCGCACCAATGCACTGCTCGAGCGCGTGCTCGCCGAGGTGGCGAAGACCCCGTCCACGCACGCGATCTTCGTCGACGCCGGGTATCTGTACGCCGCCGCGGGCCGGCTGGCCGCCGGGACCGAGGACCGGCGCGCCTTCGACCTCGACGCGGAGGGCCTCATCGAGGCGCTCATCGACAAGGCGCGCACGATCTTCGCGGACAGCCGCCTGCTGCGCGTGTACTGGTACGACGGCGCCAGGCGCCGCATCCACACGGCCGAGCAGCAGTCGATCGCGGAGCTGCCCGACGTCAAGGTCAGGCTCGGCAACCTCAACGCCAACAACCAGCAGAAGGGCGTCGACTCCCTGATCCGCAGCGACCTGGAGTCACTCGCCAGACACCGCGCCGTCAGCGACGCCGCCCTCATCGGCGGCGACGAGGACCTGGTCTCGGCGGTGGAGGCGGCGCAGGGTTACGGCGCGCGGGTCCACCTGTGGGGCATCGAGGCCCCGGACGGCCGCAACCAGGCGGAGGCGCTGCTCTGGGAGGTCGACAGCCAGCGCACGTTCGACCTCGACTTCTTCAAGCCGTACGTGGTGCGGCGCACCGTCGCGACGTACGAGACGGGGACCGCCGCGCACCGCCCCTCCCGCGACGACGTCCGTTTCGTCGGCGCGCAGATCGCCGCGAAGTGGCTCGGGGCGCGCGGGCGCGAGGCCCTGGTGGGGCTGTTGCCCGGACATCCCTATCTGCCCGGCTCCGTGGACCAGGACCTGCTGGTCGAGGCGGAGCGGCTGCTGCAGTACTCGCTGCGCGGGCAGTCGGATCTGCGCAGGGCGCTGCGGGACGGCTTCTGGGAGCACCTGCAGGCGCAGTACTGAGGATCCCGGTTCGGTGCCCGGCCCCGGCGCCGTGGTGCCGGTGCCGGTGTCTTCAGTGCCGGTGCCAGAAGCCGACCAGGGCCGCGGCCGTCTCCGCCGGGCGGTCGGTGTTCGGGGAGTGCTCGGCGCCGTGGATCACCGTGCGGTGGGCGTCCAGGCGGTGGGCCATGTCGTCCATGAGCGGCACGGGCCATGTGTCGTCGCGCTCGCCCGAGATGACGTGCTTGGGCAGCGGCAGCGCGGCCAGCTCGGCCACCCGGTCCGGTTCCGTGGAGAGCTGGCGGCCGGTCGCGATGAGCTGGGCCGGGCTGTGCCGCAGCCAGCGGGCGCGCAGGGCCTCGCCGTCGGCGGCGTCATCGGCCTCCCCGCCCGCGCCCGGCCGCGCGTCCTGCGGAGGCGGCGGCTCCATGGCCCGCATCGCCTGCCACACCTCGCCCATCGACAGCGCGGCGAGGGCGTCCGCCAGCATCTTGGCGCGGGTCTGCTGTTCGGGGACGATCGCGGCGGGGCCCGAGGACATCAGGGTGAGGGTGGCGAAGGTGCGGGGTTCCAGGAGCACGGCGGCACGGGCGATCTGACCGCCCAGCGAGTGGCCGAGGAGGTGGGGGCGCGCCTCGGACAGGGCGGCCGCCTGGGCCAGCACGTCGCGGGCCAGCTCCGTCTGGGCGTACGCCGACACGTCGTCCGGGCCCGCCGTCTCGTACTGTCCGCGCCCGTCCACGGTCACCGCGCGGTAGCCCGCGGCGGTCAGTGGCTCCAGGAGGGCGATGAAGTCCTCCTTGCTGCCGGTGAAGCCCGGGAGCATGAGGACGGTCCCCCGGCGCCGGACACCAGCCGCCGGAACCGCGTCGAGAACGGCGAAGTCGCCCCGCTCGGTGTGGAGGGTCCGCGCGCTCGCGCACGGGGGCGGGACGAAGGTCGGCGGCCTGCTCATGAGCCGAGGCTAACGGGTGACCTGCGCGTTGTGGCAGCGCGGCTCCCCTCCCGGCCCGCGGTCCGGCGGCCGTCCGACGCGAGAAGGCCCGCCCCGAACGGGGGCGGGCCTTCTGCGGGGCGGGCCGGTGGAGGAGACCGGACGGAGGCGACCGGAAGGTCAGCTCTCCGGCGTCTCCACCGGTTCCGCCTTCTTGCGCGTGCGACGACGCGGCGCCGGGGCGGTCGCCTCGGCCTCGGCCGTGTCCGCCGGGGCGGCAGCGGCCTTGCGCGTACGACGGCGGGGCTTGGACTCCTCCGTCGCCTGGGCCGGAATCCCGGCCTCGGGGGCGGCGGCCTCGGTCGCTGCCGGTGCCTTGGCGGCGGTCTTGCGGGTGCGGCGCTTGGGCTTTTCGGCCTCGGTGTCGGTCGCGGTGGCCTCGGGGGTGGCGGCCTCGGCGACCTTTTCCGCGGTCTTGCGGGTGCGGCGCTTCGGCTTTTCGGCGGCCGGGGCCTCCGTGGTGGCTTCGGCCGGGGTGGCTTCGGCGACCTTGGTGGCGGTCTTGCGGGTGCGGCGCTTGGGCTTTTCGGCCTCGGTGTCGGTCGCGGTGGCCTCGGGGGTGGCGGCCTCGGCGACCTTTTCCGCGGTCTTGCGGGTGCGGCGGCGCGGCTTCGTGGCCGGAGCCTCCGCCTCGACGACCGGGGCGGCGGCCGCTACCGGCGCGGGAGCCTCCGTCTCGACGGTTGTGCTCTCGGCCGTGGCCAGGGCCTCGGACGCCCCACCGGAACGCGTCCGGCGACGGCGGCGCGGGGTGCGGGGCTCGGTCGCCTCCGCGACCGGAGCGCTCGCCTCCGCGACCGGAGCGCTCGCCTCCGCGACCGGGGCGCTCGCCTCGGCCGTCGGAGCGGGGGGTGCCGTCGCGGTGGCGGCGTCGAGCGGGCTGCCTGCCCGGGTGCGGCGGCGGCGACGCGGCGTGCGCGCGGGGCGCTCGCGCTCGTCGGACGCCGGGCCCGAACGGTCCCGGTCGCGATCGCGGTCCCGGTTGCGATCCCGGTCACGGTCCTGCGCACGACCGCCGGAGCGGCCACCGCGGCCGCGGCCACCGGTCTCGCCGAGGTCCTCGACCTCCTCCGCGCCCAGACCCGCACGGGTCCGCTCGGAGCGGGGCAGCACACCCTTGGTGCCCGCCGGGATGTCCAGGTCCTCGTAGAGGTGCGGGGAGCTGGAGTACGTCTCGACCGGGTCGTTGAACCCCAGGTCGAGCGCCTTGTTGATCAGCTGCCAGCGCGGGATGTCGTCCCAGTCGACCAGCGTGATCGCGATGCCCTTGGCGCCCGCGCGGCCGGTGCGGCCGATGCGGTGCAGGTACGTCTTCTCGTCCTCGGGGGACTGGTAGTTGATGACGTGCGTGACGCCACCGACGTCGATGCCGCGCGCGGCGACGTCCGTGCACACGAGCACGTCCACCTTGCCGTTGCGGAACGCGCGCAGCGCCTGCTCACGGGCGCCCTGGCCGAGGTCGCCGTGCACGGCGCCGGAGGCGAAGCCCCGGCGTTCCAGCTGCTCGGCGATGTCGGCGGCGGTCCGCTTCGTACGGCAGAAGATCATCGCGAGTCCGCGGCCGTCGGCCTGCAGGATGCGCGAGACCATCTCGGGCTTGTCCATGTTGTGCGCGCGGTACACGAACTGCTTCGTGTTCGCGACGGTCTGGCCCTCGTCGTCCGGCGCGGTGGCGCGGATGTGCGTGGGCTGCGACATGTACCGACGGGCCAGGCCGATGACGGCGCCCGGCATGGTGGCCGAGAACAGCATCGTCTGGCGCTTCGCGGGGAGCATGTTGATGATCTTCTCGACGTCGGGCAGGAAGCCCAGGTCGAGCATCTCGTCGGCCTCGTCGAGGACCAGGCACTTGACGTGCTTGAGGTCGAGCTTGCGCTGGCCCGCGAGGTCGAGCAGACGGCCGGGGGTGCCGACGACCACGTCGACGCCCTTCTTGAGGGCCTCGACCTGCGGTTCGTAGGCCCGGCCGCCGTATATGGCGAGGACGCGGACGTTGCGCGCCTTGCCGGCGGTCAGGAGGTCGTTCGTCACCTGCTGGCACAGCTCGCGCGTGGGAACGACGACGAGGGCCTGCGGCGCCTCGGTCAGCTGCTCCGGCTTGGCGCGGCCCGCCTCGACGTCGGCGGGGACGGTGACGCGCTCCAGGATCGGGAGTCCGAAGCCGAGCGTCTTGCCGGTGCCGGTCTTGGCCTGGCCGATGACGTCCGTGCCCGAGAGGGCGACGGGGAGCGTCAGCTCCTGGATGGGAAAGGGATTGATGATGCCGACGGCTTCGAGCGCCTCGGCCGTCTCGGGAAGAATCCCGAGCTCTCGGAAAGTCGTAGTCAGGGCCATGCCTCTTCTGTGAGACGCGGCGTGAGGCGAACGCTGGGGGTCGTGACCGTGCCACTACCGCCGGCCGCTTGGGGGGCGGGCCGGGGGCGCGGGACCACTGCCGGCGCTCGAGCGCTCTTACCGCTGAGGTTCCCTCCTCGTGCCGCACGCACCTGTGCGTACCGCCCGGAGGGCTGTCGGGTCGGAGCCGATCGGGCCACCGACCGGGCATCCTCATTCGTACGGCCCGTCGAATATTCGGCGGGCGCATTACCACTGTACCGCGTAATCTCGCATGTGTGTCCGGCGAATTGGTCACATGGTCGTCGTCACAGTCACTGACCAGGGCCTTACGCCTTCCGGCAGGCGGGCTATTGTGCGCTTCATGGAGACCCCCGACACCGCTGCCGAATCCGCCCCCGAACCCACCGGAATCGCCGCCCAGGACTGGGCGACGGCCGCCACCGAGCCCCAGTACCGCGCCGCGGTCGTGGACCTCCTCGGCGCGCTCGCCTACGGGGAGCTCGCCGCGTTCGAGCGGCTCGCGGAGGACGCGAAGCTCGCGCCGACGCTCGGCGACAAGGCGGAGCTGGCGAAGATGGCGTCGGCCGAGTTCCACCACTTCGAGCGGCTCAGGGACCGGCTGTCGGCGATCGGCGCGGAGCCGACGGAGGCGATGGAGCCCTTCGTCGCCGCGCTCGACGGCTTCCACCGCCAGACCGCGCCGTCCGACTGGCTCGAAGGCCTGGTCAAGGCGTACGTCGGCGACTCGATCGCCAGTGACTTCTACCGCGAGGTGGCGGCCCGCCTCGACGGCGACACCCGCGCCCTGGTGCTGGGCGTGCTCGACGACACGGGGCACGCGAGCTTCGCGGTGGAGAAGGTGCGCGCCGCGATCGAGGCGGACCCGCGCGTGGGCGGGCGGCTCGCGCTGTGGGCGCGACGGCTGATGGGCGAGGCCCTCTCGCAGTCGCAGCGGGTCGTCGCCGACCGGGACGCCCTGTCGACCATGCTGGTCGGCGGCGTGGCCGACGGGTTCGACCTCGCGGAGGTCGGGCGGATGTTCTCGCGGATCACCGAGGCCCACACGAAGCGGATGGCTGCGCTGGGCCTGGCGGCCTAGCGGAGCGGTCGCCCCTGCGGGGGCCTCGGGGTGGTGCCGGAGGTTTGGGGGCGCGGGGAACTGCGCGATCAGCCACAGCCGGTCCGCGGATGGATACCGCCCCCCCCTCGCGGGAGCTATGCCGTCGCCGAGCGGCGCATTCTGGTACGGGTGGGGCGGAGCAGCAGGGACAGCAGCGCCGCGGAGACGGCGACCGCTCCCAGGAGCGTCGCGGGGGCGTGGCCGGAGCCGAGCGCGGTGTGGGTGATGAAGGCGCCGATGAGTGCGCCTGCGGGGCCCGTGGCCAGGACCAGGGTGCGCGCGGGCAGCCGGTGCCCGAAGCGGTGCGCGGCGGCCCAGGCCAGGGCCAGGCCGAGCAGTGCGGAGCCGAGTGCTTCCAGAATCACGGTGTGTGCCCTCCCTTTGCGGCCGGTGCAAATCGGTCGTAGCCGGTCTACCCCAGGCGGCCGGAATGCAACCCTCCATGATCGGCCCGCGTCGGCACTCCCCGTACAACACACAAGAACGGCCCGGTGGTTGAGAACCACCGGGCCGTTCTTTCAAGATCCACCAAGAGCGTCCTTGGCGTCCTTACAGGGCGCTGAAGCCCACCTTGCGCGCGGTGGGCTCGCCGAGCTCCACGTATGCGAGGCGGTCGGCCGGAACCAGGACCTTGCGGCCGTGGTCGTCCACGAGGCTCAGCAGCGGCGACTTGCCGGTCAGCGCCTCGGACACCGCGTGCTCGACTTCCTCGGCGCTCTGGCCGCTCTCCAGCACGATCTCGCGGGGCGCGTACTGCACGCCGATCTTGACCTCCACGGCTTTGTCCCTCCGACGGTCAGTCTGTGCGCGGCCGTCCGCGCCGTACCCAGCACACATTAGCCCGGTGAGGGGACGTGCACGGCCGCGGCCGTGCACGCCGGTAGCGAACACGGGACGGGAACAAAAACGCGAGGGCTCAGTGGCCTTCGGCGCCGTGCAGCGGGAAGCCGGCGATGCCGCGCCAGGCGAGCGACGTGATCAGCTGGACCGCCTTCTCGCGCGGCACCGTGCTGGCGCTCGCCAGCCAGTACCGGGCGACGACCTGGGAGTATCCGCCGAGGCCGACGGCGAGGAGCATCGCCTCGTCCCTGGGCAGGCCGGTGTCCTCGGCGATGACCTCGCAGATCGCCTCGGCGCACTGCAGGGTGACGCGGTCCACGCGCTCCCGCACGGCCGCCTCGTTCGTCAGGTCCGACTCGAAGACCAGACGGAACGCGCCGCCCTCGTCCTCCACGTACGCGAAGTAGGCGTCCATCGTCGCGGCGACGCGGAGCTTGTTGTCCGTGGTGGACGCCAGCGCCGTGCGCACGGACTGCAGGAGCGACTCGCAGTGCTGGTCGAGCAGGGCGAGGTAGAGGTCGAGCTTGCCCGGGAAGTGCTGGTAGAGCACGGGCTTGCTGACACCGGCGCGCTCGGCGATGTCGTCCATCGCCGCCGCGTGGTACCCCTGTGCGACGAAAACTTCCTGGGCCGCTCCGAGGAGCTGGTTGCGTCGTGCACGGCGCGGCAGGCGTGTGCCCCGCGGGCGTGCCGCCTCTGTCTGCTCGATGGCTGTCACGCCGCCTCCCAAATCGTCCGATGTGCGGTGAGCGCCGCGCCGCCATCGTACTTTTCGGTAACAGCGATGTGCGCGGTACGAGCGCAGAATTTCATGGACCGGACCATCGGAGATGGGCTCTCCAACGGTGCGTAGCCGGGCAAACACGGTCAGGTCGGTGCTCTCAGCGGTAGTCGTCCTCGTCGATGCTGACGACGCGGGCCTGTTCCGCGAGGTCGGCCTCGTTCGCCGCGGCCGGGTCGGCCTCCTGGAGGGAGTCGTCCCTGCTCGGGGTGAGGTCCGTGTGCTGTTCGGCCGCGTCCGCCTCCGGGGCCTCGACATCGGCCTCGGCCGTGCTGTCGTCCGTCTCGAAGGTGTCGGGATCGGTCGGGTCGACACTCATGTGTGGCTCGCTTCCCTCGCGGTACTCGGTGGCCTTGGTGATGCGAGTGCCCCGTACCCCCTCATTCCATGACTTCGAGCGTAGAAGAGACACGGGCGAGGCGCTACGCGATCTGTTCACGATCTGTGACGGCGAACACGTGAACTACCGCGTGATCGTCTCGTAACATTGCCCGCATGTCTTCGACCGAGCTGCCCAGCCTGCTGGCCTCCGCCGTCGCGCCCAAGCCGGGTGCCGTGGCGGTCGCGGACGGCGAGCGGCTCGACTCCGTGGCGCTGCCGGGGCTCTCGCTGACCGTGCGCTCCCGGCCCTCGACCGGCCCCGGACTGCCGCCCGCGCTGTACGTGCACGGGCTCGGCGGGTCCTCGCAGAACTGGTCGGCCCTGATGCCGCTGCTCGAGGACGTCGTCGACTGCGAGGCGCTCGATCTGCCGGGGTTCGGGGACTCCCCACCGCCGGACGACGGGGACTACTCCGTCACGGGCCACGCCCGCGCGGTCATCCGCTATCTCGACGCGAGCGGCCGCGGGCCCGTCCACCTCTTCGGGAACTCCATGGGCGGCGCCGTCACCACGCGCGTCGCCGCGGTCCGCCCCGACCTGGTCCGTACGTTGACGCTGGTCTCGCCCGCCCTGCCGGAGCTGCGGGTGCAGCGCACGGCGGTGCCGACCGGGCTGCTCGCGGTGCCGGGCGTCGCCTCCCTCTTCACCCGGCTCACCAGGGAGTGGACGGCCGAGCAGCGGGTGCGCGGCGTGATGGGGCTCTGCTACGGCGACCCGGGCAGGGTCACGCCGGAAGGGTTCAGCGCGGCGGTCCGCGAGATGGAGCGCAGGCTCCAGCTCCCCTACTTCTGGGACGCGATGGCCCGCTCGGCGCGCGGCATCGTGAACGCGTACACACTGGGCGGCCAGCACGGACTGTGGCGGCAGGCCGAGCGCGTGCTCGCTCCGACCCTGTTGGTCTACGGCGGCCGCGATCTGCTCGTCTCGTACCGCATGGCGCGCAAGGCGGCCGCCGCGTTCCGCGACTCGCGGCTGCTCACGCTGCCCGACGCGGGGCACGTGGCGATGATGGAGTACCCCGACACCGTCGCCACCGGCTTCCGCGAACTGCTCCTCGACGCAGGCGAGTCGAATGCCGCGGGCCGGGGCGGCGCGCGCACGGGTTCGGGGAGCTGAGGCGGCGCGTGGGACGGCACAGTCGCCGGGGTCCGGCAGACACGACTGACAACACCAGCACCTCGGGCATACCGACGACGCAGGGCCTGGGCCCACAGCCGGGGCCCGGCACGGGGCGGCGCAGGCGCGTTCGCGGGGCGGACGGCACCCCCGCGCACGGCACCCCCGCACACGGCACCCCCGCGCACGGTGTGCCGCGTCAGACGCCGCACCAGGGCGTGCCGCACGTCCGTGGCGGGCACCCCGAGCAGCGGGAGCCCGGCGGCGCCTGGGGCGATGTCACCGGCACCGGTGGCGGGCCCCGGATCGGGAGCGGGCCGGGCTTTCCCGAGCCCCGCCAGGACTACGTGGCCGCCTTCCCGGACCGCGATGAGCCGGGGTCGGGGCCGGGCATGCAGCCCCCGGCGCCCCGCGACCCGTACGCCTCCGTCACCGACTGGGACGAGGCCGCCGAGCCACGGCTCGGCGACAAGAACGGCGACTTCTTCGACGGTGACGACGACGTCGACGACGACCTTGCCGACGATCGCGACGGCCAGGGCGGCGACGGCAAGAAGGGCGGCCGCAGCCGCACCTTCACCGGCATCGCGGCCGCCGCTGTGACCACCGTGCTCGCGGTCGTCGTGGCAGGGCAGGTGGCCGACGGCAGCAAGGGCTCGGACCCGCAGAGCCGGGCCGCCCCGGGCGGCGCGCGCGACACCGAGGACCCCGCCTCCCGCTCGGACCGCCGCCCCACGCCCGCCGACGAGCAGCAGGCGGTCCCGGCGACGTACGACGAGAAGATGGGCGAGAAGTATCCGCTGGACGCGAAGCTCAAGGCGTCCGGCGACTTCGAGGCGATGTCCGGTTTCGACAAGGCACCCGGCCGGGGGCAGAAGTTCCGCTACCGCGTCGACGTGGAGAAGGGCCTCGGTCTGGACGGCAAGCTCTTCGCGCAGGCCGTGCAGAAGACCCTGAACGACGACCGGAGTTGGGCCCACGGCGGAGGCCGCACCTTCGAGCGAATATCGTCGGGGAAGCCCGATTTCGTCATTACGCTCGCCAGCCCGGGAACGACGGGTGTCTGGTGCGCGAAATCCGGTCTCGACACGACCCAGGACAACGTGTCGTGCGATTCCGCCGCGACGGACCGCGTGATGATCAATGCCTATCGCTGGGCGCAGGGCGCGCCCACCTACGGTGACGCGGTGAAGAAGAAGTTCGGCAATGCCATTCACCCGTACCGGCAGATGCTGATCAACCACGAGGTCGGTCACCGGCTCGGCTTCAATCACACGGACTGCAAGAAGAGCGGGGAGCTCGCGCCCGTCATGCAGCAGCAGACGAAGTTCCTGGAGCACGACGGGATCAAGTGCAAGGCCAACCCCTGGGCCTTCCCGAAGAGTTGAGGCGGGTCGGCAGGGTGCGGGAGCCGCGTCCGCTGCCGCGGCTTTGACATTTGTCGGAAGTTCGTTCATATTTCTCCGCATGTCGAACAGTCACGCCCCTACGAGCGCCGCCATTGAGCTGGCGCTGTTCGGCGTGGCCGCGCTCTGCGTGGCCGACATCCACTGTTGCTGACGCCCGCCCCGGCGAGTGCGTCGCTTTCTGCCCAGCCCCGGCCCTCTTCGGCCGCTCCCGGCTGTCCGTAGCTGATTTCCGCTGCGTTTTCGCGCCTTCTCCGGGGCGAGCTCTGTTTCATCCCAGCTCGTTTCCTGATGACCCGCCGCCTTTCCGCGGCGCCCCCCGAGAGGTCTTCTTCCGATGCGTCAATCGTCCGTCATAGCCCGCCGCGTGGCAGCGGCATCCGTCAGCCTGGTCCTGGCCTCGGGCGCCGTCGCCTGCGCGGGTCCGAAGGACAGCGGCACCGGGAGCGGCGGCGACGGCAAGCCCGCCGAGGGCGGCACGCTCACCGTCCTGAACCGTGACCCGCAGGTCGACTTCGACCCCGCGCGGCTGTACACCTCCGGCGGCGGAAACGTGCCGAGCCTCGTCTTCCGCACGCTCACCACCCGCAACCGCGAGGACGGCGCCAAGGGCACCGAGGTCGTCCCGGACCTCGCGACGGACCTGGGCAAGCCGAGCAAGAACGCCACCGTGTGGACGTACACCCTGAAGAAGGGGGTCAAGTACGAGGACGGTTCGACGATCACCTCGGCGGACGTGAAGTACGGCATCGAGCGGTCCTTCGCCGCCGAACTCAGCGGTGGCGCACCCTACTTGAGGGACTGGCTCATCGGCGGGGACAAGTACCAGGGCCCCTACAAGGACAAGAGCGGCAAGGGGCTCGCGTCCATCGAGACGCCCGACGAGCGGACCATCGTCTTCCATCTGAACAAGCCCGAGGGCGAGTTCCCCTACCTGGCGACCCAGACGCAGTTCACGCCCGTCCCGAAGAGCAAGGACAAGGGCACCAAGTACGAGGAGCACCCGCTTTCGTCCGGGCCCTACAAGGTCGTCAAGAACGAGAACGACGGGGAGCGGCTCCGCCTGGAGCGCAACCCGCACTGGTCCGCGAAGAACGACCTGGAGCGCAAGGCCTACCCGGACGTCATCGACGTACGGTCCGGGCTCGACTCGTCCGTCATCAACCAGCGGCTCTCCGCGAGCCAGGGCGACGACGCCGCAGCCGTCACCACCGACACCAACCTCGGCCCGGCCGAGCTCGCCAAGGTCACCGGCGACAAGGAGCTGGCCTCGCACGTCGGCACCGGACACTTCGGCTACACGAACTACCTCGCCTTCAACCCGAAGGTGAAGCCGTTCGACGACCCCAAGGTGCGCCAGGCGATCTCCTACGCCGTGGACCGCTCCTCGGTCGTCAACGCCGCGGGCGGCTCCTCGCTCGCCGAGCCCGCCACCACGTACCTGCCGAACCAGAAGTCCTTCGGATACACGAAGTACGACCACTTCCCCGCGGGCCCGTCCGGCAACGCGAAGAAGGCCAAGGAGCTCCTGAAGGAGGCCGGTCACAAGGACGGGCTCACCATCACGCTCACGCACTCCAACGCCAAGGACTTCGAGACGAGCCCGGAGATCGCCACGTCGATCCAGGACGCCCTGAAGAAGGCCGGGATCACCGTCAAGCTGCAGGGTCTGGAGGACAACGACTACCGGGACAAGACACACAGCGCCAAGGACGAGCCCGGCCTCTTCCTCGCCCACTGGGGCGCCGACTGGCCCTCCGGCGGTCCCTTCCTCGCCCCGATCTTCGACGGTCGGCAGATCGTGAAGGACGGCGCCAACTTCAACTCCGGCTTCCTGGACGACAAGTCGGTCAACCACGAGATCGACGAGATCAACAAGCTGACCGACCTCAAGGCGGCCGCCAAGCGCTGGGGCGCCCTCGACAAGAAGATCGGCGAGCAGGCGCTGACCGTGCCGCTGTTCCACCCCGTCTACAAGCGCCTGTACGGCAAGGACGTCAAGAACATCGTCATCAGTGACTGGACCGGCGTCCTCGATGTCTCCCAGGTCGCGGTGAAGTCGTCGTGACGGTCCGCTCGGTCTTCTGGGGGCGGCTGCGCGAGCAGCGGGCCGCCCTCGTGGCGGCGGGCGTCGTCGCGCTGCTCGTCCTCGTGGCGCTCGCGGCGCCGCTGCTCACCGCCTTGGAGGGGCAGGACCCCACCACGTACCACCCGGACCTCATCGACTCGGCGCGCGGCGGCGTGCCGATCGGCCCGCTCGGCGGGATCAGCGGCGAGCACTGGCTCGGCGTCGAGCCGCAGACCGGGCGCGACCTCTTCGCACGGCTCGTGTACGGGGCGCGGGTGTCGCTCGGCGTCGCGCTCGCCGCGACCGTCGTGCAGGTGTTCATCGGTGTCGCGGTCGGGATCGCCGCCGGGTTCGGCAACCGCTGGGTCGACCAGGTGCTCAGCAGGGCCACCGATGTCATCGTGGCCCTGCCGCTCATGGTCCTCTCGCTGGCGCTGATGGCGGTCGTGCCCGGCACCTTCCCGCGGCCCGTGCTCGTCGCCCTCGTCATCGGCCTCGTCGCCTGGGGCAACATGGCCAAGATCGTGCGCGCGCAGACCGTCACGCTCAAGGAGCTCGACCACGTGGCCGCCGCGCGGCTCAGCGGCTGGGGCTCCGTGCGGATCGCCCGCCGGGAACTGCTGCCCGCGCTCGCCGCGCCCGTCATCACCTACGCCGCGCTCCTCGTCCCCGTCAACATCACGGTCGAGGCCGCGCTGTCCTTCCTCGGCGTGGGCGTGAAGCCGCCCACCGCTTCCTGGGGACAGATGCTGACGGCCGCGGACGTCTGGTACCAGGCCGCGCCGCAGTACCTGCTGTACCCGGCGGGCGCGCTGTTCCTGACCGTGCTCGCCCTCACCGTCCTCGGCGACGGTGTGCGCACGGCGCTCGACCCGCGGGCCGCGTCGCGGCTGCGCATCGGGACGGGCCGGAAGCGGGAGGCACGGGCATGACCGGCTTCTCCGGGTTCCTGCTGCGGCGCCTGTTCGGCGCCGCGGTCACGCTCCTCGCCATCTCCGTGATCATCTACGTGGTGTTCTACGCCGCTCCGGGCAACGTCGCCCAGATCACCTGCGGGCCGCGCTGTTCCCCCGCCCAAGTGCAGCAGGTCGCCGAGCAGTTGCGGCTCGACGATCCGCTGTACGTCCGCTACTGGGACTTCCTGCAGGGCATCTTCGTCGGCCACGACTACTCGACGGGCACCGGCACCGAGCACTGCGCCGCGCCCTGCCTCGGGATCTCCTACCAGAGCGACCAGCAGGTCACCGCGCTGATCACCGCGAAGCTGCCGGTCACCGGGTCGCTCGCGCTGGGCGCCATGGTGCTGTGGCTCCTCCTCGGGGTGGGCACGGGAGTGCTCTCCGCCTGGCGGCGCGGCCGGCTCAGCGAGCGCGTGCTGACCGCCGTCACGCTCGCGGGCACCGCCACGCCCGTCTTCGTGATCGGCCTGCTGCTGATGATCGTGGTCTGCGGTCAGCTGCAATGGCTGCCCTTCCCGCAGTACGTGAACTTCGCGGACGATCCGACGCAGTGGGCGTGGAACCTGCTCCTGCCCTGGCTCTCGCTGGCCCTGATCGAGGCCGCCAAGTACGCGCGCCTGACCCGCTCCTCGATGCTGGAGACCCTCGCCGACGACCACGTGCGGACCTTTCGCGCGTACGGCGTGGGGGAGCGGTCCATCATCGGGAAGCACGCGCTGCGCGGCGCCGTCGCGCCCGTCATCGCGCTCACCGCCAACGACTTCGGGTCGATGTTCGGCGGTGCCGTGCTCAGCGAGACGCTGTTCGGCCTGCCCGGCATCGGCCGTGAACTCGTGCACGCGGTCAAGGTCGTCGACCTGCCGGTGGTCGTCGGCATGGTCATGGTCACCGGCTTCTTCGTGGTGCTCGCCAATGCCGTCGCGGACGTCCTGTACGCGGTGGCCGACCGACGGGTGGTGCTGTCATGAGTCTCGTCCGAGTCGAGGACCTGAGCGTCGAGTTCGGCTCCGGTCCCGGAGCCGTCCGTGCCGTGGACGGCGTCTCCTTCACGCTGGAGAAGGGCGGCGCGCTCGCCCTCGTCGGCGAGTCCGGATCCGGCAAGTCCACCGTGGCGTCCGCGCTGCTCGGCCTCCACCGGGGCACGGGCGCGCACGTCCAAGGGACGGTGCTGGTCGACGGCGTCGACGTACGGACCGTGTCCGAGCCCGAACTGCGGCGGCTGCGCGGCGGGAAGGCCGCGATGGTCTTCCAGGACCCGCTCTCCTCGCTCGATCCGTACTACGCGGTCGGCGACCAGATCGCCGAGGTGTACCGCGTGCACACCGGGGCGTCCCGGCGGGCGGCACGCGCGCGTGCCGTGGAGGTGCTCGACCGGGTCGGCATCCCCGACGCGGCCCGCCGCTCCCGCTCCCGTCCGCACGAGTTCAGCGGCGGCATGCGCCAACGCACGCTCATCGCCATGGCGTTGGCGTGCGAGCCCGCGCTGCTCGTCGCCGACGAGCCGACCACCGCGCTCGACGTCACCGTCCAGGCCCAGATCCTCGACCTGCTGCACACGCTGCGGACCGAGACCGGCATGGGGCTCCTCCTCGTCACCCACGACGTGGGCGTCGCGGCGGAGAGCGTCGACGAGGTCCTGGTCATGCGGGACGGGCGCGCGGTGGAGCGCGGCGCGGTGCACGAGGTCCTCGGCGCGCCGCGGGAGGCGTACACGCAGGAGCTCCTCAAGGCCGTGCCGCGGGTGGACTCGCCGCTGGTGCCGCCCGCCGGGGAGCCGGGCGAGGTGGTGCTCGAAGCCGTCTCCCTGCGGCGGGAGTTCGGGCGCGGCAAACGCGCGGTCACCGCGGTCGACGACGTCTCGCTCACCGTCCGCCGCGGGGAGACCCTCGGCGTGGTCGGGGAGAGCGGCAGCGGCAAGACCACGCTCGGGCGCATGCTGGTCGGTCTCCTGGCGCCGACCGCCGGGCAGCTCCTCCACGGGGGTGTGGAGCGGCCCGGCGGGCAGGTGGCGCCCGGGGTGCAGATGGTGTTCCAGGACCCCGTCTCCTCGCTCAACCCGCGGCGCTCCGTCGGCGAGGCCATCGCCGACCCGCTGCGCGCGAGGGGCGAGAGCGACTCCTTCGTACGCGGGCGGGTGCGCGAACTCCTCGAACGCGTCGGCCTCGAACCGGCGCACTACGACCGCTATCCGCACGAGTTCAGCGGCGGACAGCGCCAGCGCGTGGGCATCGCGCGGGCGCTCGCGGCCGAGCCGCGCCTCATCGTGTGCGACGAGCCGGTGTCGGCCCTCGATGTGACGACCCAGGCGCAAGTGGTCGCGCTGCTCGCCGAGTTGCAGCGGGAGCTGGGGCTCGCGCTGGTCTTCGTCGCACACGACCTCGCCGTGGTGCGCCAGGTCAGCGACCGGGTCGCCGTGATGCGGCAGGGGCGGATCGTCGAGCAGGGCCCGGTGGCGGAGGTGTACGGGGCGCCGCAGGATCCGTACACGAAGCGGCTGCTCGCGGCCGTGCCCGCGCTCGACCCGGAGGCGGCGGCGCGGCGGCGGGTGGCCCGCGAGGAGCTGGCCGCAGCCTGACGCTCGGTGACGAAAAGGGGCCTCTGACGTGCCATAGCGCGACAGAACGCTACCGGCGCGGGAAAGTTACTGCCGTTCACCCCTTTTGGTGGCGCGATGGACAACCGTCCGTCGCGCCACCTGCATGACCGCTTACGTTCGTCCCGCTGCGAGCCGCCGGCCAACGGCGGCTCACCGAACGGGAGATCGGGGGTGCGCTCGTGCGCGTCGGACTGCTTACGGAGGGTGGCTATCCGTATGTGAGCGGTGAGGCGAGGCTCTGGTGCGACCGGCTCGTGCGCGGGCTCGGGCAGCACGAGTTCGACATCTACGCACTCAGCCGCAGCGAGCGGCAGGAGGCGCAGGGCTGGGTCGAGCTGCCGTCCCAGGTCGCCCGGGTGCGCACGGCGCCGCTCTGGACCGTCGACGACGAGGCGCTCTGTGCCGCGGGCCCCCGCGGCGGGCGCGGACGGCGGGCCCGGCGACGGTTCGCCGAGTGCTTCGGCGAGCTGGCGGACGTGATCTGCCGGGGCGGTCGCGACGAAGTGGCGGACCGTTTCAGCAACGCTCTGTACGGGCTCGCCGAACTCGCCCGCGAGGAAGGCGGACTGGTCGGTGCGCTCCGCTCCGAGTCCGCCGTCCGTGCCCTGGAGAGCGCCTGCCGCGCGCCCGGCGCACTGCGGGCCGCCCACGCCGCACGCGTCCCCGACCTGCTCGCCGCCGTCGGCCTGATGGAGCGGGTACTGCGGCCGCTCTCCCTCGACTGGTACGAATCCGACGCGCTCGGCGCCGTCGACCTGTGCCACGCCACCTCCGGCGGGCCCGCGGCCCTGCCGGGGCTGCTGGCCAAGCACTTCGCGGGGGTGCCGCTGCTCGTCACCGAGTACGGCGTGCAGCTGCGCGCGCACTACCTCGCCACGGACGACCGGGACCTCGGCGCCCCCGCTCGGGCGCTGCTCGCCTCCTTCCACGGCCTGCTCGCCGCGGAGGTGTACCGCGGGGCCACGGTCGTGACCCCCGGCAACACCCACGCCAGGCGCTGGCAGGAGCGCTGCGGCGCCGACCGCGCCAAGCTGCGCACGGTCCACCCCGGCATGGAGGCCGCCCGTTTCGCGGAGATCGGCGAAGGGGGCTACGACGACTTCGCCGCCGACCCCGACACGCTCCTGTGGGTCGGCCGCGTCGAGCCCGCCAAGGACCTGATCTCACTGCTCCACGCCTTCGCGGAGATCCGCGACGAGGTGCCGGGGGCGCGGCTGCGGATCGTCGGGGCGCCCGCCGAGGGGCCCGAGGACCGGGCGTATCTCGCGCACTGCCGGGCCCTCGCCGCGCAGCTCTTCCCGGACGAGGCGGCGGGCGCGCACGCCGTCGGCGACAACCCCGTCTCCTTCGAGGAGATCGGCGGGCCCGACGTGCCCGCCCTCGCCGACGCGTACGCCTCCGCGGGCGTCGTCGTCCTGTCCAGCGTCGTCGAAGGCTTCCCGATCAGCCTGGTCGAGGCCATGTTCTGCGGACGCGCGACCGTCTCGACGGACGTCGGCGCGGTGGTGGAGGTCATCGGCGGCACGGGACTCGTCGTGCCGCCGCGCAACCCACGGGCGCTCGCGGAGGCGTGCACGGCGCTCCTGCGCGACCCCGAGCGGTGCGCGCGCCTCGGCGCGGCGGCGCGGGCGCGCGCGCTCGAACTGTTCACCGTCGAGCAGAACATCGCGGCATTTCGAAGCATCTACCTGGAGATCGTCTCGCACTGCCCCGTCCGCAGGGACGCGGTGGACGAGGCGGGCGAACCGGTGCCGTTCGCGCACCCGGCGGAGGCGTACGTCCCGGGGCGCTGGGCGGTCGCGGTGGGGCCCGTGGCCGGGGCGGAGCCGGGGGCGACCGAGTGCGGGGTGCCGAGCTGGGCCGTGACGGAGGAGGCCCCGGCGCCCGGCGGCGTCGCGGTGCGGGATCAGCTGAAGGAGGCTGCCGTATGAGCGGGATAGAGCGATACGAGGCGGGTCCGTCCGGCGCCGTGGACGCGCCGCGGGCTCCGGCGGGCGCGCGCGCCTGGGACTCCCGGTCGGAGGAACTGCTCGCGGACGCGGCGCTGGTGCCTGGGGTGCCTGGGGTGCCTGGGGTGCCTGACGTGGGTGACGTGCCTGACGTGGCAGGGGTGCCTGGGCTGTGCGGGTTGCCCGGGACCGATGTGGCTCCGCTCGGGGACGGCGTGTCCGTGCCCGCCTTCGGTGAAGCTGCGTCCGTCCCGGCCTTCGGCGAAGGCGGGCGCGGGGACGAGGACGGGGACAGCGGCTGGGACGCGCGGGGCAGGGGCAGGCGCGGCGGCGGAGCCCGGTCACCGCTCGCCCGCGCCGCCGCCCGCGCCCGGCCCCCGCGGCGCGGCGCCGCCGACCCCGTGAAGGCCCTGATGCACCGGCACCGGGAGCTCTGCGAGCGGGCCGTCGACCCGCTGGAGATCGCGGCGGGCCTGGAGGCGCACGGCGTCACCGACCGGGCGGCCGCGCGCTTCAGGCACCGGGACGTGTTCGCCCTGGCCGAGGAGATGTACGCGCGCGTGCCCGCGCTCCCGGGCGGACGCGTGCCGTCGACGGCGGCGTGCCCGGCGGCGTCCCGGCCGCGCCGAACCCCCTCGGGGTGGGCCCTGTTCGCGCTGCTGCCCGGCGCCGTGTGCGCGGTCGCCGTCGCGGGACTCGCCCTCAGCGAGGGCCGCCTGCGGCTCGCGGCCGCGCTCGTCGGCGCACTCGCCGTCGCCGTGGCCCTGCGCGTCGCCCTGCGGTACGGGCCGCTGCGCGCCGTCGCATATCCGATGCCCGCCACGCGCGCGTGGGTGTGCTGGCTCCTTGCGTACGCCCTGCTCGGCGACGGCCTGTTGAGCGGCGCCGTCGCGGGCGGCCCGGACGGCCCCGGCGACCTCTGGGACCCGGCGGTCGCCCCGCTCCTCGCCCTCGCCCTCGCCGTCGCGCCCGCGACCTGGTGCGCCCGGCTCTTCGCGGTGCGGTCCGGGGGACGGCTCGCCGCGAGCCGCGGCCTCGATGAATTCGCCTCCTCCGTACGACCGTTGCTCTTCGGCACCGTCGCGCTGTTCCTCGGCGCGCTCGGTTCGCTGCTCGCGGGGGTGCAGGCGCTGCTGCGCGACGAGGGCGCGGGTCCCGATCACGGCGCACCCGCCATGGTCGGGGCCGTCGCGCTCGGGGCGCTGCTCCTGCTCGCGCGGCTCCTCGGCGTCTACGGCTTCACCCGCGCGCCCGCCCTGCTGCTCGGCGCCGCAGGGTCCTGCGAAGCGGCCGCCCTGGCCCTGGTGTTCGCTGCCCGGCTGCCCGGCTGCGACGCGCTCGCCACCCCCGTCACGGCCGCCGTCGACGCATGGGGCCCGGGTGTCGTACCGGCCACCGCGTGCGGCGGCGCCGCCCTCGTCCTCCTCGTCCACGCGGCCAGGACCCTCACCCTGGCCTCGGCCCACGCCGGTTCCCGTGATGCGCCGTGAACCGACATGCGCACCGACATGTGAACCGACATGTGAACCGACATGTGAACCCACTGGTGAACCCACAGGTGAGCCGACGCGTGAACCGACGCCCCGCAGGCCACCGAGACCACTCTCCCGCGGGGCCGACACCGCGGGCTCATCCCGTGCACCACGGCAATTTCCCGAAGGAGAAACACAGATGACCACCCGCAGCCGTCTCCGCCGCCGAGCGGCCACCCCGGGAGGCCCCCGATGAGGGTGCTGCTGATCGGAGCCAACGGATACCTCGGCCGGTTCGTCGCCGACCGACTGCTGGCCGACCCGGCCGTGCAGCTCACCGCACTCGGCCGCGGCGACGACTCGGACGTACGGTTCGACCTCGCCAGCGGAAGCCCCGGCGCGCTCACCCGCTTCCTGGACGCCGTCCACCCGGGCGTCGTCATCAACTGCGCCGGTGCCACCCGGGGCGGTGCCCGCGACCTGACCCGGCACAACACCGTCGCCGTCGCCACCATCTGCGAGGCCCTGCGGCGCAGCGGCTGCGGGGCGCGCCTCGTGCAGCTCGGCTGCGGCGCGGAGTACGGGCCGAGCCAGCCCGGCTCCTCGACGGCCGAGGACGCGGTGCCGCGGCCCGGCGGGCCCTACGGCGTCAGCAAGCTGGCGGCCACCGAACTGGTGCTCGGCTCCGGGCTCGACGCCGTCGTCCTGCGCGTGTTCTCGCCCGCCGGGCCCGGCACGCCCGCCGGATCGCCGCTCGGGCGGCTCGCGGAGGCCATGCGGCGCGCGATGCAGGCGGGGGACGGCGAGCTGAAGCTCGGGGGGCTCGGCGTGCAGCGGGACTTCGTCGACGTGCGCGACGTGGCGCGCGCCGTGCACGCCGCCTCGCTCTCCGCCGCCCAGGGCGTCGTGAACATCGGTGCCGGACGCGCCGTACGACTACGTGACGCGGCCGCCGTCCTGGCCCGCGTCGCGGGGTACGGCGGCGCGCTGCACGAACTCGACCAGGTGCCCGTGCGGACATCCATCGGCCACCCCCGCGGCGAATCCGAGCACGGGGGACCGGCCGCGGCCGCGTATCCCTACCCGGACGGATGCGGGAGCTGGCAGCAGGCCGATGTCCGCACCGCGCGGGACCGGCTCGGCTGGCGGCCCCGCATCAACCTCGAAGAGTCACTAGCCGACATCTGGATGGAGGCCGCATGCCGCATCTGACCAGGACCACGAGGGGTACCGCGAGCACCGAGGTACGGATCGGCTTCGGCATCCCGGGGTTCGCCCACCCCCTCGTGGCTCCCGCCGAGTGGTCCGAACTCACCCGCCCCGGCACCCCATTGAAGTGGGTTGTCCTGAATGTCGCGAATGGCCCCGGGGAGCGGCCTGACCCGCACTGCCTGGAGGCGGCGGGCCGACTGCGGAACGCGGGTATCCGGGTGCTCGGGCACCTCGACACGACGTACGGAGCGCGTGCCTTCGGGGAGCTCGTCTCCGACGCGCACCGCTACCTCGACTGGTATCAGGTCGACGGTTTCTCCCTGGACCGCTGTCCCACCGAGCGGGCCGCGCTGCCGGAGGTGCGCAGGACGGTGACGACCCTGCGGGCCCTGGTGGACGACGCGCACATCGTGCTCGGCCACGGGACCCATCCGTACCCCGGCTATGCCGAGACGGGTGACCAGTTGGTGACCTTCGCGGGCCCGTGGAGCGATTACCGCTGGTCGCAGGTTGCCGAGTGGACCGCGGACTACCCGCCCGAGCGCTTCTGTCACTTCGTGCACGGCATGCCGCGCGGGCATCTGGACGAGGCGCTGCGCATCGCCCGCTGGCAGGGCGCCTCGACGATCTACTTCACGGACCGTGTCGACGGGGGCGGCGTGGGCGACCCCTGGGAGTCCATGCCCGGCTACTGGGACGAAATCGTCTCGCGTATCGGAACGGGTGTCTCGGAATGAAGAAGGCCGTGGCAGTGTTACTTGCAGAACAACCGTTCCGCATTACCGACCAACGGAGTCCCCGTGTCGCTGCCACCCCTGGTCGAGCCCGCATCCGAGCTCACCGTCGATGAGGTTCGCAGGTACTCCCGCCACCTGATCATCCCCGACGTCGGGATGGACGGGCAGAAGCGGCTGAAGAACGCCAAGGTGCTGTGTGTCGGCGCCGGCGGCCTCGGGTCGCCGGCGCTGATGTACCTGGCCGCGGCGGGTGTCGGCACGCTCGGCATCGTCGAGTTCGACGAGGTCGACGAGTCCAACCTCCAGCGGCAGATCATCCACAGCCAGGCGGACATCGGCCGCTCCAAGGCGGAGTCCGCCAAGGACTCGGTCCTCGGCATCAACCCGTACGTGAACGTGATCCTCCACAAAGAGCGGCTCGAGGCCGACAATGTGATGGACATCTTCAGCCAGTACGACCTGATCGTCGACGGCACCGACAACTTCGCGACCCGTTACCTGGTCAACGACGCGTGCGTGCTCCTCAACAAGCCGTACGTGTGGGGTTCCATCTACCGCTTCGACGGCCAGGCGTCCGTCTTCTGGAGCGAGCACGGCCCCTGCTACCGCTGCCTCTACCCGGAGCCCCCGCCGCCCGGCATGGTCCCCTCCTGCGCCGAGGGCGGCGTGCTCGGCGTGCTGTGCGCGTCGATCGGCTCCATCCAGGTCACCGAGGCGATCAAGGTCCTCACGGGCACCGGCGACCCGCTGGTCGGCCGCCTGATGATCTACGACGCCCTGGAGATGCAGTACCGCCAGGTCAAGGTCCGCAAGGACCCCGACTGCGCGGTCTGCGGCGAGAACCCCACCGTCACCGAGCTCATCGACTACGAGGCCTTCTGCGGCGTCGTGTCCGAGGAGGCCCAGGAGGCGGCGGCCGGTTCGACGATCACTCCCAAGCAGCTCAAGGAGTGGATCGACGACGGCGAGAGCATCGAGATCATCGACGTCCGCGAGATCAACGAGTACGAGATCGTCTCGATCCCCGGCGCCAAGCTGATCCCGAAGAACGAGTTCCTCATGGGCAACGCGCTCCAGGACCTCCCGCAGGACAAGAAGATCGTCCTGCACTGCAAGACGGGTGTCCGCAGTGCGGAAGTCCTCGCCGTGCTGAAGTCCGCGGGCTTCGCGGACGCGGTGCACGTGGGCGGCGGCGTGATCGGCTGGGTCAACCAGATCGAGCCCGACAAGCCGATCTACTAGGCGTAGCGCCTGAACGGAGATGGGGCCCGCACCTCTTGGAGGTGCGGGCCCCATCGCCTTGAAGCCTCGTCCTCGAACGCCGGACGGGCTGGACCGCCTCAGGACGAGCAGACCTTGCCGTCCTTCGGGGCCTTGCCGTCCAGCAGATACGTGTCGACCGTGCCGTCGACGCACGAGCTGCCGTTGCCGTACGCCCCGTGGCCCTCGCCCTTCCAGGTCAGATGGACGCCGACCCCCTTGCCGAGCTCGTCCGCCATCTTGCGGGCGCCCTCGTAGGGCGTGGCCGGGTCGCCGGTGTTGCCGACGACGAGGATCGGGGCGGCGCCGGGCGCGCTCACCTCGGGGGAGTCGTGCAGACCGGCCACCGGCCACTCGTGGCACCAGCCCGCCGTGTCCCACCCCAGGAACTCCCCGAACACCGGCGATATCCCGCGGAACCGGTCCAGGCGCTGCTTCGCCTGGGCCGGAGTGGTCCGCGCCTTGGCGTCCAGGCAGGAGATCGCCCGCTGGGAGTGGCTCTGCGTGCTGTAGCGCCCCGAGGCGTCGCGTTCGTTGTAGGCGTCGGCGAGCTGGAGCAGCGCCGAGCCGTCGCCCTTCTCGGCGTCCTCCAGGCCGCGGGTCAGCGCGGGCCAGGTCTGCTTGCTGTAGAGCGTGACCAGGATGCCGGTGTGGGCGAGGGACTCGGTCAGCTTCCGGTCGCTCGACGTGCGCATCGGCTCGGCGTCCAGGCGCTCGAACAGCTTCTCTATCTTCGCGGCGCCTGCCTCGGGGTCCTGGCCGCGGGACTTGAAGTAGTTGTCGAGGGCGCGCTGGAAGCCGCGCGCCTGGTTCTCCGCGTGGCCGATCGAATCCGCGCTCGGGTCGACGACCGCGTCGAACACCAGGCGGCCGACGCGCCGGGGGAACAAGTGGGCGTACGTGCCGCCGAGTTCGGTGCCGTACGAGACGCCGAAATAGTGCAGCTTGTCGTCGCCGAGGACCTGGCGCAGGACGTCCATGTCGCGGGCGGCGTCGGCCGTCGAGATGTGCCCGATGAGCTTCTTGGCGCTCTGTGCGCAGCCCGCGCCGAAGTCCGCCGCGTCCTTGAAGTACGCCTTCTCCTCGGCCGGGGTGTCCGGGGTGAGGTCGATCTTCTTCTCGGCGGCCTGCGTCGCGCCGTCGTCGCGGCAGCGCACGCCCTCGCTGCCCGCGACCCCGCGCGGGTCGAAGCTCACCAGGTCGTACCGCTCGCGCAGCGAGTCGTACGAGTCGGCGAAGGACGGGAGGCCGGAGACCCCCGAGCCGCCAGGACCGCCGAAGTTGAACAGGAGGGAGCCGATGCGGTCGCCCTTGCCCGTGCTCTTGGCGCGGATCAGGGCGATCCCGATCGTCCCGCCGTCCGGCTTGCCGTAGTCGAGGGGGACCTTCAGCGTCGAGCACTGCCATTCGGAGCCGGGGGCGCTGCCGCCCTCGGGCGCCTTGCAGCCGGTCCAGTCCAGCTTCTGGGAGGTCAGCGAGGCGGGCAGCGTCGATGAGGGGTCCGGCTTCGGCTTCGGCTCGGGAGCGGCCGCCGAGGGGTTCTTGCCGTCGCCCCCGTCGTCGGACGAGCTGCAGCCGGCGGCCAGGCCTGCCACCAGCACTCCTGCTGCGGCCAGGGCCGCGGACCGTACGAAACGCTGCATAGAGGCGCTTCCCCCCTCGGAAGACAGTCAGGCCATATTAGGTGGGGCCACTGACAGGGCCGGGGCGGGCCCTCACGGGTGGGCCCGCCCCGGCCGCCGGACGGTGCGGCGGGTCAGGAGCAGACCGTGTCCGCCTTCGGGGTCGTCCCGTCCAGCAGATAGCCGTCCACCGCGTCGCGTACGCACTTGTTCTTGCTGTCGTACGCCCCGTGCCCCTGGCCCTTGTACGTCAGCTCGACGCCGACGCCCTTGCCGAGTGCGCGGGCCATCTTGCGGGCGCCCTCGTACGGCGTGGCCGGGTCGCCGGTGTTGCCGATGACGACGATGGGCGGCGCGCCGTCGGCGCTCACGTCGGGGTGGTCGGCCTGGCCCGCGACCGCCCAGTCGGTGCAGCCGACCATGCCCCACGCGAGGTAGTCGCCGAACAGGGGCGACGCCTCGCGGAACCCGGGGAGCTTCTTCTCGACGTACTCCGTGTCGTAACGCGCCTTGTCGTCCGCGCAGTTGATCGAGACGTTGGCGGACTGGATGTTGCTGTACTCGCCGTCCTCGTTGCGTCCGTTCATCGAGTCGGAGAGCGCCATCAGGATCTTGCCGTCGCCGTCGTAGGCCTCTTCGAGGCCCTGGGTGAGGTAGGGCCAGAAGTCCTTGGAGTACAGCGACTGCGCGATGCCGTTGGTGGCGGCGGTCTGTGTCAGCTCGCGTGGCGGGATGCCGCGGATCGGCTTGCTGTCCAGCTCCTCGAGAAGCTTGGCGATCCGGTCCTTGACGTCCTGCTCCGTGTCGCCGACCGGGCAGTCCGCCGTCTGTGTCGTGCAGTCCTTCGCGAAGTTGTCGAGCGCGAGCTGGAAGCCCTTCGCCTGGCCGAGGGAGCCCTGTTCGGCGGTCTCGGTGGGGTCGACGACCGCGTCGAACACGGCCCGCCCGACCTTCTTGGGGAACAAGTGTGCGTAGACGCCGCCGAGTTCCGTGCCGTACGAGATGCCGAAGTAGTGCAGTTTGTCGTCGCCGAGCACCTGGCGCATCAGGTCCATGTCGCGGGCCGCGTCGGTGGTGCGGACGTGCGGGAGCGTCTTGCCCGCGTTCTTCTCGCACCCGCTGTTGAAGTTCCGCACGTTGTCGAGGAGCTTCTTGCGCTCGGCGTCGTCGTCGGGCGTGGAGTCCTGCTGGAAGTACGTGTCGAGGGCGGAGTCGTCCTCGCACTTGATGCCCGCGCTGCGACCGACGCCGCGCGGGTCGAAGCTCACCAGGTCGTAGCGGGTGCGCAGCTTGGCGTACTCCTCTCCGAAGGCGGGCAGCGTGGTGACGCCCGAGCCGCCGGGACCGCCGAAGTTGAAGACGAGCGAGCCGATGCGGTCGCCCTTGTCGCCGCTGGTGGCCGCCTTGATCAGTGCGATGTCGACCGTGTCGCCCTTGGGCTTCGACCAGTCGAGGGGAGCCTTCATCGTGGCGCACTGCCACTCGGCGCCGCCCGGCAGCGGGGACGGGGCCTCGCCGCCGCCCTCCGCGGCGTCGGGCGCGGGGCAGTCCTTCCAGCTCAGCTTCTGAGCCGACAGATCCTCGTCCTTGGAGTCGTCGCTGCCGCCGCATCCCGCGAGGGTGGCGGACAGGAGCAGGGTGGCGGCGGCCAGAGCGGTCGCGCGCGGCTTGGACTGTGTGGGCATGTGCCCATCCTGCGGCGGGTCCTGACGGGGCGCTCGGGGCGCGGGCCGTGTGGGTGAGGAATCGGCCACTCGGTGTGGGTACGGAGGGGAGGGGAGCGGGGGAGGGGGCCTTGTGGGGCGCCCCTCCCGGGGCCCGGTGTCAGCCTTCGGTGATCTGCTGGGCCGCGGCCGTCCCCGTCGCCACGCACGCGGCGACGCCCACGCCTTCGTAGGCGGCGCCGCACAGCGCGATCCCCGGCAGCTTCCCGACGGCCTCACGGACGCGGGCGACGCGCTCGATGTGCCCGACGCCGTACTGCGGGAGGCCGCGCTCCCAGCGGGTGACGCGGGCCGCGACGGGCTCGCCGATGGAGCCCAGGGCCTGGTGCAGTTCGATGACCGAGCTGCGGATCAGATGGCGGTCGGGAACGGCGAGCCGGTGTTCCTCGGCGACCCGGCCGACCGAGGTGCGCAGCAGGAAGACGTCGGGCGCCGCCTCGCGCTGCCACCGCCACTTGTTGCTGAGGAACGTGGCGGCCTTGAGGGCGCGGCCGTCGACGGCGGGCACCAGGAAGCCGTTGCCCTCGGGGAACGCGTCCCCGGGGACGCCGCCGGGCCCGCTGCCGTCCGCCCGGGTGAGCGCCTGCGCCCGCGGGAACGCCAAGGTCACCACCGCGGTACTGGCGTGCTGGATCGCGCCGAGGTCGGCGTCGGCGAGCGGCGCGTGCGGCCGCAGCAGCTCCGCGGCCTCGTACGCGGGCACGGCGAGGACCACCGCGTCCGCCTCCAGGAGGAGGGGACCGTCATTGGTGACGGCGAGGACCCGCCACCGTCCTCCGGGGGTGCGCTGCAGCTCCCGCGCGCGCGTGCCGGTGAGCAGCCGGGCGCCGCTCGCTCCCGCGACGGCGAGCGGTAGGCGCCCGGTGCCGCCGCGCAGCCCCTGGACGGGGACGGTCCGCGGGGCGCCCGCGCGCGGGAGGGGCCCGCCGCCCGGCGCGCGCATCCGGCGCAGCGCCGCGAGCAGGGGCTCACCGCGCTCCGCGACCGCGGCCACGCGCGGCAGCGCGGCCCGCAGCGAGAGCCGGTCGGGACGGCCCGCGTAGACCCCGCCGAGCAGCGGTTCCACGAGCCGGTCCACGGCTTCCTGGCCGAGTCGGCCGCCGAGGTACTCGGCCACGGACACGTCATCGGTGATCGGCTCGGCGGGCAGCGTGTCCTCGTGGCGCAGCCGGGCCGCCCCCTCCTCGGACAGCAGGCCCGTGCCCGTCGGCGCGTCGGGGTCGGTGGGGATGCCCATGACGTGGCCGGGCGGCAGCGGGCGCAGCGCGCCGTTCGACCACAGGGTGGTGGGCGCGGGGGCCGGGTCGCACAGCGCGTCGCCCAGGCCGACCTCCTGCGCGAGGCGCACGGCCTCGGGGCGCAGCGCCATCAGCGACTCGGCGCCCTCGTCGACGGGGACTCCCGCGAGCGTGCCGGTGCGCAGCTTGCCGCCGATGCGAGGGGCACCCTCCAGTACGGTCACCTCCGCCTCGGCGCGCAGCCGCCAGGCCGCGGTGAGCCCGCTGATGCCCCCGCCGACGACGATCACTGAACGCGTCATACCGCGCTCCCTTCCGTGAGCAGCTCCCGCAGCTCGTCCTGGTAGGGGAAGCTGCCCGGCTCGTACGCGCACCAGGGATCGGCGGCGAGCACCCGCCCCGTCGTCCCGTAGGCACGTGAACGGGAGCCGCCGCACACGGTGTTGAACTCGCAGCGCCCGCACGCGCCACCGAGCAGCGACGGGTCGCGCAGCGTCGCGAACAGTGCGGAGCCGCGGTAGATGTCGATCAGCGGATGGTGCTTCACGTTGCCCGCCGACAGCGGCAGGAAGCCGCTGGGATGGACCTCTCCGGTGTGCGACACGAAGACGAAGCCACGCCCCGAGCCGACGTCCATGGGCGGCCTGCGCACCGCGCGCCGCTCCCCGTCGTGCAGACCGAGCTCACGCGCGCGTGCCGTCAGGCGTGCGTACAGGGGGCCCAACTCGGGTTCCTCCCCGTGCCGTTCCAGCAGGGTGCGCTGGAGCGCGACGCGGCGGAAGTGGTGGCCCTCGGTGGTCTTGGTGGCCAGCACCGCGCCCGTGTCGTACAGGAAGTGCAGTACGTCCTCGACCTCGTCGGGGGTGAGCGAGGAGAGCTGTTCGCCGCGGCCCGTCGGCACGAGCACGAAGCCGCTCCACAGCATCGCGCCCTCCCTGCGCACCAGGGCCGCGATGTCCGCGAGATCCTCCAGGCTGTTACGGGTGACGGTGGTGTTGACCTGCACCTTCAGGCCGAGTTCGCGGGCCGTGCGCCAGCCGTCGAGGGTCCATTCGAAGACGCCGGCCACGCCCCGGAAGGCGTCGTGCCGCTCGGCCGTGGACCCGTCGACGCTCAGGGACAGGGCGACGGCGCCCGCGTCGCGCACCGCGGCCAGGTTCGCGCGGTCCAGCGTCGGTGTCCCCGAGGGGGAGACGGCGACACGGAGTCCGAGCGCCGTTCCGTACGCGACGAGATCGGTGAGGTCGGGCCGCTGGAACGGGTCACCGCCCGTGATCACGAAGAGCGGACCCGGCCTTCCGAAGGCGGCGATCTGGTCCATGAGGCGGCGGGCGTCCGCGCCGTCCAGCTCGCGCGGGTCCCGGGCCGGCTGCGCCTCGGCCCTGCAGTGCAGACAGGCCAGCGGGCACGCGCGCGTGGCCTCCCAGATGACGATGAAGGGGCGCTCGGCGATGGCGTGCCGCGGGCGCCGCACGATCCGGCTCACGAGGCCCGCTCCCAGCCCGGCTTCGGCCGCCGGTTCGCGAGCTGCTCCGGATCCCGGCGGCGGTAGACCACGTACGGCCTGAAGACGTATTTGAAGGGCGCACTGAAGATGTGGGCGAGCCGCGAGAAGGGGATCAGCACGAACAGCGCGAAGCCGAAGGCGATGTGCAGCTTGAAGGCGAGGGGCGCGGCGCCCATCAGATGGTAGTCGGGCTGGAGCGTGAACAGGCTCCGGAACCAGACGGAGATGCCTTCGCGGTAGTTGTAGTCGACCGCTCCGGAGGAGTTGAGGACGGTCGCGACGAGACCGAGCAGCATGGCGCCGAGCAGCACCGTGTACATCACGTGGTCACTACGGAGGGTGGCTCTGCGGACGGCGGGCACCGTGAAGCGGCGGTACACGAGGATGCCGATCCCGGCGGCGGCCGCGACGCCCGCGACCGCGCCGGTGGAGACCGCCATCAGGTGGTACGTGTGGTCGCTGACGCCCACCGCGTCGGTCCAGCTGTCCGGTATCACCAGACCCACGACGTGGCCGAGCACCACGAAGGCCATCCCGAAGTGGAAGAGCGGCGAGCCGATGCGCAGCAGACGTGACTCCTGCAGCTGCGAGGAGTGCGTGGTCCAGCCGAACCGGTCGTAGCGGGCCCGCCAGGCCAGGCCCGCGACCAGCAGGGTGACGGCGACATAGGGCATGACGCCCCACAGGAGGAGGTCCATCACGCCGGGGTCCTTTCCTGGGCGGCGGGGACGGTGGGCCAGGGAAGGTCCACACCGGGGCCGAAGGGTTCGAGTCCGACGGTCTCGCGGGGCGGCCCGCTGCGCGCGAGCGCCTTCGCCTCGGCGCGCGTCTTCGGGGAGGGGCCCGGGAGCGTTCCGCAGACCGCTTCCAGCACGCGCGCGTAGGGCGTGTCCGCGTCGGTGACGGCGAGCCGCAGGAGTTCGAGTCCGGCCCGGTGCTCTTCCAGGAGGGCGGCGCCCGCGGACTCCTCGCGCGCCGCGAACTCCAGGAGCACCGGCAGGAAGTCCGGCAGCTCTTCGGAGGCGAACTCAAGTCCGTGCTCGCGGTACACCTGTTTCATGCGCACCAGGGAGAGCCCGCGGTTGCGGGTGTCGCCGTCCGACCACCAAGTGAGGTACAGGCAGCGGCGGTTGCGGGTGTCGAAGACGCCCGTGTAGTGCGCGGCCAGGTCCAGGGGGCGCTGCACGCGCGCGTGGGCGACGAATTCCCGCAGCAGCGGGTGGCCGGTCGCCTCGTGGAGCCGGTCCAGGTCCGCGTACAGCCGTTCGTCCGGGTACTGCAGGAGCCGCCCGGCGACGAGCCGGACGACGGCGTCGGGGGTCATGTGCTCCTCCGGGTGGGGCTGAGGTTGAGCAGCACGCGCTCCGTGGGGGCGCTGCCCGGGGCGTCGGCGACAGGGCAGCCGTCGGCGGCGTCCTCGAAGGGATGTGCGTCCGCGAGGGCGTCCGCGTCGGCGCGGGCGGCGGTCGGAATCACGTACCGGTCCTCGTACTTGGCGACCGCCAGGAGCCGGAACATGTCCGCCATCTCCTGGCCGGTGAGGCCGACCGCGGAGGCGATGGACTCGTCGCGCTCCTGGCCGAGGTTGACGCGGCGCATGTAGGCGCGCATGGCGGCCATCCGGCGCAGCACCGCGTCCACGGCGTAGGTGTCGCCCGCGGTGAGGAGCGCGGCGAGGTACTCCACGGGGATCCGCAGCGCGTCGATCGCCCCGAAGAGGTTGCCCGCGTCCTCCCCGTCACGGCCCGCCGCGGCCACCGCCTCGACCACCGGGGACAGCGGCGGCACGTACCAGACCATCGGCATCGTGCGGTACTCCGGGTGCAGCGGCAGCGCCACCTGGTACGTCCTGATCAGGTCGTACACGGGAGAGCGGCGGGCCGCGTCGAGCCACTCGTCGGTGATGCCCGAGGCGCGCGCGGCGGCCACGACCGCCGGGTCGTGCGGGTCGAGGAAGCACTCCAGCTGCGCGGGGTAGAGGTCCTGCTCGTCCTCCACGGCGGCGGCCTCGGCGACCTTGTCCGCGTCGTACAGCATCACGCCCAGGTAGCGCATGCGCCCGACGCAGGTCTCCGAGCAGATGGTCGGCATCCCGGCCTCCACGCGCGGGAAGCAGAAGGTGCACTTCTCCGCCTTGCCGGTGGAGTGGTTGAAGTAGACCTTCTTGTAGGGGCAGCCGGTCACGCACATCCGCCAGCCGCGGCACTGGTCCTGGTCGACGAGGACGATGCCGTCCTCCACGCGCTTGTACATCGCTCCGGAGGGGCACGACGAGACGCACGCCGGGTTGAGGCAGTGTTCGCAGATCCGCGGCAGGTAGAACATGAAGCTCTGCTCGAACTCGAAGCGGATCTTCTCGCCCACCTCGTCGCGGATCTTCTCGACCAGCGGGTCCTTGGGCGCGTGCTCCGGGGCGCCACCGAGGTTGTCGTCCCAGTTGGGGCCCCATTCGATGGTGCCGATGGGCTCGCCCGTCACCTGCGAGACCGGCTTGGCGACGGGCATGTCGTCGCCCGCCGGGGCGTCGGTGAGGTTCCTGTACTCGTACGTCCACGGCTGGTAGTAGTCCGTGAGCTCCGGCAGCTCGGGGTTGGCGAAGATCTGGCCGAGCCGCTTGAGGCGTCCTCCGGCCCTCAGCCGCAGCCGCCCGGACCTGGTCCGCTCCCAGCCGCCCTGCCACCGCTCCTGGTCCTCCCAGCGGCGCGGATAGCCCTGTCCGGGGAGCGTCTCGACGTTGTTGAACCAGACGTACTCGGTGCCCTTGCGGTTCGTCCACGCCTGCTTGCAGGTGACCGAACAGGTGTGGCAGCCGATGCACTTGTCGAGGTTCATCACCATCGCGATCTGTGCCATGACGCGCATCAGTAGGTGACCTCCTGGTCGCGGCGGCGGATGACCGTCACCTCGTCGCGCTGGTTGCCCGTCGGGCCCAGGTAGTTGAACGCCCACGTCAACTGGGCGTATCCGCCCACCAGATGGGTGGGCTTGAGCGTGATCCGGGTGAGGGAGTTGTGGATGCCGCCGCGGCGGCCCGTCTTCTCCGTCTTCGGGACGCCGACGGTCCGCTCCTGGGCGTGGTTCATGTAGACCGTCCCCGGAGGCATCTTGTGGGACACGATCGCGCGGGCCGTGACGACGCCGTTGCGGTTCACGGCCTCGATCCACTCGTTGTCCTGCACGCCGATGGCGTCCGCGTCCTGCGGGGACATCCACACCGTCTGCCCGCCGCGGCCGAGCGTCATCATGTAGAGGTTGTCCTGGTACTGCGAGTGGATCGCCCACTTGTTGTGCGGGGTCAGGAACCGTACGGCGACCTCGCGGCCGCCCTTGCCGTCCGTCCGGGAACCCAACTCGGGCTCTCCGTAGAGGCGGTGCATGTTCAGCGGCGGCTTGTAGACGGGCAGCGCCTCGCCGACCTCGTGGATCCAGTCGTGGTCGAGGAAGAAGTGCTGGCGCCCGGTGAGCGTGTGCCAGGGCTTCAGGTGCTCGGTGTTGACGGTGAACGCGGTGTAGCGGCGCCCTCCGGACTCGCTGCCCGACCACTCGGGCGACGTGATGACCGGCACCGGGCGGGCCTGGGTGTCCGCGAAGGTGATCCGCTTCCCCTCGGCCTCGGCGGCCAGGTGCGCCAGCTCCGTGCCGACGCGCTTCTCCAGCGTCTCGAACCCCTGGGTGGCCAGGCGGCCGTTGGAGGTCCCGGAGAGCGACAGGATCGCCTCACAGGCCCGCTGGGCGGTGTCCAGGCGGGGCCTGCCGTCGGCGGCGCCGCCGCGCACCGTGCCGTTCTTCGCCTTCAGGTACGCGACTTCCTCGGCGACGTCGAACGTGACCGCCTTCGTGGTCACCCCGAGCTCGTCGACGAGCGGGCCGAGCGCCGCGAACTTCTCGCCGACCGCTCCGTAGTCGCGTTCCACGACGGCCAGGTTGTACATCGTGCGCCCGGGGACGGGCTCGCACTCGCCCTTCGACCAGTCGAGCGCGACACCGCCGGGCTGGGCCATCTCGCCGCCCGGGGTGTCGTGCTGCAGCGCCGTGGCGACGAGGTCGCGGCGCACCCCCAGGTGCTCGCCCGCCAGCTCGCCGAACCGGCGTGCGACGGCGAGGAACGCGTCGTAGTCGGTGCGCGCCTGCCAGGGCGGGTCCACGGCCGGTGTGAAGGCGTGCAGGAAGGGATGCATGTCGGTGGACGACAGGTCGTGCTTCTCGTACCAGGTGGCGGCCGGCAGGACGACGTCGGAGAGCAGCGTCGTGGAGGTCATCCGGAAGTCGAGGCAGAGCAGCAGATCGAGCTTCCCCTCGACGTCCTCGGAGTGCCACTTCACATCGCGCGGCGCGCAACGCGGCCCGTCGTCAGGCAGGTTGGAGTGCGTGCCGAGCAGATGCTTCAGGAAGTACTCGTTGCCCTTGGAGGACGATCCGAGCAGGTTCGCCCGCCATACGTTGAGCACGCGCGGCCAGTTGCCGGGTGCGTCCGGGTCCTCGCCGGCGAAGCCGAGCGTGCCCTCCTTGAGCTCCCGTACGGCGTCGGCCACGGGATCCTCGGCCGCTCCCAGGTCCAGCGGATTGCGGTCGAAGGTCGGGTACGACGGCATCCAGCCCATGCGCGCGGAGGCGGCGAGGCAGTCGGCGCCCGTCATCCCCTCGAAGCGGCCCTCTCCCAGCGGGGACGCGAGGGACTCCGCGGGCAGTGTGTCGTAGCGCCACTGGTCGGTGTGCAGATAGAACCACCCGGCGCCGATCATGTGCCGGGGCGGCCGCCCCCAGTCGGACGCGCTCGCGAGCGTCGCCCAACCGGTCACCGGGCGGCACTTCTCCTGTCCTACGTAGTGCCCCCATCCGCCGCCGTTGCGCCCCTGGCAGCCGGTGAGCGTGAGCAGCGCAAGGAACGCGCGGTAGGTGGTCTCCGCGTGGAACCAGTGGTTGGTCCCCGCCCCCATGAGGATCATGCAGCGCCCCCGGGACGCCTCCGCGGTCTCGCCGAACTCCCGCGCCACGCGCGTGGCCTGCGCGGCGGGCACGGACGTGAGGGTCTCCTGCCAGGCGGGCGTGCCGGGCTGGGAGGCGTCTTCGTAGGAGGCGGGCCACTCGCCGGGCAGCCCCGCGCGCGGGACCCCGTACTGGGCGAGCATCAGGTCGTAGACGGTGGTGACGAGCCGGTCGCCCATGCGCCGGACGGGGACCCCTCGGCGTACGACACCGCCGTCGCCGTGCGCGCCCTCTTCGAAGCGGGGCAGCACGATCTCCGCGGTGTCCTCTCCGTAGAGCGTGAGCCGGGGCACCGTGTCGCCGAGGTCCAGGTTCCAGTCGGGGGTCTTTGATGTGCCCCAGCGGTGGCCGAGCGTGCCGTTCGGGACGGTCGGCTCACCCGTCGCGTCGTCGATCAGGACGGTCTTCCACCGGGCGTTCTCGGATTGTGCCGCCGTCTCGCCGAGGTCTGCCGCGGTGAGGAACTTGTGCGGCACGAGGCCCTGGTCGGTCTCGTCGAGCGTGACCAGGAAAGGCAGGTCCGTATAGCGGCGCACATAGTCACGGAAGAACGGCGTCTCCCGTTCGACGAAGAACTCCCGGAGAATGACGTGCCCCATGGCCAGGGCCAGCGCGCCGTCCGTTCCGGGGTGCGGGTGCATCCATTCGTCGGCGAACTTCGTGTTGTCCGCGAAATCCGGCGACACGGTGACGACTTTCTGCCCGCGATAGCGCGCCTCCGTCATCCAGTGCGCGTCCGGAGTCCGCGTCACCGGCACATTGGAGCCCCACATCATCAAATACGCGGCGTCCCACCAGTCACCCGACTCCGGTACGTCGGTCTGGTCGCCGAACACCTGCGGAGAGGCCACCGGAAGATCCGCGTACCAGTCGTAGAAGGAAAGCATCGGGGCGCCGATGAGGGAATGGAAACGGGCGCCCGCCGCGTGCGATGCCATCGACATCGCGGGAATGGGGGAGAAGCCCGCGACACGGTCGGGACCGTGCTCCTTGATGGTGTGCACATGCGCCGCCGCCACGATCTCGACGGCCTCTTCCCAACTCGCCCGCACCAGGCCGCCCTTGCCGCGCGCCCGCTGGTACCGCCTGCGGCGCTCCGGGTCGCCCTGGATGTCGGCCCAGGCGAGCACCGGGTCCTTGAGCCGCGCCTTCGCCTCCCGGTACATCTCCAGAAGCGTTCCGCGCACATGGGGGTAGCGCACGCGCGTGGGCGAGTACGTGTACCAGGAGAAGGACGCCCCGCGCGGACAACCGCGGGGTTCGTATTCGGGACGGTCGGGGCCCACGGAGGGATAGTCCGTGGCCTGCGTCTCCCATGTGATGATGCCGTCCTTGACGTACACCTTCCAGCGGCACGATCCCGTGCAGTTCACGCCGTGCGTCGAATACACGACCTTGTCGTGGTTCCAGCGGTCGCGGTAGAAGGCCTCTCCGTCCCGGCCACCGGTGTGCTCCACCCGATGCAGATCCGCGGAAGTCTCCGCGGCCCGGGTGAAGAAACTCCCGGCCTTCACGAGCGTCTCAGCGATGTCTTTCCTCTGCTGCAACGTCACATCTCCTGGCCGTCCCGAAGAAAAGGCCGCACGGCACGTGCTGCCTGCAACGACCCTAAGCCTGGCGGGGGTTGGGACCCCGGGGACTTAGGTCCCATCAAGGGGTGACCTCTTTCCGGAATTATTCGGGCCCTGTGCTGGGATGCTGGTGGCATGGGCAGGAAGAAGCGGGGCGCGCTGCGCTCGTGGCTGCCGAACCAGCACGGCGCGTGGGCGATGCTCGCGGTGCCCTTCGCGGTGGGCGTGTTCCTCGGCGACGGCACGGGCACAGGGCCCCGGTGGGCCCATCTGCCGCTGTTCGTCGCCTGGTTGGCGGGGTACGTCACCGCCTTCCACGCCCAGCAGTGGCTCCGGCTGCGCCGCCTCTCCCGCAACCCGAGGGCCCCGCGCCGCCACGTGCGACCCGCCCTCGCCTCGGCGGCGGTCTGCGCGGCGTTCGGGGTGCCGCTCCTGTTCCCGTACCCCTGGCTGCTGCTCGTGGCCGCCTGCGCCGCGCCCTTCGTGGCCGTCAACACCTGGTACGCGTGGCGGAACAAGGAGCGGGCCCTGCTGAACGGCCTGGCCGCGGTGGTCCCCGCCTGCGGCATGCTCCTCGTCACGCTGCGGATGGGCGGCGGCGAGCTCTCCGAGGGCTGGCGCCCCGCCCTCGCCTGTCTGCTGTTCTTCGCGGGCACGGTGCCGTACGTGAAGACGATGATCCGGGAGCGCGACTCACGCGCGTACTACCGGGCGTCGGTGACGTACCACGCGCTCGCCGTCCCCGCGGCGTACGCGATCAGTCCCTGGCTCGCGGTCCTGTTCGCGGCCTACCTGGTGCGCGCGGCGGCGCTGCCGGGGAAGGGACTCAAGGTGCTGGTGGTCGGGGCGGTGGAGGTCGTCGGGGCGGTGCTGCTGCTCGCCGCGCTCCTGCTGCTGTGCTGAACCGCTCGTCCCGGGGGCCTCGGCCGCCCGGGGCGCCGGGCGGTCAGAGCAGCCCCTTCCTTGTCAGATGGTTGAAGAACAGCCACCCCGGAAGCACCGGGAGCCACAGCGTGAGAAGCCGGTAGAGCAGCACCGCGGGCGCCGCGACGTCCTTGGGCACACCCACCGCGATCAGACCGAGGGTCAGCGTCGCCTCGACCGCGCCCACACCGCCCGGCGTGGGCGCCGCCGACCCCAGGGCGTTGCCCGCGAGGAAGACGACCGCGACGCTGGCGAGGCTCAGCGACGTCATCTCCTCGTTGCCGAAGGCCCGCACCGAAGCGTCCAGACAGAGCACGAACATCAGGGTGAGCAGCAGCATCCCGCCGATGCCGGTGAGCAGCTTCTGCGGCCGCTGCAGCACGTCCAGCATGCGCGGCACGACACCGGCGAAGAGCGACCGCACGCGCGTGACGACGAACTTCCGCAGGAACGGGATGGCGGTCACCACGAGGACCAGCACCGCGACCGACAGCAGACCGGCGATGACGGTGCGGGACGGCGTGAACGACGGCGTCTTCTCCGTCCCCGTCAGATAGCCGAAGATCAGCAGCAGCAGGATGTGCGAACCGAGCCCGAAGAGCTGCGAGGCGCCGACGCTCGCCACCGCGAGTCCCGAGCGCACCCCGGACCGCTGCAGGAACCGCGTGTTCAGCGCGACACCGCCGACCGCGGCGGGCGCCACGATCTTCACGAACGACCCGGCGACCTGCGCCGCCACCGCCCGCAGGAACGGCACCCGCTCCGGCACGAAGCCCAGCAGGCTCATCGCGGCGGCGAAGTAGCTCAGCGTGGAGAAGCCCACGGCCGCGGCCACCCAGCCCCACTCCGCTTCCTGGAAGAGCGTGCCGAACTCGACGTGCGTGAGCTGCGAGAGCAGGAAGTAGGCGCCGATGGCACCGGCGATGAAGCTGATCAGCGTGCGCGGCCTGATCCGCTCCAGCTGCGCGGGCTCGACCGGCGCCGTCGGACGGATGAGCAGCACCTGGTGGCGGATCTGCGTGAGCAGGTCCTCCTCGCGGGCCTGGTCCAGGGCGTCGTCTATGGCCTGCTTCTCGGCCTGCCGCTCCTGCTTGGCCGCCTGCTTCTCCTGCTTCGAGGACTGCTTGTCCGCCCGGCCGTCGCCGGCGACCTCCGCGCGCACGCTCTGCCGGGACTTGCGGGAGGCCTCCAGGACGGCCTCGCGCTCGCGCTGGGACCGTTCCCTGGCCAGCTTGCTCAGGGTGGAGCGGGTGGAGCGGGTGAGGGCGATGGGCTGCAGGAGCGGCAGACAGTCGGCCACCGCGTCCGGGCCGAGGATCTCGACGGCGGTGGCGACCGCGCGCTCGGCACCCACGCGCAGGCCGAGGGCGGCCAGGAGCTGGGCGATGTCGATGCGCAGGACCAGGTCGCCCGCGGCGATCTCACCGCCTCGCAGATCCGTGAGGATCACGGTGCCGGAACGATCCACCAGAATCGCGTCGCCCGCGAGCCTGCGGTGCGCGATGCGCCGGGACTGCAGTGCCTGTACCTGCCGCCAGGTGTCGCACAGCAGTTCGTCGGTGAGGGCTTCGTCCGGCAGCAGGTCCAGGGAGCGGCCGCCCGTGTGCTCGTAGACGAGCATCACGGCGTCGGGCCCGAGCTCGGAGGTGGCGATCAGCTTGGGCGCGTTCGCCCCGGCCGCGATGGCCGCGTACGCGAGAAGGGCCTCCTGCTCCAGCGCCTGGCGCAGGGACTGCAGGCTGCGCCGCTGGGTGATGCCCCGCAGGGTGAGTCTGCGCCAGACGCGGTAGAAGAAGCCCTGCGCCTGCTGTTCGCGGTCGATGACCGTGACGTCGAGCGGAGGCCCGTCCTCCAGGGTGACGAAGTAGCGGCGTCCGCGATCGCCGTGTTCGCTGTCGGGGGACTCCTCGCGGGAGGCGCTCACGGGGTGGAAGCCGACGTGCCGCAGGCCCGCGAGCAGCGTCTGCCCGGTGGGCCGCACGTTCGGTGAGCCGACCGCGTAGAGCGTTCCGTACGCCACGGCCCAGCCGATGAGCACCGTCAGGATGATCGAGAAGGGCGTCGTGTAGCCGGTGACGAGCATCGTGAACGCGTCGAGCAGCAGCACCACGAACAGCACCAGGCGCCAGCGCGGTCTGCGGGACATGCCGACGGCCGTCATGTACGCGATGACGGGCGCCAGATAGCCGTGCACCGGATCGGTGAACGCGTGGAGGTCGGCCGGGGACGGCTTGGTCAGCGCGTCCTGGATGGAGTCGGGGGCGGCCTTGGCGACCCAGAGGTCGGTGGCGAGCGTCACGCCGTGTGCGAGGACGGCCGCCAGGACGCCGTCGGCGATGCGCAGCCCGTCCCGTTTGATCAGCCGCTCGATCGCGAAGGCGACGGGGACGAGCAGCACGCCGATGCTGGCGACCAGGCCCGCGACCTTGATCAGCAGATCGGGCGCCTGTTCCGTGCCCTTGTCGATGTCCTGTTCGAGGCCGGACGTCGTGCCGTGCGCGAACGCGGCGATCGAGAGGAGCACGGCGATGGCGAGGACGCCGACGAGGAGGCGCATGAGGTCGGACGGACGGTGCACGCGCGCGGCGAGGAGCGGTTCGTCGCGCTCCACGCGGTCGGTGTGCGCCCCGTCGCCGTCGGCACAGCCCGAGCCGTCGTCGAGGCGGCCGGAGCCGTCGTCGAACGCGCTCTGCTCGGTCTCTTCGCTCTTCTTGCTGCTTTTCTCGCTCTTCAGGGCGCGCTCACCGGTGTCCAGGTGTGACTCGGACGCAGAGGTGCCCGCCTTCTCATCGGGATGCACGCCCTGCCGCTCCGTCGTCTCTTCTTGATCTCGTATCACCAGTCACCGCCCGCACGATGGTGGCATGTCCTGCCCGCGAAGGGGGGCAGCAGGGGGCAACGCGAGGATGCGAAGTGGTCACGAAACGACACTTTGCGCCCTGTCGCACGGGCCGCGGCACACTCCGTGCCGAGCCCGTCACCCTGTCGGTGGCGTACGGCAGGATGGTCCGGATGAGCGAGCTGCCGGAGTACGCGGAACGGGTCCTCGAGGTCGCAGAACTGATTCCTCCGGGCCGGGTGATGACCTACGGGGACGTCGCCGAGTGGCTGGAGGAAGGCGGCCCGCGACAGGTCGGACGCGTGATGGCCCTCTACGGAGGAGGCGTTCCGTGGTGGCGTGTCGTCCGCTCGGACGGAGTGCTCCTTCCCGGCCACGAACTGAGGGCCATGGAGCGGTACCGCGAGGAGGGCACACCGCTGCGGCAGGCCTCGCGTGCCGCCCAGGGACACGTCCCGAAGCTCGACATGCGGCAGGCGCGGTGGGACGGCGCGGCTCCGGAGGATCACACCTGACAGCTTCCGGCATCCGGCGGCCCGGCGGGGGACCAGTGGCCCGTACGGGGGAAGGCACGCGTCCCGCGTGCCCACTGGCGTAGCGTCGACAGCACGCATCCCCTTCACCCCGCGGCCACCGCGCAGCCGCTCTTCGACCAGCACACCCACCAGGACCGGCGACCCACGTGAGTTCCCCTTCTTCCACTCGGCACATCCGGCACCCGTCGCACCACCAGGTACGACAGGGGACCCGAGATGGCTACCGACTGGTGCGTACGCCTCCGGCCCTGACGGATCCCCCTCGCATGGACGCAGGTCAGCGCGGCGTGGTTGACCACAAGGGGGGCCCGCTGCTCGTCCTGGCGGGGCCGGGCACGGGCAAGACCACCACTCTCGTGGAGAGTGTCGCCGCGCGTGTCGCCCAGGGCGGGGACCCCGCGCGGATCCTGGTGCTCACCTTCAGCCGCAAGGCGGCGGTGGAGCTGCGCGACCGCATGGCGCTGCGCATAGGGGCGGCGCGCGCCCCGCAGGCCACGACGTTCCACTCCTTCTGCTACGCCCTCGTCCGCGCCCACCAGGACGCCGAACTGTTCGTGGAGCCGCTGCGGCTCCTGTCGGGCCCCGAGCAGGACGTGGCGGTACGGGAACTGCTCGCGGGACAGATCGACCTCGCGAAGGAGGGGCACGGCCACATCCGCTGGCCGGACGAGCTCCGCGCCTGCCTCACCACCCGCGGCTTCGCCGACGAGGTGCGCGCGGTGCTGGCCCGCAGCCGTGAGCTCGGTCTCGGCCCGGACGCCCTGGACGCCTTCGCGCGCCGCAGCGGCCGCCCCGACTGGGGCGCGGCGGCGGCTTTCCTCGCCGAGTACCTGGACGTGCTCGACCTGCAAGGAGTGCTCGACTACGCGGAACTGGTGCACCGCGCGGTGCTGCTCGCACGCCGCCCCGAGGTGGCACGGGCGCTCGGCACGCAGTACGACGCGGTCTTCGTGGACGAGTACCAGGACACCGACCCGGCGCAGGTGCGGCTGCTGCACGCGCTCGCCGGGGGCGGCCGCACCCTGGTCGCGTTCGGCGACCCCGACCAGTCGATCTACACCTTCCGGGGCGCCGACGTGAACGGCATCCTGGAGTTCCCCGACGCCTTTCCGCGCGTGGACGGGAGCCCGGCGCCGGTCGAGGTCCTCGCCACCTCCCGCAGGTCGGGCGCGCAGCTCCTCGCCGCCACCCGGCTGCTCACCCGCCGCATGCCGCTGACCCGGCTGCCCGCGGAGAAGGTACGGGCCCACCGGGAGCCGACGCCGGTCAGGGACGGCGGCCGCGTCGAGGTGTACACGTACCCGACTGCCGGTACGGAGCTCGACAACATCGCGGACATCCTGCGCCGCGCGCACCTGGAGGACGGCGTTCCCTGGGGCGACATGGCGGTCCTGGTCCGTGCGGGCGCCCGCACG
>NZ_LIPN01000100.1 GCF_001418325.1 Streptomyces atriruber | reverse complement strand
CGAGAACACGAGGAGTTCCCGGGCCATGCCCACCCACTGCGAACCCTGACCCGGGAACACGAACACCGCACCACCAGAGCCATGAGCCCCGGCACGCCCGGTCACCACGCCGGAAGCCTCACGTCCGGCCGCCAACTCCTCAAGACGAGACGTCAGTTCAGCAAGGTCCGAGCCGAGCACGACGGCTCGGTGCTCCAGCACCGCACGCCCACCCGCCAACGTGAACCCGACATCCCGCAGACCCGGCGCACCACCCTCGTCGAGCCGGGCCAGCAACCGCTCCGCCTGCCCCGCCAGAGCCGCCTCGCTCCGCGCCGACAACACCCATGGCACCAGCGCGTCATCATCCAGAGAGGCCGACTCGCCCTTGCCCTGGACCTCTTGGGTGGCAGGAGCGGCCTCCAGGATCACGTGCGCATTCGTCCCGCTGTAGCCGAAGGACGACACACCGGCCCTGCGGGGGCGGTCGCCCTCGGGCCACGGGCGGTTCTCCGTGAGGAGCCTGACCTGGCCCTCGGTCCAGTCGACGTGGTGCGAGGGCTCGTCCACGTGCAGGGTGCTGGGCATGATGCCGTGCCGCATGGCCTGCACCATCTTGATGATGCCCGCGACACCCGCGGCGGCCTGCGTGTGCCCGATGTTGGACTTGACGCTACCCAGCCACAACGGCCGCTCCACGTCCCGCCCTTGGCCGTACGTCGCCAGCAGCGCCTGCGCCTCGATCGGGTCGCCGAGCGTGGTGCCGGTGCCGTGGCCCTCGACGACGTCGACGTCCGCCGACCCCAGCTGCGCGGCGGCCAGGGCGTCCTGGATCACGCGCTGCTGGGCGGGACCGTTGGGCGCGGTCTGGCCGTTCGACGCTCCGTCCTGGTTCACCGCGCTGCCCCGCACGACCGCCAGGACCCGGTGGCCGTTGCGTTCCGCGTCGGACAGGCGCTCCAGGGCCAGGACGGCCACGCCCTCGCCCCAGCCGGTGCCGTCGGCGGCGGTGGCGTAGGACTTGCAGCGGCCGTCGGCGGCGAGGCCGCGCTGGCGGGAGAACTCGATGAAGACGCCGGGCGTGGACAGCACCGTCACGCCGCCCGCCAGGGCGAGGGTGCACTCGCCGTCGCGCAGCGACTGGACGGCCTGGTGCAGGGCCACCAGCGAGGAGGAGCAGGCCGTGTCGACGGTGACGGCGGGGCCCTGCAGGCCCAGCGCGTAGGAGACGCGGCCGGACACGAGGCTGCCGACGCTGCCGCCGCCGGGGTCGTAGTCGTGGTGGAAGGACCCGGCGAAGACGCCGGTCGCGGTGTCCTTGAGGGTCTGCGGGTTGATGCCCGCGCTCTCCAGGGCCTGCCACGACGCCTCCAGCATGAGGCGGTGCTGCGGGTCCATCCCGTGCGCCTCGCGGGGCGTGATGCCGAAGAACGCCGGGTCGAAGTCCGCCGCGTCGTGCAGGAATCCGCCGGAGCGGGTGTAGGTCTTGCCGGGGTTGCCCGGCTCCGGGTCGTAGAGGGCGTCGACGTCCCAGCCACGGTCGGCCGGGAAGTTCCCGATCATGTCCTCGCCCTTGAGGACGACGTCCCACAGGTGGTCCGGCGAGGACACCCCGCCGGGCAGTCGGCAGCTCATCCCGACGATCGCCACGGGTTCGCTGCGACGGTCCTCGAGGGTCTGCAACCGCCCTCGTGTGGCGTGCAGTTCCTGCGAGACCGCCTTGAGGTATTGGAGCAGTTCGCTTTCGGTGGGCATGAACTCACTCTCAACTCTGGTCGATGGCGGGTGTGGTGTCGCCGGTGATGGAGATGCCGAGGTTCTTGGTGACGAAGTCGAGGACCTCCGCGGCCGTGGCCGCTTCCAGGTCCGCGGGGTCCGGCTCGTCGTCGGCCGGGACGGGGTGCCCGTGCGCCGGGGGTTCGGTCAGGCAGCGGACGGTCTCGGCGAGGGCGGCTCGCTGGCCG
>NZ_LIPN01000010.1 GCF_001418325.1 Streptomyces atriruber | reverse complement strand
ATGACATGACAGATGACAGATATTGAAATCTGTCATCTGTCATGTCATGGTGGAGGCATGCGCACTCTCACTCTCGGAAACACCGGCCCCCAGACCTCCGCCCTCGGCCTCGGCTGCATGGGCATGTCCGCGCTCTACGGGGAAGCGGACCGCACGGAGTCCATCGCGACGATCCACGCCGCCCTCGAAGCGGGCGTCACGCTCCTGGACACCGGCGACTTCTACGCCATGGGGCACAACGAAATGCTGATCGGCGAAGCCCTGCGCTCCGCCCCGGCCGCCCGCCGCGAACAGGCACTGACCAGCGTCAAGTTCGGCGCCCTGCGCGACCCGGACGGCGGCTGGTCGGGTTACGACGGCCGCCCGGCCGCGGTCAGGAACTTCGCCGCGTACTCCCTCCAGCGCCTCGGCGTCGACCACATCGACGTGTACCGCATCGCCCGCCTCGACCCCGACGTCCCGGTCGAGGAGACCGTCGGCGCCATCGCCGAACTGGTCGAGAAGGGCCACGTCCGGCACATCGGCCTCTCCGAGGTCGGCGCCGACACCCTCCGCAGGGCCGCCGCCACCGCCCCGATCTCCGACCTGCAGATCGAGTACTCCCTCATCTCGCGCGGCATCGAGGCGGAGATCCTGCCGACGGCCGCCGAGCTCGGCATCGGCGTGACGGCGTACGGGGTGCTCTCGCGCGGCCTGATCTCCGGCCACTTCACCCGTGACCGCAAGCTCGCCGCGAACGACTTCCGCTCGATGAGCCCCCGCTTCCAGGGCGAGAACCTCGACCGCAACCTCGACCTGGTCGACGCGCTGCGCAAGATCGCCGAGCAGAAGGGCGTCAGCGTCGCGCAGACCGCCATCGCCTGGGTGCTCGCGCAGGGGCCGCGGCACGACGCGGCCATCGTGCCGCTGGTCGGCGCCCGCCGCAGGGACCGGCTGGCCGAGGCGCTCGGCGCGCTGGACGTGACGCTCGACGAGGCGGACCTCGCGGCGATCGAGGCGGCGGTCCCCGCGGGTGCGGCGGCCGGCGCGCGCTACCCGGACTCCCAGATGGCACACCTCGACAGCGAGCACTGATCCGTCCCCGGGTACGGTCTAGCCATGGCAGCAACCGCGGCGCCCCTGACCCCCGAGCGCATCCTCGAAGCGACCGAGGAGGTGCTGCGCAGGCACGGCGCGGCCAAGGCCACGGTGGTCGACGTGGCCCGCGCCCTCGGGGTGAGCCACGGCACGGTGTACCGCCACTTCCGCACGAAGGCGGAGCTGCGCGGCGCGGTGACGCGGCGCTGGCTGGACCGTACGTCGCAGTCGCTCGCGACGATCGTCACCGGCACCGAGCCGCCCGCGGAGAAGCTCCGCCACTGGCTGGCGGGCCTCTTCGAGGCGAAGCAGCACAAGGCGGGCGACGACCCCGAGCTCTTCGCCACGTACTCGGTGCTGGTCGACGAGAACAGCGACGTGGTCGACGCCCACATCGCGGACCTCACCGGCCAGCTGACGGCGATCGTCCAAGAGGGCGTGACAGCGGGCGAGTTCACCTCCTCGGACCCCGCGCTCTCGGCCCGCGCCGTCTTCGACGCCACGTCCCGCTTCCACGACCCGTGCTACGCGCCCCACTGGTCCCGCCCCGGCATCGGGACGGCCTTCGAGGCAGTACTCGAACTGACCCTGCGCGGCCTGCGGGCCTGAACGACCCTGGTAAGCAGTGGGACGTAGCGCTCCTCTGCATCAACCTTCGTAGTTCGGACTCAACAGGCACGCACCACCTGCCTGCGGTGGGAACCTCTGGTCTCACAGCACGATGAGTCAGCGGGCACCAGGGGCACAGATGCGGGGATCTCAGATGGCGAGGTGCGGCGCCGCACTCGCCTTCGCGACGATTGCGGCTTCGGGCCTCACTGCGTGTCACTTCTCGGACGAGCCGCCCGGCGGAGCCCCGACAGGCGTCGCCTCAGCACAGGAGGCCGAGACGCCCTGGCAGGCGACTCCTGATCAGAGCGGACGAGACGGCACTCCTGGCGGACAGCTCCCACCGGGCACGCCGGGCGGCAGCAGCGGTGCGGCGGGAAGCCCTTCCCCTGGGCAGGAAGTCATCCCCAGTGGGCAGGAAGGCGCTCCCTCCGCCGGTCAGGAAGGCGAGAGCGGCGACGGTCAGGAAGGCGAGGGCGGCGATCTCGGCATCCCGCCCTTGGAGCCGGAGCCGCAGGACTCCGGCTCCTTCAACACCACCGACCCCGGTCTCGTCAACCGTCCGGCGTCGACTCCGCCGCCCAAGTCCTGTGAGCCGACGCCACCGCCAGGCGCCACGTGTTCGGCACCGCCCGACGGTCAGCAGCGCAACGACCTCGGCAGCTGACAGGGTGGGCGCCCTCCGCAACCGGCGGCGCGGCGGCCCTCCTGCCCGCGTCAGGTACCCGTCAGCCCCTCCTGCTCCCGCTCCCGCTCCCGCAGAAGACAGCAGCCCCAATCTGGAACTCTTCAACTCTGCTGTGGGGACCGTGGCATTCATCGGTGTGCTGATGCTGTACACGGGCTACATCTACACCAACGCATACTTCGGATACTTTCATCTGGACAACTTCGCCATGGGGTTCAGTCCCGACGAACTGGTGATCCGAAGCCTCCGGCTCGCCACTATGCCCGTCTTCGAAATCCTGACCGTGGCGCTGCTGCTGCCGACCGTTCCGCGCCTTCTGCGCTTCCTGCGGGTTCCCGAACGGTACATGGGAAAGGCGGTGGAGTTGGGGCGCATGACAGCGAGGGCCCACTCTGCGTTCATTGCTGCCGGAGCACTGTTGATGGTGCTGTGGTCCCGGGTCCAGCCCTTCGCGTGGGTGGCGCCACTCCTCGTGGCAACCGGAGTGCTGCTGGGGCGCATGCGCCCGGCGTTTCCCGCGGGCCGACCGCGCGAACCGGTATGGAGGTTCGCCGCGTCCCTCATGATCGCCGGTCTCTGCCTGATCTGGACGACGGCCCTGGTGGCCGCGGACCTGGGGAGCGCGGATGCCCGCCAGGACACACAACGGCTGGTTCGCCGGGTCAGTGTGATTCTGCTGAGTACCGAGCCGTTGAACTTCGCTCCTCCAGGACCTTGCGTCAAAGACCTGGGGAAAGGCACGCACTTCCGCTATCGATACACCAATCTTCGACTGCTGATCGAACGCGACCACCGGTACTACCTGCTGCCCATCGGATGGAGCCGGGAGAAATCGACGTATGTCCTGAAGGACAGCGACGACATTCGCATCGAAATGAGGTCGGGAACTTCTTCCGCACCCACCCAGATCGCGTCGGGAACGCCGAGGCCGCCCGAAGGCGAGGGAGCACCGGGCCGGTGTCCCTCCCCTTCGGTCTGATCCTCCAGAAGGAAGGCAGCGCCCCCTCTTGCGGACGCCGTTCAGTCCTTCTCCCTTCGCATCAGCAGGTGGCCCCTGCGGAACCGCTCCCCCTCCCCCGGCTCCCGCAGCATGCGGCCCAGTTCGGTGAAGCCCGCCTCGCGGGCCAGGCCCGCGAGGTCGTCGATCGGCCAGCGGTAGGCCGTCGTCACCTTGTGGTCGAAGGGGGTGAGCGGGGCGCCCTCCGATTCGAAGAAGGCGAGGAGGAGGTGGCCGCCGGGGGACAGGAGGCGGTGGAACTCCGCGAAGTACGGCGGCAGTTCCCGTGGTGGCGTGTGGATCACCGAGTACCAGGACACGATGCCGGACAGGGCCGCGTCCGGCAGGTCCAGGGCGTCCATGGAGCCGACCTCGAAGCGGATGTCCGGATGGGCCTCGCGGGCCAGGCCGATCATCGCCGGGGACAGGTCGACGCCGAAGGCATCCAGGCCCAGGTCACGGAGGAGGGCCGTCACCGGGCCCGGGCCGCAGCCCAGTTCCGCGACCGTGCCGGGCCCGGCGGCCCTTACGTGGTCGGCGAACGCCGTGATCATCGAGCGGTCCAGGGACGGGCCGTGGAGGTCGTCCCGGGCCATCCCGGCGTACACCGTGGCGATCGCGTCGTAGGCGTCCGCCGTGTCGGTGAGGTAGGTGGAAGGAGTAGGAGTGGTCACGGGCGGGACCCTAGGGGGTGCCTCTGACAGTCACCCCCGCCGGGCCCTACAGCCCCTCCTCCGTCGGCCTGTGCTCCACGTACTCGATGATCGTGCCGTCCCGGTGGCGGGCCGTGAAGCCCGAGCCCGTGGGGACCTTGATCAAAGGGTCCGTGACGGTCGCGCCTTCCGCCGCCAGGCGGTCCAGGTACTTCTGGGCCGAGTCCACGAGCAGCGTGCCGTGCGTCGCGCGGAACGGGGCAAGGGTCTCCTCCGTGCCCTCGATGAGGAGGAAGGCGCCGACCACTGCCAGGGCGAGGTTCTTCTCGGGGTACGTGAACCACATGTCCCGCTCCGTGGCGAGCAGGCGCTCGTAGGAGGCCGCCACGGCGTCCAGCGTGCCGGGGCCTGTGTAGACGCGGATGAGGGGGCGGGGCTCGGGCAGGTCCGTGGAGTCGTTGCGGCGGCGCCACATCGTCGGGGTCTCAGTCATGGGACCAGCCTCGTCCTCCACGACTGCCCCGGCCAGACAGGCATCCATGGGGGTGACCCCAGGTCATAGCCATACGCTGGGACCATGGCGACCACGACAGCGAGCACCGACCTCCGCCTGCGTCTCGGCGGCTTTCTGCGCGCCCACCGCGAGCACCTACCCCCCGGTGACGTGGGGTTGCCGCAGACCTCCCGCAGGCGCACGTCGGGGCTGCGCCGCGAGGAGGTGGCCGCGCTGTCCGGCGTCTCCGTGGCCTGGTACACCTGGCTGGAGCAGGGGCGCGTGGACACCTCCCGGCAGGTGCTCGACGCCGTCGCCCGTGCCCTGCGCCTCGACGACGCCGCCCACCGGCACGCCCTCGCCCTCGCCGGGTTCGCCCCCGTCGCCGCGGACCGGCCCGCCCCGTACGACCCGGACCTCCGCGCCATGCTGGACAGTTGGCCCGACAGCCCGGCGCTGCTGCTCGGCCCCGCCCTGGACATCCTCGCCTGGAACCGCGCGTACACCGCCGTGTGGCCCGACCCCGCCGACCATCCCGAGGAGCGGCGCAATCTGCTGCTCCTGCTCGTCGGCGACGAACGGCACCAGCGCGTGCTGCCCGGCTGGGAGCCCGTCGCCACGGAGCTCTACCGGCACGTGCGCACCCGCGCGGACCGCAGCCCCGAGGACGAGAGCTTCCGGCGGCTCACCGGACGACTCGACTCCGTGCGGCCCGACCTGGCGGCCTGGTGGGCGTGCCGTTCGGTGGGCGACTTCGCCTCACGGAGCGTCGAACTCGTCCCGGAGGGCGAGCGCACCCCGCGGACGTACGGCATGACACTGCTGCTCACCCCGCAGCCCCAGGACACGTCGATCCTCGTGCAGACGCCCCACGCCCCCTCGCCGCGCTAGGACGCCGGAGCCGACGGATCCACCGTGGCCTGATGCTCCTCCGTCAGGTGTTCCTCCGCCTTGAGCCACGGCAGGAACTGCGCCTTCCTGCTCCATCCGCAGGTCCCGCAGCTCAACTGCCGTTGCACACCCACCTTCTGGACCTCGACGACGTGCTCGCGCCCGTGCTGGTCCCAGCGCCTGACCTTGCTCGTGGTCTTTGGAAGCATGCGCCACAGTGTGCACAGAAGCCCCCGGTTCCATAACCCGGAACCGGGGGCTTCCCGTGGCTTGTCTCAGCGCACGCGCGAGCCGACGAGCGGCCTGCCGAGCGTCAGCAGCCCACGAGGCGCGTCGCGAGGTAGCCCTCGATCTGGTCGAGGGACACGCGCTCCTGCTTCATGGTGTCGCGCTCGCGCACCGTCACCGCGTTGTCGTCGAGGGTGTCGAAGTCGACCGTCACGCAGTACGGCGTGCCGATCTCGTCCTGGCGGCGGTAGCGGCGGCCGATGGCGCCCGCGTCGTCGAACTCGATGTTCCAGTTCTGGCGCAGGGCCGTGGCGAGGCCCTTGGCCTTCGGGGACAGCTCCGGGTTCCGCGACAGGGGCAGGACCGCGACCTTCACCGGGGCGATGCGGTGGTCGAAGCGCATGACCGTGCGCTTCTCCAGCTTGCCCTTGGCGTTGGGGGCCTCGTCCTCGATGTACGAGTCGAGGAGGAAGGCGAGCATGGTGCGGCCGACGCCCGCCGCGGGCTCGATGACGTAGGGGGTCCAGCGCTCGCCGGCCTCCTGGTCGAAGTACGACAGGTCCTGGCCGGACGCCTTGGAGTGCGCCGACAGGTCGTAGTCCGTGCGGTTGGCGACGCCCTCCAGCTCGCCCCACTCACTGCCGCCGAACTGGAAGCGGTACTCGATGTCAGCGGTGCGCTTGGAGTAGTGGGAGAGCTTCTCCTTCGGGTGCTCGTACCACCGCATGTTCTCCTCGCGCAGGCCCAGGCCGGTGTACCAGTTCCAGCGCTGCTCCATCCAGTACTCCTGCCACTTCTCGTCCTCGCCCGGCTTGACGAAGAACTCCATCTCCATCTGCTCGAACTCGCGGGTCCGGAAGATGAAGTTGCCGGGCGTGATCTCGTTGCGGAAGGACTTGCCCATCTGCGCGATGCCGAACGGCGGCTTGCGGCGCGAGGTCTGCTGGACCTGGGCGAAGTTGGTGAAGATGCCCTGCGCGGTCTCGGGGCGCAGATAGGCGACGGAGCCGCTGTCCTGCGTGGGGCCGAGGTGCGTGGCGAGCATGCCGGAGAACTGCTTGGGCTCGGTGAACTGGCCCTTGGTGCCGCAGTTGGGGCAGTTGACGTCCGCGAGGCCGTTGGCCGGCGGGCGGTTGTGCTTGGCCTCGTAGGCCTCTTCCAGGTGGTCGGCGCGGTGGCGCTTGTGACAGGAGAGGCACTCGGTGAGCGGGTCGGAGAAGGTCGCGACGTGGCCGGAGGCCTGCCAGACCTCGCTCGCCAGGATCACCGAGGAGTCGATGCCGACAACGTCCTCGCGCGAGGTGACCATGTAGCGCCACCACTGGCGCTTGAGGTTCTCCTTCAGCTCGACGCCCAGCGGTCCGTAGTCCCAGGCGGCGCGCTGACCGCCGTAGATCTCACTGCAGGGGAAAACGAAGCCACGGCGCTTGCTGAGGCTGACGATGGTGTCGATCTTGTCGGCGGCCACGGTGCTCTCTTCATTACGACGGCGGACGAAGCAAGTGCTGCCGGAGCAGCGGCTTCGGGAGCGAATGCTTCAGGTTACCGGCGGCCTTACCCCCCTAATCAAATCGGTTCCCCGCACACGTCCCCGCGCACGCCCTCACGGAGCCCTCGCGGTGGCCCCCGCGGAGGCCTTGTTGACAATCGTTTCCACATTTGTTGAAAATGAGTGTCATGAACGTACGACGCCTCATACCCACCGCCGCCCTCGCCTCCGCCACGGTCCTCGGCCTCACGGCGCTGACCGCCTGCTCCAGCTCCGCCGCGGACGACAAGGACGGCAAGCTGGACGTCGTGGCGTCGTTCTACCCCATGCAGTACCTCGCGGAGCAGATCGGCGGCGACCACGTCTCCGTCACCACGCTCACCGAGCCCGGCCAGGAGCCGCACGACCTCGACGTCTCCGCCCGCCAGCGCGGCGAGCTGGAGGAGTCCGACGTCGCCCTCTACCTCAAGGGCCTGCAGCCCGCCGTCGACGACGCCATCGACCAGTCCGGCATCAAGACCAAGGTCGACGCCGCGTCGCTGACCAGCACGGAGAAGCACGGCAACGAGGTCGGCGGGCACGCCGAGGAGCACGAGGAGGAGGGGCACGAAGGCCACGACCACGACCACTCCCACGAAGGCGCCGACCCCCACATCTGGCTCGACCCGGTGAAGTACGCCGAGGTCGCCGAGGGCGTCGGCAAGGCCCTGGAGAAGGCCGACCCGGACAACGCGAAGACGTACGAGAAGAACACCGCGAAGCTCGTGAAGAAGCTCGGTGGCCTGGACAAGTCCTTCAAGGACGGCCTGAAGGACACCAAGTCCAAGACCTTCATCACCACCCACGCCGCCTTCGGCTACCTCGCCGAGCGCTACGGCCTCACCGAGGAGGCCATCAGCGGCCTCGACCCCGAGGCCGAGCCGAGCGCCAAGCGCATCAAGGACCTCCAGAAGATGGCGAAGGCCGACGGCGTCACCACCGTCTTCTACGAGACGCTCGTCAGCGACAAGACGGCGAAGACCCTCGCGAAGGACGCCGGGCTGAAGACCGACGTGCTCGACCCGATCGAGGGCATCACCGAGAAGTCCAAGGGCGAGGACTACATCCAGGTCATGGAGTCCAACCTCAAGGCCCTGCAGAAGGCCCTGGGCGCCAAGTGATCCCCACCCCCGCGGCTACGGAGGGACGAACCATGAGCGAGCACGACGACACGGGCGAAGCCGTCATATCCCTGCGCAAGGTGACGGCCGAGCTCGGCTCGCGCCCCGTGCTGCGCGGCATCGACCTCACCGTGGGGCGCGGCGAGGTCGTCGCCCTCCTCGGCGCCAACGGCTCGGGCAAGTCCACGGCCGTACGCACGGTCATAGGGCAGGTCCCCGTCACCGGCGGCGAGGTCGAGATCTTCGGCACCCCGCGCCGCCGCTTCCGCGACTGGGCCCGCGTCGGGTACGTCCCGCAGCGCACCACCGCCGCGGGCGGCGTCCCCGCCACCATCACGGAGGTCGTCTCCTCCGGGCGGCTCTCCCGGGCCCGGCTCGGGATCATGCGCAAGGCCGACCGCGCGGCCGTCGCCCGCGCCATCGACCTGGTGGGCCTCGCCGACCGCGCCAAGGACTCCGTCAACGCGCTCTCCGGCGGGCAGCACCAGCGGGTCCTCATCGCCCGCGCGCTGGCCTCCGAGCCGGAGCTGCTGATCATGGACGAGCCGATGGCGGGCGTCGACCTGGCCAGCCAGGAGGTCCTCGCGGCCACCCTGCGCCAGCAGGTCGCGGGCGGCGCCTCCGTGCTGCTCGTCCTGCACGAGCTCGGCCCCCTGGAGCCCCTGATCGACCGTGCCGTGGTCCTGCGCGACGGCTGCGTCCTGCACGACGGCCCGCCGCCGCGCGCGGTGGGCCAGCACGCGCTGCCCGGCCACGACCACGTCCACCCGCACACCGCCGACGCGGAGCCGGTCCGTACCGGCCTGCTCACCTAAAGGACCACGGCGATGGAACTCCTCGACTACGCCTTCATGCAGCGGGCCCTGCTCGCCGCCGTCCTGGTCGGCATCACCGCGCCCGCCGTCGGCATCTACCTCGTCCAGCGCCGCCAGGCCCTGATGGGCGACGGCATCGGCCACGTCGCGATGACCGGCGTCGGCCTCGGCTTCCTCCTGTCGACGTCGCCCGTGTGGATGGCGACGGCGGTGGCGATCGTCGGCGCCGTCGTCATGGAGCTGATCCGCTGGTACGGCAAGACGCGCGGCGACATCGCCCTGGCGATGCTGTTCTACGGCGGCATGGCGGGCGGCGTCATGTTCATCAACCTCGCCCCCGGCGGCTCGAACGCCAACCTGCAGTCGTACCTCTTCGGCTCGCTCTCGACGGTCTCCGAGGAGGACGTCTCGGCGATCTGCCTGCTCGCCGCCTTTGTGGTCCTGGTCACGGTGGGCCTGCGCCGCCAGCTCTTCGCGGTCAGCCAGGACGAGGAGTTCGCGCGCGTCACGGGCCTCCCGGTCCGCGCCCTGAACCTGCTGACGGCGGTGACCGCGGCGGTCACCGTGACCGTCGCCATGCGCGTCGTGGGCCTGCTCCTGGTCTCCGCGCTGATGGTGGTGCCGGTGGCGGCCGCCCAGCAGCTCACCCGGAGCTTCGCGGTGACCTTCGCGGTGTCGGTGGCGATCGGCATCGCCGTGACGCTCGGCGGCACCGTCACGTCGTACTACCAGGACGTGCCGCCCGGCGCGACGATCGTGCTGCTCACCATCGGCGTCTTCATCGCCCTCACGGTCCTCGCGACGCCGCTGGCCAGGCGCAGGGCGCGGGCGGCGGCCGCGGCGGAGGCGGCCGGTGATCCCGCGGAGTGCTCGGTACCGGCCCAGCCGGTGGCCAAGACCTGACCTGCGTCCAGGCCGACCTGGCACAATGGCCCGGCAGGCCCAGACCAGAGCGCAGACGCGAGGAGGCAACCGTGGGAGCCCCGGTTCGAGGCAGGTCGACCCGCCAGCGTGCGGCGGTGGCCGCGGCACTCGACGACGTGGACGAGTTCCGCAGTGCGCAGGAGCTGCACGACATGCTCAAGCACAAGGGCGACTCGGTCGGTCTGACCACGGTCTACCGCACCCTCCAGTCCCTGGCCGACGCCGGCGAGGTCGACGCCCTGCGCACCAGCGAGGGCGAGACGGTCTACCGCCGCTGTTCGACCGGCGACCACCATCACCACCTGGTCTGCCGCGTCTGCGGCAAGGCCGTCGAGGTCGAGGGTCCCGCGGTCGAGAAGTGGGCCGAGGCGATCGCCTCGGAGCACGGCTTCGTGAACGTGGCGCACACGGTGGAGATCTTCGGCACGTGCCAGGAGTGCGCGAACAAGTAGTCGTACGCGTGCGTACGAGAGAGGGGCCCGCACCGTCGTCCTGACGGTGCGGGCCCCTTTCGCGTACTCGCGTACTCGCGTACTCGCGTACGGACGTCTCTAACTGTTGGCGATCTGCTCCTCGTTCGGGATCGCCCCGCCGAAGCGCCGGTCGCGCGAGGCGTATTCGAGGCAGGCGCGCCACAGGTCGCGCCGGTCGAAGTCCGGCCACAGGACGTCCTGGAAGACCATCTCGGCGTAGGCGCTCTGCCAGAGGAGGTAGTTGGAGGTGCGCTGCTCGCCGCTCGGGCGGAGGAAGAGGTCGACGTCCGGCATGTCCGCGTAGTACAGGTACTTCGCGAACGTCTTCTCGTTGACCTTGGACGGGTTGAGCCGCCCCGCCTTCACGTCCTCCGCGAGGGCCTGGGCCGCGTCCGCGATCTCGGCGCGGCCGCCGTAGTTCATGCAGAAGTACAGGGTCAGCTTGTCGTTGTCCTTGGTCTGCTCCTGGGAGATCTCCAGCTCCTTGGCGACCGACTTCCACAGCTTGGGCATCCGCCCCACCCAGCGCACCCGCACGCCCAGGCTGTCCAGCTGGTCGCGGGTCTTGCGGATGAAGTCGCGGTTGAAGTTCATCAGGAACTTCACTTCTTCCGGCGACCGCTTCCAGTTCTCGGTGGAGAAGGCGTAGAGCGAGATCGCCCCGACGCCCATCTCGATGCTGCCCTGCAGTACGTCGAGGACGCGCTCGGCGCCGACCTTGTGGCCCTCGGTGCGCGGCAGGCCGCGGTCCTTCGCCCAGCGTCCGTTGCCGTCCATGACGATCGCCACGTGCTGCGGGACCAGCTCGCCGGGGATCTTCGGCGGTCGCGCGCCCGAGGGGTGGGGCTCGGGCAGCTGGTACTCGCGGCGGGACCGTCCGAGGATTCCGCGTCGTGCCATGGGGGGTCTCTCTCCTACCTAGCTGTTCACGTACTTTTCTCTACGTACCGCAATGAGCGCAGTCCGCGCTCCAGGTGCCAGTGCAGATAGGCGGAAACAAGCCCGCTGCCCTCCCTGGCGTGCCGCGCCTCGCACGCGTCCGCCGTCTCCCAGTCGCCGGTGAGCAGCGCGCCGAGAAGCGTGAGCGTCTCCGCCGACGGGACGACGCTGCCGGGCACCCGGCAGTCGACGCAAATCGAGCCGCCCGCCGCGACGGAGAAAAAGCGGTTCGGTCCCGGCATGCCGCATTTCGCGCAGTCCGTGAAGCTCGGCGCGTAGCCGTTCACGGCCAGGGAGCGCAGCAGGAAGGCGTCGAGGACGAGGTGGGGCTCGTGTTCGCCGCGGGACAGGACGCGCAGCGCGCCGACGAGCAGCAGGTACTGCTGCACCGCGGGCTCGCCCTCGTGGTCCGTGAACCGCTCGGCGGTCTCCAGCATGGCCGTCCCGGCCGTGTAGCGCGCGTAGTCCGTGACGATGCCGCCACCGTACGGAGCGATGGTCTCACTCTGCGTGCACAACGGCAGTCCACGCCCGACCAGTTCGCTCCCCCGCGCGAAGAACTGCACGTCGACGTGCGAGAACGGCTCCAGCCTGGCCCCGAACTTCGACTTCGTCCGCCGCACTCCGCGCGCCACGGCCCGCACGCGTCCGTGACCGCGCGTGAGCAACGTGATGATGCGGTCCGCTTCACCCAGCTTCTGGGTGCGCAGCACGATGCCGTCGTCGCGGAACAGGCTCATGGGCCCATTCTCGCGTACGGATCGACCTCACAAGTCGTCGGGGAGCAATCGGAACGCCCCGCGCGCCGTCAACGGGCGCATCATCCGGAAGTGCACGTCGGAGGTCAGCATGTCGGCGGTCCGGAAGGCGGCCGCGAGGGCCACGTTCATGGCATCCGCCAGACCGACACCCTTGCCGCCCGCCGCATCGCCGTACCCGCGCATCACCGCCATGGCTCCGCGCAGATGCGGAGCCGTGTCCGGGATCTCGAAGCGGCGAGCTTCGGCCTGGCGAGCGATGAAGTCGAGGGCCGTCATGGACGCCCGCGCCCCCACTCTCTCGGTCAGCAGGTAGTCGAGCTCGGTGAGCACCATGGGCGAGACGACGAGGTGCCCGACGTGGGCGAGCGCCGCCCTGTGCGCCGCATGACGCGGATCCTTCGGCGTGAACAGGCGATACAGGGCGTTGGTGTCCGCGATCGCCACGGGGACCTCAGACATCCGTCGCCCCCATACCGCCCGTACTGCCCATGCCGCGCAAGACGTCGTCGATCTCGTCGTCCGTGAGCGCCGGACCTTCGAGGTCCGGAAGGTCGAGCGGGCCCATCGGATCCGTGCGGAACGGGTAAGAAGGCGGCCCCAGATGGCCGCCCCTCGGCACGATGTCCCCTATCGGCACGCCGTCCTTGGTGATCGTCACCGTCTCGCCCGCCTCCACGCGGGCCATGACTCGGGACGTCTGCTGGTTGAGTTCGCGCAGAGGGACGTCATTACTGCTCTCTGTGTCGCCGGCCATGATTCCAGCGTACTACTCGTTCTACATCCCGACCCGTCCGCGAACGTCAAGGCACCTCGCCCCGGCTCCGTGCGTTCGCGTACGCCGTCGCCGCGCGCAGCCGCTCCGCGGTCGTCGCGGTGCGGACGGCCTCCGGGGCGCAGTCCCACTCGCGGCCTCCTCCGTAGGGGCGCAGCTGGACGTACGGCCCCTCGTGACCCATCACCCGGCCCACGCGGCCGCTCCGGGTGTCCACGACGTACGCCCCGACGGGCAGGTTCGGCGGAAGGTTCATGGCGCACTCCTCAGCGCGGTGTCGATCCTCAATGACGGCAAGACAATTCCCACCCGCGCGAGTGCGGCGCGCAATTCCTTCACGGTGTCCACCGCCTGTTCGATACATGCCACTGCATTCTTCTCTCCGTCCGCCTTCACGTGGCTCCCCTTTGCCTCCGAATTTCACTCTTCTCGCCCCTACGGTGACGCACGCCACCTACACTCGGCAGGAGTCTGTCCGCTACAACTGCGGGGCAGGGGGAGGCGGTTGGCCATGGCCAATGGTTCGAGGCAGGCGGCGTGGGAGTTCTTCGGCGCGGAGCTGAAGCGGAGGCGCGAGGACGCGGGGCTCAGCCAGTCGGCGCTGGGGCTCCGGGTATTCGTTTCCGGGGGCTACATCGGCCAGTTCGAGCAGGCCATTCGAAAACCCCAGTTGGATGTGGCTCAACGTATTGATGAGGTGCTACAAACCGATGGCTTTTTCGAACGGTTGTGGCGCAAGCTAATCAAGGACCAACCATTTACGGAGTACTTCGCGCACGCGGCGGAGTTGGAACGGCTGGCGACGAAGATCTGCGAGTTCGAACCGGCACTGATCCCCGGGTTGCTGCAGACCCCCGAGTACGCCCGAGGGCTCTTCGCCGCAAGTAACCCGTTCGCGACGGACGAGTACATCGAAGATCTGCTCAGGTCCCGCATGGACCGCGCAGCAATCCTCAAGGACGCCACGCGCCCGGTGTACTGGGTGATCGTGCACGAGACCGCGCTGCTCATCCCTGTGGACAGCTCCGCCACGATGGCCGCCCAGCTCGCCTACCTCGGCACGATGATGCGCGAACGCAGGGTGTTGCTTCAGGTGCTCCCGTTCGCCGCTGGGGCGCACCCGAGGATGGGCAAGATGATGAAGCTCATGGAGTTCGAGGACGCGCCGCCAACCATCTATACGGAGGGCGTGCATTCGTCGAGCCTGCTCGATGAGCCGACAGTGGTTAAGCGAGTACAGGCGTCCTACGATCTGCTCAGGGCCGTCGCGCTGTCCCCGGAGGCGTCCCTCGCCCTGATCGAGTCGGTGTCGGAGGACTACAAGCGATGCACGAGTACGACCTGAGTACCGCCCGCTGGCGCAAGAGCAGCTACAGCAGCGGCGATGAGAGTGACAACTGCGTCGAGGTCGCCGACGGAGTCACCGGTGTCGTCCCGGTGCGGGACAGCAAGAACGTCCCGCAGGGCCCTGCCCTGCTCATCGGCGCAGCCGCGTGGTCCACGTTCGTCGGCTGGGCGGCGCCCCTGTCCTCGAAGTCCGCTGCCGCCCTGGTTTACCCCACACCCCGCTGACGCCCAGGTTTACCCCTCATCGACACCCGTGGGTTGACGTGCCCCACCCCGCCCCCGCGTAACTTCTCCGCTCGTCGGCGACCACGCCGACGACCACGGATGAAACGGGGAAAACTCGTGCGCATACGTTCACGCATCGCTCCGATCGCTCTGACCGCCGTCATGCTCGGGGGAGGAATGGCCGCCGCGACCGCCGCGACGGCGAGCGCCGACGCGCCGAAGGCCGGGGCCCAGATCCAGTCCTGCTACGGCAGCGCGAAGAACTACAAGGCCGAGGGCAACGGCACCACGGCGATCTGGCCGGCCGGTACCGCCTGGGCCAGGACCACCAGCAACTGCGCGGACATCAACATCAAGGTGAACTACAACCGGCACGTGAAGATCTGCTACCGCCACGGCTGCGGGGACTACCAGTACGCCAAGGCGGGCCAGTGGAAGGTGCTCGACGACCGAGTGCCGAACGGGTGGGAGTTCTACCTGGAGTTCTCCGGCGGCAATGACGGAACGGGCAAGGTCGCCTACTGACCCGGGGCCGACCTCCCTGGGGCGGCCGCGTCGGACAGGGCCTGCGTCTCGGCGTACGACGGGACGCGGGCCGGTACCGGGACGCCCCGGGCCACCGACCGGGCCGCCGCCACCGCCGCACCCAGCGCCGCGCGGAACAGCAGCGAACCGGTGCTGATCCGCCGGACGCCCGCGGCGGCGAACTCGGCGACGGAGGGACCGTCCGGCGCGTGCAGCACGTTCAGCGGGACGTCGAGCCCCGCGGCCAGTTCCGCGGTGGCGTGCACATCCCGCAGTCCGGGCACGAACACTCCGTCGGCACCCGCCCGTCGGTAGGCGGCGAGCCGTTCCCACGTGCGCGCCGCCTGCCCGGCATCCGGCAGCCAGTAGGTGTCCGTGCGGGCGTTGACGAAGAGGCGCCCGGACACCGCCTCCCGTACGGCGTGGAGGATCTCGCTCTGGTGCGCCGCGTCGCGCAGGGTGCCGTCGGGGCGGCCGTCCTCGATGTTCACGCCGACGACACCGACGTCCGCCAACTCCCCCACTAGGGCAGCGACTTCCTCGGGCCGGTCGCTGAAACCGCCCTCGATGTCGACGGTGACGAGGGCGTCGGTGCAGGCCAGCCCACGGGCGAGCCGTACGGTCTCGGCGCGGGCGGCACCCGTCCCGTCCGGCAGCCCCGCGGCGGCGGCCACGCCCAGGCTGGTCGTCCCGATCGCACGGAACCCCGCGGCGGCCAGCGCGGCGGCCGACGCGCGGTCCCAGGCGTTGGGCAGGACCAGAGGCACCCCTGCGCGGTGGTGCAGGTCGCGGAACTCCTCGTACCGAAGTGTCATGACACGACCGTACGGGCGCGACGCTTCGGCGCGGACCGAAGCGTGCGCGGCGGGTCGCGTCACCCCTCGCGGACGGGAATGTACTGCCGGGGCGTGAGTCCGACGACCCGGTGGAAGGCGGCGACGAACGAACTGGCCGACGCGTAGCCGACGCGCCGGGCCACCGCCTCGACCGGCAGGCCCTCGGCGAGGAGCGGCATCGCGGCGCGCATGCGCAGCCGTTTGCGCCACTGGCCGAAGGCGAGTCCGGTCTCGGCGGCGAAGAGCCGGGCCAGCGTCCGCTCCGAGGCGCCGACTTCGCTCCCCCACTCCTGGAGGGTCCGGTCGTCGGCGGGGTCCGCGGCCAGCGACCGCGCCACCGTGCGGGCCCGCTGGTCATCCGGCTCGGTCACCGAGACGGTCGCCACGGGGACGGGGCGCAGCACGTCGAGGAGAACGGCCTCGGCGAGCGAGCGAGCGTCCGCGGGGAGGTCGTCGCGCACCAAGTGGTCGATCAGGGCGCGTGGGAGAGGGCCGACCTCCAGCACGGTCGGCTCGGTCCAGACGCTCTCGGCGGGGCAGTGCGTGGGGTCGACGTAGGGGCTGCGCATCACGGTGTCGCCCTCCGCCTCCGTCGCGTGGGGCAGCGCGGCGGGTATCCACAGGGCGAGGGACGGCGGCAGCATCCAGGTGCCCTGCTCGGCGCGCACGCGCAGCAACCCCGTTGCCGCCCAAGCGAGTTGGTGCACCGGGTGGACGTGGGTCCAGAAGGCGCGGCCGCGCGGCATCGCGAAGTCGCCGATGAAGATCGCGGTGCCGGGACCCGGGTGAGGACCGAGGTTCGGGGCGTGTCCGGTTCGCGGCATGGGACGGCAGCCCAGCCCGTGGCGGACACGGGTGGGCCCGGCCTAGGGTCTGTCCGGCGGATCAGGGCGCGGGAGTGTGGCGACCGCCTTGCGGTGCCGGTGAGCGGGGTCTGGTGCGTGCAGCTGCAAGGCGGAGGAGGGCGGCAACGCGATGGGGGTCCCCCTGCTCGAGCGAAGTCTCGAGCAGGGGGGAGTTGACAACCGACGACAACACCGCGGATGGGCGTGCCAGGCGCCGCGACCCGCGCCATGATCCGCCGGACAGGCCCTAGCGTCGCCGTATGCCGATGAACGAAGCACACCGAGAACTGTGCAGCTCCGACGAGTGGGCGCAGACCGTCAAGGACCGCATCCTGCCCTGGGCGCTGGCAGACGTCGAACTGGGCGACGACGTCGTGGAGATCGGGCCCGGATACGCCGCCAACCTCCGCGTGCTCGTCGACCTCGTCCCCCGGCTCACCGCGATCGAGATCGACGAGGCGACCGCCCGGCTCCTGGAGCGCGACTGGGGCGACCGGGCCCGCATCCTGCACGCGGACGCGTCGCGGATGCCACTGCCCGACGCCTCGTACTCCGCGGTCGTCGGCTTCACGATGCTGCACCACGTGCCGACGGACGCCCTCCAGGACCGCATCTTCGCCGAGGCGTTCCGCGTGCTGCGCCCCGGCGGCGTCTTCGCGGGCAGCGACAGCCAGCCGAGCCGCGAGCTCGACGAGCTGCACATCGGGGACATCATGAACACGGTGGACCCGGTGGAACTCCCCGGCCGTCTCAAGAAGGCGGGCTTCGCGGAGGCCACCGCCGAACTGCACCCGGAATCGGGGGGCATGCGCTTCCGCGCACACAAGGCGTAGCTCAAAATGTGGGCATGAAGAGTGACTTGTTCTCCAGCGACCACATGGCCCAGCCCGCCCACGTACCCGGCATGACCCTGCAGAGCGCCAAGTCCATCAAGTATGCGGTGAACGGTGAGATGCACGCCCGGCAGGGCGCGATGATCGCCTACCGCGGCAACCTCCAGTTCGAGCGGAAGGGCCAGGGCGTCGGCGGCATGCTCAAGCGGGCGGTGACCGGCGAAGGGCTGCCGCTGATGGCCGTGCGCGGCCAGGGCGAGGCGTGGTTCGCGCACGAGGCGCAGAACTGCTTCATCGTCGACGTGGAGCCCGGCGACGTCCTCACCGTCAACGGCCGCAACGTCCTCTGTTTCGACGCGACCCTCTCGTACGAGATCAAGACCGTGAAGGGCGCGGGCATGACCGGCGGCGGCCTGTTCAACAGCGTCTTCACGGGCGCGGGCCGCCTCGGCCTGGTGTGTGAGGGCACACCGCTGGTGATCCCGGTCTCGCCGCAGGAGCCCGTGTACGTCGACACGGACGCGGTCGTCGGCTGGACCGCCCACCTCACCACGTCCCTGCACCGCTCGCAGTCGATCGGCTCGATGATCCGCGGCGGCTCCGGCGAGGCCGTGCAGCTGAAACTGGAGGGCGAGGGGCACGTCATCGTGCGGCCGAGCGAGGCGACGCCGCAGAAGGCGCAGCAGCACTGACCGCGCACCACCGCGCTGAGCAGGCCTCGAGCGGCGACAAGTACCTTTCGTCTCATGGTTCTTGACCGAGGAGACCAGAGTCCGCGGTTGCGTCCGCCGCGCCATTCCCTGGACCGCCGCGCCGTCGCCTGGTGGCGCACGCAGCTGCTGCTGACGGTGGCCGCCCCCGTGGCCGTCCTCGGCCTGCTCGGCGCCCTCATCGCGCCGGCCCGCTTCTGGCTGCTGCTGCCCGCCGTGGTCATCGCGGTGCCGGGGCTGCTCGTCGGGGTGCTGCTGCCGCTGTGGTGGTACAAGGTCCACCGCTGGGAGGTCACCGACGACGCGGTGTACGTGCGGACCGGGTTCTTCTGGATGGAGGGCCGGATCGCGCCGATGTCGCGGCTGCAGACCGTCGACACGATGCGCGGGCCCGTCCAGCGGATCTTCGGGCTGACCACGGTGACCGTCACCACGGCGTCCGCCAGGGGCGCCCTGAAGGTCAAGGGGCTCGACCACGCGACCGCCGCGGAACTCGCCGAGCGGCTCGCTCTCGTCACCCAGGCGACGCCGGGGGACGCGACGTGAGCGGGGTCGCGGCCGCGGAGTCGACGACCGACCCCGGCGCACGTCCCGACCCCGGCCCGGAGGCCGGGGAGGACGCCGACTGGCGGCGGCTCGACCGGCGTTCGCTGCTCGTCACCGTCCAGATGACGGGCGGTGTGGTGACCGCCGTCGGCGTGCCGATCACCCTCAGCTTCCAGGGCTGGGTGCCCATGGGACCCGTGATCGCCTGGGCGGTGGGCCTGAGCCTGCTCCTGATCGCGAGCGGCGTCGGCCTCGACGCGCTCCGGCTGCGCCACAGCCGCTACCGCGTCGGCCCCGACCGGGCCGAGCTGCGCAGCGGCATCCTCTTCGCCAAGCACCGCTCCCTGAGCCGGGACCGCATCCGCTCCGTCGACCTCGTCGCCCATCCGCTGCTGCGCCTCCTCGGCCTGGTGGAGGTCCGCATAGGCACCGGCGAGCAGAGCGCGGGCCAGGAGGCCACCCTCGAACTCCGGCCCGTCCGCCGGGCGGAGGGCGAACGGCTGCGGCGCGAGCTGCTGAGCCGGGCGGCGACGGGCGGCGCGTCGGACGCGCAAGGCACCCTAGCCGCCCTCGACCCGCGCTGGATCCGGTACGCCCCGCTGTCCTTCGTCACCTCCGCGCTCGCCGCCGCGGCGGGCGGGGCGGTGATGCAGGTCAGTGAGTGGTTCGGGGTGCAGGAGGAGGTCATCGAGTGGGTGGGTGACGTGTTCCGCGGGATGTCCGTGACGGGCATGGTGCTCGCACTGATCGCGGTGGGTCTTGCCGCCGGGTCGGTGGGGGCGCTCGGGCTGTGGATCGAGATGTGGTGGAACTACCGCCTGGAACGGGAGCCCGGCGGGACGCTGCGGGTGCGGCGCGGGCTCTTCACGACCCGTTCGGTCTCCCTGGAGGAGGCGCGGCTGCGCGGTGTCGACGTGGTGGAGCCGCTGGGGCTGCGGCTGTCGGGCGCGGCCCGCGTGGACGCGGTCGCCACGGGCCTGTCCCGGCGCGACGAGGAGGACCAGGCGGGGCCGAGCACGCTGCTGCCCGCCGCGCCGCGACGGCTCGCCGACGAGGTGGCGGCGCAGGTGCTGCGGGAGCCGGTGACGCCCACGGCGACGGCGCTGGCACCGCACCCGCGGGCGGCGCGGTCCCGCCGGATCCGGTGGGCGGTGTCGGCGGCGCTGGCGCCCGCGCTGGTCCTGCTGCTGCTCGGGGCGCTTCTCGGCGTGCGGGTGCTCACGTATCTGGGGGCGGGCACGGCGGTGGTGCTGGTGCCGGTCGCGGTGGCGCTCGCCTGCGACGCGTACCGCAGCCTGGGGCACGCGCTCGACGCCGACTATCTGGTCGTGCGGTCCGGGACCCTGCGCCGCTCCACGGTGGCGCTGCGGCGCGGCGGGGTCATCGGCTGGACCGTCAAGCAGTCCGTGCTGCAGCGCCGGGCGGGCCTGGTGACGCTGAGCGCGACGACGGCCGCGGGCGCGCAGGCGTACGCGGCGTACGACGTGGGGGAAGCGGCGGGGCTGGAGTTCGCGGAGCGAGCAGTGCCGGGACTGCTCACTCCGTTCCTCGAACACCGGGGCGACTAGGGCCTGCCCGGCGGATCACGGCGCGGGTCACGGGGCACGGAGCACGGGGTCAGGCGAGCCCGTCTGCCGCGTCGTCGTCGGCTGCTGCGCGCTCGCGCGCCGCCCGGACCGCCAGCACGTTGTCGACCAGCCGCACGGCCTCGGTCGCCGGGTCCATCGGCAGGGCCAGCAGCGCCCGCACATAGGCCGGTGCCAGCACCAGTTCGAAGATGTCCGTCCAGGTCAGCACGGTGGCACCGGCGGCGTCCAGGGTGGCCTGGATCTGCTGGATACGAGGCTCGGCGAAGCTCCGCGTGTCCTGCCCCTCGCCGCCGGCCCGGAGCAGGGCCCGGAAGAAGGCCAGATGGCCGGGCCTGGTCAGGTCGCCGAGCAGGTTGGTGATCCAGGCGTGCAGATCGGCCCGCAGGTCGCCGGTGGCGGGCAACGGCGAACGGCTGCCCAGCTCGTCCACCACCGCGTCGACGATCAGGCCGTCGGCGCTGCGCCAGCGGCGGTAGACGGTGGCGAGGTGGACGCCCGAGCGGGCCGAGACCTCCGCGATGTCGACGGTGCCGTCGGCCGATTCGGCCAGCAGCTCGCGGGTGGCCGCGCGCACGGCCTCACGGGTGCGGGCGGTACGGCCGCCGGGGCGGGCTGTCCCTGATGCTTGCGTCACCACTTCACTCTATCGCGAAACTCTTGCATTAGGACGACCGAGAGGCCTACTCTAAATGCGAAACATTCGCATGAGGCGTGTCGAGGACCCATGAGGCACCCCTGCGATCGAAGCTGAAGCAGAAGCGGAACCGGAGGATGTCGTGGCTCACGCACTCGTCGTCGGCGCTGGAATCGCGGGGGACACACTCGCGCTGCTCATGGAGAGGGACGGCTGGACGGTCACCGTCGCGGAGATCGCGCCGGCCCTGCGCACGGGCGGCCAGACCGTCGACCTGCGCGGCGACAGCCGGGAGGTCCTCGAGCGCGCGGGACTGCTCCGGCAGGCGCTGGACTGCCTGGTGGAGCAGCGCGGCGCGGCCTGGATCGACGCGCGGGAGCGGCGTCTCGCCGAGATGCCGGTGGAGGCGTTCGACGGGCGCGGTTACGTGTCCCGTGAGGAGCTGCTGCGCACGGACCTCGCCCGGATCATCCACGAGGCGGCCGGGCCGGGCGTGACGCACCGGTTCGGCGAGACCGTGGAGGCGCTGAAGGACACCGGGACAGGGGTGCTCGCCCGCTTCCGCAGCGGCGCGGAGGAGACGTTCGACCTGGTGGTCGGCGCCGACGGCGCGCACTCACGGGTCCGCGCGCTGCGGTTCGGACCGGAGGAGGACTATCGCAGGCCCCTCGGCCTGGCCCACGCCTGGTTCACCCTCACCGAGCGGCCCGGGACGCCGCCCCTCGACGGCTGGTTCCTGACCCACAACGCACCCGGCCGCCGAGCCGTCGAGGCCCGTCCCGGCCACCCCGGGCAGCAGGAGGTCGGCCTGACCTTCGCCGCCGACACGCTGCCCTCGCGGCACGACCGCGCGGCCCAGTTCGCCCTGCTGGAGCGGACGTTCGCCGGGGTCGGCTGGCGCACCGCCGAATTCCTGGCCGCGGCCCGGCAGGCCGACGACTTCGCGCTGGACACCTTCGACCAGGTGCACGTGCCGTGCTGGAGCACCGGGCGGATCGTCCTGCTCGGCGACAGCGCCTGGTGCGCGAGCCCGCTCAGCGGACTCGGCACCGCTCTCGCCCTGCGCGGCGCCGCCGAGCTGGCGGCCGCGCTGCGCGCCGCGGGCGCACCCGGCGACACCTCGCGGACGCCCGCCGCGCTGACCGCCTTCGAGCGGACCATGCGGCCCAGGACCGCGTCGGCGCAGCAACTCCTGCCCGGCCGGGTCGCGTCCATGGCGCCCAAGTCCGCGCTGGGAATCCGGGTCAACGCGCTGGCGATGCGCGCACTCCAGTCGAAGGCGGCGCGCCCGCTCGTCCGCAAGGCCTTCGCCGACTCCGAGCACGGCCGCACGGGCACCCCCGTGGGAGACCCCCGGCCGAGCCCGGCCACCTGAGCCCGGCAGGCTGGGCCCCAGGGCCTGTCCGGCGGATCAGGGCGTATGAGAGTGGCGGCCATCCTTCCGATGCCGGTGAGCGGGGTCTGGTGCGTGCAGCTGCAAGGCGGAGGAGGGCGGCAACGCGATGGGGGTGCCCCCAGCTCGAGCGGAGTCTCGGGCTCGGGGGAGTCGGCAACCGACGACAACGCCGCAGACGGGCGTGCCAGGGCCCGCGGCCCACGCCCTGATCCGCCGGACAGGCCCTAGCGGGCGGCCCGCTGCTCGTAGCCGACGAGGCGGACGCAGGTGGTGAGGCCCTTGATGGCCTCCGCCAGCTCCTCGGGACGCGGGTAGCTGGGCGCCACGCGGATGACGGCGTCGCGGGGGTCGTTGCCGTGCGGGTGCGTCGCACCGGCCGGGGTCAGCACGATGCCCGCCGCGGCGGCCCGGCGCACGACCTCCTTGGCGCAGCCGTCCGGGACCTCCAGGGTCACGAAGTAGCCGCCCTTGGGGGACGTCCAGGTCGCGAGGCCGGTGCCGCCGAGCTCGGACTCCAGGATCCGCGCGACCGTCTCGAACTTGGGCTGCAGCAGGGCGCGCTGGCGCTCCATGTGCGCGCGCACGCCGTCGGCGTCCTTCAGGAACATGACGTGGCGCAGCTGGTTGACCTTGTCGGGGCCGATCGACCGCTTCTGGTTGTTGGCCAGCAGCCACTTGATGTTGGCGGGCGACGCGCCGAAGAAGGCGACGCCCGCGCCCGCGGCGGTGATCTTCGAGGTGGAGCCGAAGACGAACGTGCGGTCCTCGTGCCCGGCGGCGGCGCAGGCCGCGAGCAGGTCCGCGATCTCGGCGGGCTCGTCGGTGAGGTGGTGGGCCGCGTACGCGTTGTCCCAGAAGATCCGGAAGTCGGGGGCGGCGGTCGGCATCGCGGCCAGGCGCGCCACGGTCTCGTCGCTGTAGACGACGCCGTCGGGGTTGCTGTACTTCGGCACGCACCAGATGCCCTTGACCGCGGGGTCCTCGGCGACGAGCCGCTCGACCTCGTCCATGTCGGGGCCCTCGGCCGTCATCGGCACGGGGATCATGTCGATGCCGAACCGCTCGCAGAGGCCGAAGTGCCGGTCGTAGCCGGGCACGGGGCACAGGAACGCGATGCGCTCCTGGTCCGCCCAGCGGGACTCGGCGCCGGGGAGCACGCCGAGGAGGGCGTGCACGAGGCAGTCGTGCATCAGCTCCAGGCTGGAGTTGCCGAGCGCGAGCAGCTGGCCCGCGGGCACCTGCAGCAGCTCGGCGAAGATCTCCCGGAGCTCGGGCAGCCCCTGGAGCCCGCCGTAGTTGCGCACGTCGGTGCCGTCGGCCGCGGTGTGCCGTCCGCCGGGCAGGCTCAGCAGGTCCTCGGCGAGGTCGAGCTGCTCGGGCGCGGGCTTGCCCCGGGTCAGGTCGAGGGAGAGCCCGCGCCCGACGAGGGCTTCGTAGTCCTTGCGCGCCTGCTCGAGCAGTCCGTCCAGGGCCGGGGCGTCGGGGCTCAGCTCGGTGGTCATCGTGGTGCCTCTCACAGGTGCGTCTTCGGTGGGTGGAGCCTGCCGAGGATACAAACCGGTACGGAAACGCGCCGCGCACGACCGCACCGCGAGACCGCGGCTCCGCCACGCTGCTACCCCCGCGGGGGGCTCGGACGCCGTGCGTGGAGGGTGATCAGGAGCACACCGGAGAGGGCCGCGAGGACGGCCGCCGTGCCGAGCAGGGCCGGGGGCGGCACCGCGCCGGACAACAGCGTCACCACGTACGGCGCGAACATCCCGACGTACGCGGCCGTCCAGAAGTACGCGGTGAGGCGGGCGAGCCGGTGCGGCGGGGCGAGGACGGCGACCTCGGTGAGCCCGTACGTGAGTACGAAGCCGTATCCGGCGCCGAGGATCACGGCGGCGACGAGCGCGAGGGCGGGGTTCCCGGTCCCGGCGGCGAGCGCGGCGGCGCCGAAGCCGAGGGCGACGACGAGCAGCCCCGCGACGGCGGTCGCCAGCCGGTGCCGCTTCGCCACGCGACGCGCGAGGGGCTGCACGATCAGCCCGGTGCCGGGCACGAGGGCGGTGGCGACTCCGGTGTAGACGAGCCCTCCGTGCACCAGCCCGGGCAACGTCACGAAGCCGACACTGGGGGCGGCGAAGACCCAGGGGGCGACGGGCAGAATCCCACGCCGGAAACGCTGTCCGGTGTTGGTGTGAGTGCCGGTGTTGGTGTGAGTGTCCGTGCCGGTGTTGGTGTGAGTGCCGGTG
>NZ_LIPN01000001.1 GCF_001418325.1 Streptomyces atriruber | reverse complement strand
AGGCGGGGCCGGGCCAGGCCGGGGCAAGAGGGAGGGCACGTGGTCGTGTTCGCGTGCGCGCGCTGCGATGCCGTGCTCACCGGGCCCGTCGAACGGGTCGCGTTGCCCGTGCGGGCCCACCAGGCGTACGGACACGAACTGCTCCCCGCGCTCATGGAGCCCGGCACGTACGCCGTCGAACCCGAGCCGTTCGGGCCGCCCTGGCGGCCGTGGGGCGAGGTCGGGGCCGAGGAGGCGGCGGCGCGCGGCGTGTTCGCGCCCGTCCCCGGGCTGTCCTTCGGGGCCCCGGGCGCGGTCGTCGTCGCCCCGGGGGACACCCGCGGCACCGTCCTGATCCCCGACCGGTGCGACGGCTACTGCCTCGGGCTCGACGGACGGGACGGCCCGAACCTCGTCTGTGCGCGGTGCGCGAGCCCGGTGGCGACCCGCATCGACGACTGCACGTTCTGGCAGACGGTGTGGCTCGTTCCGGACGCCGTCCGCCGCGTCCCCGACGACGACGCCGAGGAGTGCTCCGCGGACGCGGACTCCGCCGCCGACTGGGCGGCGCTCGCGCGGGAGTTCCAGGGAGCGCCGCCGGTCGAGGCGTGCGGGGCGTGGGACGCGCGGTGGGAGGCGGCGGTCGGGGCGGCGCTGGCCCATCTGCTGGGGGCCTCGGCGGGCGCGCCGATGGCCCTGCCCGACGGCATCCTCACGGACACGTTCGGCCGGGCGCTCGACGCGCTGCTGCCGTCGGGGCCCGCGCGGCGGCGGCAGGTGGGTGTGGCCGGGCCCGGGCTGCCGCCGTCCGCCCTCCGGGACGTCGACATCGCCCTGGTGCCGCGGCATCCGCGGACGGGCGAGGTGTGGCAGCCGTCGGACACCGGGACCGGTCCCCGGACCGCCGCTGCCCCCTCCACCGCTGCCGCCGCAGTCGTCGCCGTGCCGCTCGAAGCCGACGTCTGGCTCCATGTGGCCTTCCCCCGTGAGCAGTTGCCGGTTCCGGCGACGGGCGGGCTGCCCGACGGGGTCTACCGCGACGATCCGCTGCCGCTACGCCCGATGCGGCTGTTCGCACCCGACCGGAGGGTCTTCCTCCGTACGCTGGCCCGGCTGCCCGCCGTCCGCGAGCCCTGGCTGCGCGCGGTGTACGACCGGGTGCGCGACGATCCGCTCACACGGCCGTTCTAGAGGACGGCCCCCGAACCCCCGCTCGCCCTGCAAGCTCCGGAACCCCGTATTTGTCCCCCGTGTGGGTGATCCCGTCCACGGAGTTGCCCGCCCAAATACGGAAGTGACCTTTCGGCAGTGCCGGAACGCCCGTGCGGACTGGCATCCTTGGCGCAGCATCTGCCCGAGTACAGTCCGAGCACCCACCGACGCAGACCCAGGAGCCCCCGCCACGTGAGCCACGTGAGCAGCCACTCGCCGCACGGACAGACGCCGCTGCACACCGTGCAAGTCCTCGGAGGTGGCAGCGCGGGCAGCAGCGCGCACGTCAGATCGCTGGCCGCGGGCCTCGCCGCGCGGGGTGTGCGGGTCACCGTGTGCGCTCCCGACGAGGCCGCCCGCGCCTACGACTTCGCGGGAGCCGGCGCCCGGCACGTCCCCGTGGCCCGCAGCGGCGACCCCGTCTCCGTGGCCGCCCTCCGCGCCGCCTGTGCCGACGCCGACCTCGTGCACGCGCACGGGCTGCACGCCGCCCTCCGTGCCACCGTCGCGCTCACCGGACGCCGCGTCCCCCTCGTCGTCACCTGGCACACCCGCGCACAGGCGGACGGCGCCCGTGCCCGCGTGCTGCGCCTCCTGGAGCGGCGCGTCGCCAGGGCCGCGGCCGTGGTCCTCGGCACCTCGTCCGATCTGGTCGACCGGGCCCGCGGCAGGGGCGCCCGCGATGCCCGCCTCGCCGCCGTCGCGCTGCCCGCACCGCGCCGCCCGGAGGAGGCGGAGGAACCCGACGGTCTCCTTCACAAGGCCCGTGCCGAAGTCGGCGCCGTGGACCGCCCGTTGATCCTCGCCGTCGGCGCCCTCGAACGGAACGGCGGCTACGACGTCCTGCTGAACGCCACGCGCGCGTGGCGCCACCTGGACCCGCTGCCGCTCCTCGTCGTGGCGGGGGAGGGGCCCGAACGGGCCGCCCTGCAGCGCCGCATCGAGGACGAACAGCTGCCCGCCCGCCTCGTCGGGCGCCGCGACGACGTCCCCGAACTCCTCGCGGCGGCCGACCTCGCGGTGCTGCCCAGCAGCTGGGAGTCCCGCTCGGTGCTCGCCCAGGAGGCGCTCCACGCGCGCGTGCCGCTCGTGGCGACCGCGGTCGGCGGCATCCCCGAACTCGTCGGCGACGCGGCCGAACTCGTCGAGTACGGCGACGCGGATGCCCTCTCCACCGCCGTCGTACGGCTCCTCGCCGACCCGGTCCGCCGGGCGGAGCTCAAGGACCGGGGCGAGGCCCAGGCCGCCACCTGGCCGACCGAAGACGAAACGGTCACCCAAGTCCTCAGCATCTACGACGAGTTGACCCAGCCCCTGCCGTACTCCTGAAGCACCGGTACGTCTGATGCTCGTCGCCCGGGGCTCCTACGCCACGTGCCTGCGTGCCCGCAGCGCCAGGCTCAGCGCGAGCACCGTCTGCGGATCGTCGAGGTCCGTGCCGAGCAGCTCGCTGATCCTGGCGAGGCGGTTGTACAGGGTCTGCCGGTTCAGATGCAGCTCGCGCGCCGTCTCCGCCTTGCGCCCCGCATGCGCCAGATACGTCTGCAGCGTCGGCAGCAGCGGTGGCTTCGAGCGCTGGTCGTGGGCGCGCAGCGGGCCGATCGCGCGGTCCACGAACGCCGTGAGGACCCCGTCCTCGTCGTGCCGGTGCAGCCGCCACAGCAGCAGGTCGATGTCGAGCCGCCGCGCGTCGTACCAGGGGCGGTCCGAGAGCCCCTGCGCGGCCGTCGCCGTCTCCGCCGCGTGCCGCAGCCCCGCCGAAGCCGCCGCCCAGCCGCCCGCGACCCCGACCACCACGACCGGCGGCTGCGCCCCGGGCCGCTGCATCCCGGCCCGCTCGACGCCGGCCCGCAGCGCGGCGGCGACCCGGTCGGCCACCGCGGTCCGCTCGGACTCCGACCGCAGACCGAGCAGCAGCGGCACGCGCCCCTCCACGGGACGTACGCCCAGCAGCGCGGGCACCCCCACCGACGCCAGCTCCTCCGCGACGGCCCGCGCCAGGACCGCCCAGCCGCCACCGGTCGGCAGCCCGTCCGCGAGCCGCATCACCACCGGCAGCAGCGGGCTGTCGGCCGAGCCCGGCCTGAAGCCGAGGACGCGGGCCTGCGCGGGCGCGTCGTCGGCGGCGATGCGGCCCTCCGCGAGGTCGGTGAGGAAGTCGCCCCGCCCGCGCGCGGCGAGCTCCTCCTCCTGGCGGGCCTGCATCAGCACCACCGCGAGGCTGCCCGCCGCCCGTTCCGCGGCGATGCGGTGCACCGGCAGCGGCGCCGACTCCACGGCGAGCAGGACGAGCCTGGCCCGCACCGAGCCCGCGCCCGGACCGCCGCCCGGCACGTCGACGATGACCGCGCTCGCGGGCGGGCCCTCCCGGTCGACGGCGCGCCCCCGCAGCCCCTCCCACACCTGCAGCGGGTCCGCGCACTCGGTGCCCGCCCCGGCGGCGTACAGGAGCTGGCCGTCCGCCGTCTCCAGGAACACCGGGTTGCCGCTGAACTCCGCGAGGATGCCGAGGACCTGCGGGGTGCCGCCCCCGCCGAGCAGCGCCTCCGTGCAGCGCCTGTGCACCTCCTCGGCCTGCTGGAGGAGCGCGTAGTGGCCGTTGACGATCTCGGTGTGCACTTCCTCGGTGACCGTCACGAACGGCACCTCCCGGTGCAGCTGCACCAGCGGGAGCCCGGCGGAGCGCGCCGTCTCCACGATCGCCGCGGGCAGCCGGGTGAAGCGCGGCCCCAGCTCGACGACGAGCGCCGCGATGCCCCGCTCGGCGAGGTTGCGCACGAAGGCGCGCTGCTCGGCGGGGCGGGCGCCGAGCCCGAGGCCCGTGGTGAGCAGCAGCTCGCCGCCCTTGAGCAGCGAGGCGATGTTGGGCACCTCGCCCGCGTGCACCCACCGCACGGTCCGCTGCAGCCGCTCCGCGCCAGCGACGACCTCGGGGAGCCCGCCGCGCAGCCCCGGAAGTTCCAGCGCGCGTTGCACGGTGATGCCGCCCTGAGTGCCCTGACTGTCCATGGCGCGGACGCTACCGGGGCACACCTTCGGGGAACATCTCCGGACGATCACAGGGCCGCCCACGGGCCGCGGCGGCCCGGCAACTCGTGGGTTCCGCCCGGCAATTGCGGGCACCCCCGCCGCCTGTGACGTACGCCACAGGCGGCGGGGGTGCCGTTGCCGGATGCCGCGGGCGCTAGCCCCCGTACGCCCCCGAAGCCGTCAGCCGCAGCGCCGTGTCGATCAGCGGCACGTGGCTGAACGCCTGCGGGAAGTTGCCGACCTGCCGCTGGAGGCGCGGGTCCCACTCCTCGGCGAGCAGCCCCAGGTCGTTGCGGAGGGCGAGGAGCTTCTCGAAGAGCTTGCGGGCCTCGTCGACCCGGCCGATCATCGCGAGGTCGTCGGCCATCCAGAACGAGCAGGCCAGGAACGCGCCCTCGTCGCCCTCCAGGCCGTCCACGCCCTCGTCCTCGCCGGACGTCGGATAGCGCAGGATGAAGCCGTCCGAGGTCGAGAGCTCCCGCTGGATCGCCTCGATCGTGCCGATGACGCGCTTGTCGTCCGGCGGCAGGAAGCCCATCTGCGGAATCAGCAGCAGCGAGGCGTCCAGCTCCTTCGAGCCGTACGACTGCGTGAAGGTGTTCCGCTCCTTGTCGTAGCCCTTCTCGCACACGTCCCGGTGGATGTCGTCGCGCAGTCCGCGCCACTTCTCCAGCGGTCCGTCCGCGTCGCCGGACTCGATGAGCTTGATGGTGCGGTCCACGGCGACCCATGCCATCACCTTGGAGTGCACGAAGTGGCGGCGCGGGCCGCGTACCTCCCAGATGCCCTCGTCCGGCTCGTCCCAGTGGTCCTCGAGGTAGCGGATCAGCTTGAGCTGCAGCAGCGACGCGTAGTCGTTGCGGGCCAGGCCCGTCATGTGGGCCAGGTGCAGGGCCTCGGTCACCTCGCCGTACACGTCGAGCTGCAGCTGGCCCGCCGCGCCGTTGCCCGCCCGGACCGGCTGCGAGTCCTCATACCCCGGCAGCCAGTCCAGCTCCGTCTCGCCGAGCTCGCGCTCGCCCGCGATGCCGTACATGATCTGCAGGTTCTCCGGGTCGCCCGCGACCGCGCGCAACAGCCACTCACGCCAGGCGCGGGCCTCCTCGCGGTAGCCGGTGCGCAGCAGCGAGGAGAGCGTGATCGCCGCGTCGCGCAGCCAGGTGAAGCGGTAGTCCCAGTTGCGCGAGCCGCCGATGTCCTCGGGCAGCGAGGTGGTGGGCGCGGCGACGATTCCGCCGGTCGGCGCGTAGGTGAGCGCCTTGAGTGTGATCAGCGAGCGGACCACGGCTTCGCGGTACGGGCCGTGGTACGTGCAGTGGTCGACCCATTCCCGCCAGAAGTCCTCCGTGGCGGTGAGCGCGTTCTCGGGCTCCGGCAGCGCGGGCTGGTCCTTGTGCGAGGGCTGCCAGGAGATGGTGAACGCGATCCGCTCGCCCGGGGAGACCGTGAAGTCGGAGTAGGTGGTGAGGTCCTTGCCGTAGGTCTCGGCGCTGGTGTCGAGCCACACCGAGTCGGGGCCGGCGACGGCCACCGTGCGTCCGTCGACCTTGTGTACCCAGGGCACCACACGGCCGTAGCTGAAACGCATCCGCAGTGCCGAGCGCATCGGCACCCGGCCGCTGACGCCCTCGACGATCCGCACCAGCTGCGGCGCGTCGGTGTCGCGCGGAGGCATGAAATCGATCACGCGGACCGTTCCGCGCGTCGTGTCCCACTCGGATTCGAGCACCAGGGAATCGCCGCGATAGCTGCGGCGCGCGGCACCGGGTGGCTGCGCGTCCGGGTTGTGTGCGGGCCCCAGGCGCCAGAAGCCGTGCTCCTCGGTGCCCAGCAGGCCGGCGAATACGGCGTGGGAATCGAAGCGGGGCAGGCACAGCCAGTCCACTGTGCCGTCCCGGCAGACCAGGGCGGCGGTCTGCATGTCTCCGATGAGTGCGTAATCCTCGATGCGCCCGGCCACGTCTATCTCCAGTCGAACGGCCACGTTCGCCCCGCGGGGCGCTTACAGGTCAGCGGTCAAGTGATCGTCGACGAGCGCTTGTTCCGGGTGCAAGGCGGGATGGTGCCGTGTGCCGGAGGGGGCTCGGCAGCGATTGTCCGAGCAGGATACGACGCACCCTAGTGATCTGCGCGCCCCTCCCGGCAACGAGGCTCGGCCGAACGGGTGAGCGGCAGGTGAGAGGCGGTGCGGCAGGGGAAAATGGGGGCGTGCGGGTCTCGTGACCGAGTTGTGTGCGCCTGATGGCGGAGCGTGGCCGGGCGCGGGCTCCTTCGGTCGCTGATACCCTGGTAGCCCGTGAGCCGGTGGTCATAGAACCCCCGAACCGCAGCGACGGCGCCTCCCCCGAACCCCTGGTGAGAGAGCCGGCACGCACCCTCCAGACCGCGACCACGGGAGCCCCCTTTGGCTATGCAGCCTAAATCCACGACGACCAAGCACATCTTCGTCACCGGGGGTGTCGCCTCTTCCCTCGGCAAGGGTCTGACTGCCTCCAGCCTGGGTGCGCTCCTGAAGGCGCGCGGCCTGCGCGTCACGATGCAGAAGCTCGACCCGTACCTGAACGTCGACCCGGGCACGATGAACCCCTTCCAGCACGGCGAGGTGTTCGTCACCAACGACGGCGCCGAGACCGACCTGGACATCGGCCACTACGAGCGCTTCCTCGACGTCGACCTCGACGGCTCGGCGAACGTGACCACCGGCCAGGTCTACTCGCAGGTGATCGCCAAGGAGCGCCGCGGTGAGTACCTGGGCGACACCGTCCAGGTCATCCCGCACATCACCAACGAGATCAAGCACCGCATCCGCCGCATGGCCACAGACGACGTCGACGTCGTGATCACGGAGGTCGGCGGCACGGTCGGCGACATCGAGTCGCTGCCGTTCCTGGAGACCGTCCGCCAGGTCCGCCACGAGGTCGGCCGCGACAACGTCTTCGTCGTGCACATCTCGCTGCTGCCCTACATCGGCCCCTCCGGCGAGCTGAAGACCAAGCCGACCCAGCACTCGGTCGCCGCCCTGCGCAACATCGGTATCCAGCCGGACGCCATCGTGCTGCGCGCCGACCGCGAGGTGCCGACCGCCATCAAGCGCAAGATCTCGCTGATGTGCGACGTCGACGAGGCCGCCGTGGTGGCCGCCATCGACGCCAAGTCGATCTACGACATCCCGAAGGTGCTGCACACCGAGGGCCTCGACGCCTACGTCGTGCGCAAGCTCGACCTGCCGTTCCGCGACGTCGACTGGACCCAGTGGGACGACCTGCTGGACCGCGTGCACAACCCGAAGCACGAGGTCACGGTCGCGCTCGTCGGCAAGTACATCGACCTGCCCGACGCCTACCTCTCGATCACCGAGGCCATGCGCGCCGGCGGCTTCGCCAACAAGGCCCGCGTCAAGGTCAAGTGGGTCACCTCGGACGACTGCAAGACCCCGGCCGGCGCCAAGAAGCAGCTCGCCGACTGCGACGCGATCCTGATCCCCGGCGGCTTCGGCGACCGCGGTGTCTCCGGCAAGGTCGGCGCGATCCAGTACGCCCGCGAGAACAAGGTCCCGCTGCTCGGCATCTGCCTCGGCCTGCAGTGCATCGTCATCGAGGCGGCCCGCAACCTCGCGGACATCCCCGACGCGAACTCCACGGAGTTCGACGCGGCCACCGGCCACCCCGTGATCTCCACCATGGCCGAGCAGCTCGACATCGTCGCCGGCGAGGGCGACATGGGCGGCACGATGCGCCTGGGCATGTACCCCGCCAAGCTCGCCGAGGGCTCCATCGTGCGCGAGGTGTACGAGGGCAAGGAGTACGTGGAGGAGCGCCACCGCCACCGCTACGAGGTGAACAACGCCTACCGCGCCGACCTGGAGAAGAAGGCCGGGATCCAGTTCTCCGGCACCTCCCCGGACGGCAAGCTCGTCGAGTACGTCGAGTACCCGCGCGAGGTCCACCCCTACCTGGTCGCCACGCAGGCGCACCCGGAGCTGCGGTCCCGTCCGACCCGCCCGCACCCGCTCTTCGCGGGCCTCGTGAAGGCCGCCGTCGAGCGCCAGCAGGGCGAGCACAAGTCCGGCGGCAAGTCGGGCAAGTAACACCAGGCGATACGGTTGCCGGGGTGCGTGTCCTTCGCGGCGCGCACTCCGGTTTCTTTTTGCACGTGTGGGAGGACAGGGCGACATGACGATCAAGGACACCGCCGAGGAGTGGCAGGTCACGGCGACGGAAACCCCGTTCGTCGGGAACAAGACCGCCGTCCGCACCGACGACGTGGTCATGCCCGACGGTTCGGTCGTCCGCCGCGACTACCAGGTCCACCCCGGCTCCGTGGCCGTCCTCGCGCTCGACGACACGGGCCGCGTCCTGGTCATCCGCCAGTACCGCCACCCGGTCCGTCACAAGCTCTGGGAGATCCCCGCGGGCCTCCTGGACATCCCCGGCGAGAACCCCCTGCACGCCGCCCAGCGCGAGCTCTACGAAGAGGCGCACGTGAAGGCCGAGGACTGGCGGGTCCTCACCGACGTCTACACCACCCCCGGCGGCTGCGACGAAGCCGTGCGGATCTTCCTCGCCCGCGATCTGGCCGAGGCCGAGGGGGAGCGCTTCGAGGTCTCCGAGGAGGAGTCCGACATGGAGCTCGCCCGGGTGCCGCTCGACGACCTGGTGCGCGGGGTGCTCGCCGGTGAGCTGCACAACAACTGCCTGGTCGTGGGCGCCCTTTCGCTGCACGCGGCCCTGCACGGCGACGGCCTCGACGCGCTGCGCCCGGCCGAGGCGCCCTGGCCCGCCCGGCCCTTCGAGGCGTAGGACGAGAGAAGTGCGCCGTTCCGATATGACGATCCACTGATCCGATCGGGCGACTTGTGCGCGCCGTGCGTCAGGAACCGCGGCAGGGCCTGAACTAGGCTCTGAAAGCGTCCCGTCCGGAGTTCCGGGCGGGTTCGTGCGCAGGTGGACGGGAGCGTGGCCCGTGACGGATCAGGCGGTCGACACGGACGGTGCGGCGGCGGGTGGCGCCGTGCCACCGCCCGCGAGTGCCCGGGAGTCGACAGGGGCTCAGTTCGTCGGCAGACGCCGGGAGTTGAAGGAACTCCGCGCGGACATCGACCGCGCGGGCCTCGACACCCTCTCGGGCCGCAAGGCGCCACGCGCGCGTGTCCTGCTCGTCGCGGGCAGGCCGGGATCCGGCCGCACCTCGCTCGCCGAGGAACTCGCCCGCCAGCTCGCCGACAACTATCCGGACGGCGTGCTCCGCGCCCGCCTCACGGACCCCGACGGCAGCCGGGTGCCCACCGAACGCACCGCCCGCGAACTCCTCGACGCACTGGACGTGCCCGCACCCCCCGGGGCGGCCGAGGACGACCTCACCGGAATCCTCCGGGACGCGCTCTCCGAACGCAGGGCGCTGCTCCTCCTCGACGACGCGGCGGACGCCGAGCAGGTCGACCCGCTGCTTCCGGACGCACCCGACTGCCTGGTTGTCGCGGTCTCCGAGGGCCCGCTGACCGGCATCCCGGACGTGCGGCCGTGCACGCTCGGCGGACTGGACAAGCCCGCCGCCGTCGAGCTCCTCGCGCGCGCCGCGGGGCCCGTCCGCATCACCGTGGACCCGCGCTCCGCGGAGTCCCTGGTCGAGGCGTGCTCGGCACATCCGGCGGCGCTCGTCCTCGCCGGCGGCTGGCTCGGGGGGCGGCCCAAGGCCGCCGTCGCCGACCTCGCCAAGCAGGTGCACGACATGCCCGAGGAGGGCTCGGCCCTCGCCCGTGTCTTCGCTCACACCTACGGCTCGCTGCCCGCGCCCGCCGCCCGGATACTGCGGTTCCTCTCCCTGGCCCCGGCCGGTCACGTCGACCCGCACACCGCCTCGGCGCTCGCGGGCTGCTCGGTCTCCGCGGCCAGGACCACGCTCGACGACTTCGTCGCCCTCGGCCTGGTGCGGGCCGTCGCCTCCCCGCTGCCGCAGTACGAGGTGCCAGGCTGCCTGGTGCCGCTGCTGCGGGCCCGCACCGAGAGCCAGGACCGCCCGGCCGAGATCCAGCTGGCCCGCGCCCGGATGCTGGAGCGGACCGTGCGCCTGCTGCAGTCCTGCCGGGCGATCACGGAGCCGGACGACTCCGCCGCCCGCAAGAAGCTCGCGGGGCTGCCGCGCGCACTGCGCTTCCCCGGCCCGCGCGCGGCCGCCGAGTGGCTGCGGATCCGCAGGCCCGCGCTGCTCGCCGCCGCCAGGCTCGCGGTGGCCGACGGGGAGCTCGACACCCTCGCGCGGCGCCTGATGGCCGCCCTGGCCAGGGCTCTGGTGGCGCACCGCGGCACCGAGGACGCGGCCGCCGACCTGTACGGCATCCATCAGCTGGTCCTGGGCGTGGCCGAGCGGCGGAAACTGCCGCGCGAGCAGGCCGCCGCGCTGCTGAACCTGGCGGATCTGGATGCGCGGACGGGACGTACCCACGACGCGCTCGTCCGCTACCGCGCGGCGCTGGACGCGGCGCGGGCGGCGGGCGATCCCTACGCGACCGGCCGCGCGATGGAATCCGTAGGCGGCGCCCACCAGGAGCTGGGGGACTGGTCGCGGGCCGCCGACTGGTTCGGCAGGGCGCTGGCCCAGCGGCTGGCCCGGGACGAGCGCGCGGACGCCGCCCGCCTGTACGGCCGGATCGGCGCGGTGCACACCTACGCGGGGCGTTACGGAGAGGCGCTGCGCAACTGGAGTTCGGCCGTCACCGGCTACCGCAAGACCGGCGATGTGGCCGCCCGGGCGCGGGCGTTGAGCGAGATGGCCCGCGTCCAGGAGTACGCGGGACGGCCCGAGGAGTCGCTGCGTACCTGCCAGGAAGCCGTCGAGCTGGCCAGGCACGCCAAGGACGTCCGGCTGCAGGCGGCGCTGCAGCTCCGGCTCGCGGACACCCTGGAGCGGCTCGGCGACCCCGCGGCCGCCCGGCTGCACCGGGGCGCGGCCGAGCGCATGCTGGGAGAAGAGCTTCCGCAGGCAGCGAGGCTTGAAACAAACGGTGGAGCAGCACCTTCCGCCTACGAAATCCGTAGTGCTTCCACAGAAGATTGAAGTATTGAAAGGCTAGACAGCGAGAAATCCTTCATTAGACTGGCTCCGCCGCGTACCTCTGCGGTGTCTTCCGCTGCGCCCCCACGCGTACCGGTATGCGTTGCATTGCCCGAGAAATCCCCTGAGCCAAGGACCGTGATCGACGATGAAGGTCGGCATCCCCCGCGAGGTCAAGAACAACGAGTTCCGGGTGGCCATCACCCCCGCCGGCGTGCACGAGCTGGTGCGCCACGGCCATGAGGTCGTCATCGAGCGGAACGCCGGCGTCGGCTCCTCGATCACGGACGCCGAGTACGTCTCGGCGGGCGCCAAGATCCTGGACACCGCCGATGAGGTCTGGGCCACCGCGGACCTGCTCCTGAAGGTCAAGGAGCCCATCGCGGAGGAGTACCACCGCCTCCGCAAGGACCAGACCCTCTTCACCTACCTGCACCTGGCCGCGTCCAAGGAGTGCACGGACGCGCTCCTTGAGTCGGGCACCACCGCCATCGCGTACGAGACGGTCGAGACCGCCAACCGCGCGCTCCCGCTGCTCGCCCCGATGTCCGAGGTCGCGGGCCGTCTGGCCCCGCAGGTCGGCGCCTACCACCTGATGGCCGCCAACGGCGGCCGCGGCGTCCTGCCGGGCGGTGTCCCCGGCGTGGCCGCGGGCAAGGCCGTCGTCATCGGCGGCGGCGTCTCCGGCTGGAACGCCGCGCAGATCGCCATCGGCATGGGCTTCCACGTGACCCTGCTCGACAAGGACATCAACAAGCTCAAGGAGGCCGACAAGATCTTCGGTACGAAGATCCAGACCGTCGTCTCCAACGCCTTCGAGCTGGAGAAGGCCTGCCTCGAGGCCGACCTGGTCATCGGCGCCGTCCTCATCCCGGGCGCCAAGGCCCCGAAGCTGGTCACCAACGAGCTCGTCTCGCGCATGAAGCCGGGAAGTGTCCTTGTCGACATCGCGATCGACCAGGGCGGCTGCTTCGAGGACTCGCACGCGACCACGCACGCCGAGCCGACCTTCCCGGTCCACAACTCGGTCTTCTACTGCGTCGCCAACATGCCCGGCGCGGTGCCGAACACGTCGACGTACGCGCTGACCAACGCGACGATGCCGTACATCGTCGAGCTGGCGAACCGCGGCTGGGTCGAGGCCCTGCGCCGCGACCCGGCGCTCGCCCTGGGTCTCAACACCCATGACGGCAAGGTCGTTTACAAGGAGGTCGCCGAGGCCCACGGTCTGGAGCACCTCGAGCTGGAGTCGCTCCTCGGCTGACCGAGGTGACCGACTCCGGTCGGTCTCCGACACTTTCGGCGCTGTCGTCAACGAAAGTCGTCAATCTCACGCCCGCGGCCGGACCTTGAGAGGGGTCCGGCCGTATGCGTATCAGTGCGGACACGCTCAACTGGCCTTGAACGTAACCCTTTAACCGTTTCGCCCACCCCCGAAACGCGACGATGACGAGCCGCGCGCCCTTGACACAAGGGTGTTCCATTGCCGACACATCGGGCCGGGTCCGGCGGATTGTGTTGCTGCGGAGCGGTGACACGCCATAGAGTCGCCAACCGTCGGCATGGTGCCACGCTGACCTATCGAGAAATTTCCTGGTCACCAAGGAGGTAAGACGACTTGTGAATGAGTCGACATTTGCTCCCGGGGGTGGTCAACCAGGAACGTCTGTGCGGGACCAGGGTCCCGAGGGGCTCGAAGCCGTCGGCTCGGTCGCTGTCCGCACCTTCGAAGCCCGGCAGGGCCCCCAGCCGACACAGTCAGCACCCCAGAGCATGGATGGCCATCACGTGAACGCCATGGCCGGCGACCGGAGTGGCGATAACACCCACACCCACCTCGCCGACTACGAGGAACTGCCCCAGGGGCACTTCTACGACCCCGACGCCGAGTACGAGCCCGATCCGGAGTACGCGGCCACGCTCGCGCCGGACGCCGCCCGTCAGCGCCGCGAGCGCATCGGCCCGACGGGACGCCCGCTGCCGTACTTCCCGATCCCGGGCCCGCTGACCGACCACGGTCCGGCGAAGATCATCGCGATGTGCAACCAGAAGGGCGGCGTCGGCAAGACGACGTCGACCATCAACCTGGGCGCGGCCCTCGCGGAGTACGGACGCCGGGTCCTGCTCGTCGACTTCGACCCGCAGGGCGCGCTCTCCGTGGGCCTCGGGGTCAACCCGATGGAGCTGGACCTGACGGTCTACAACCTCCTCATGGAGCGCGGCATGTCCGCGGACGAGGTGCTCCTGAAGACCGCGGTCCCGAACATGGACCTGCTGCCCAGCAACATCGACCTGTCCGCTGCCGAAGTGCAGTTGGTGAGCGAGGTCGCGCGCGAGTCCACCCTGCAGCGGGCCCTGAAGCCGCTGATGCAGGACTACGACTACATCGTGATCGACTGTCAGCCCTCGCTCGGCCTGCTCACCGTGAACGCCCTGACGGCGGCTCACAAGGTGATCGTGCCGCTCGAGTGCGAGTTCTTCGCGCTGCGCGGCGTGGCGCTGCTGACGGAGACCATCGAGAAGGTCCAGGAGCGGCTCAACCCCGACCTGGAGCTCGACGGCATCCTGGCGACCATGTACGACTCTCGCACGGTGCACAGCCGTGAGGTGCTCGCGCGTGTGGTCGAGGCCTTCGACGACCACGTCTACCACACGGTCATCGGACGCACGGTCCGCTTCCCGGAGACCACGGTCGCCGGTGAGCCGATCACCACGTACGCCTCCAACTCGGTCGGCGCGGCCGCCTATCGCCAGCTCGCCAGGGAGGTGCTCGCCCGGTGTCACGCCGAGTGAGTCTGCCCGGGGCCGACGAACTGTTCCGTACGACCGGGGGAATGGCGCTGCAGTCGTCCTCGCCGCGACGCCAGGCGAACGGCGAGGCGAAGGTGCCCGCTCCGGCGGGCGAGAGCGACGAGGCGGCGGCCTCGGCCGAGGACGCGGCGCAGGGCGACGGTGAGCCCGCCGAACACGCGGCATCGGACGCGGAGTCGGGCGCCGAGTCGCGCGTGAGGGCCGCTGCGGCCGAGGGCGAGAAGGGCGCCGGACGGCGCCCGGGACCGGCGCAGGAAGGTTCGGCCGCCCAGGGCGGCAAGTCCGGCGGCTCGTCGACCGCGCAGGCGCGGCGGCGGGCGCGGGCGGCCAACCGGCGGCCCAGCGGGCGCGAGCGGCACGACGAGAAGATCACCGTGTACGTCTCCGCCGAGGAGCTGATGGACCTCGAACACGCGCGCCTCGTGCTGCGCGGTGAGCACGGGCTCGCGGTCGACCGCGGGCGGATCGTGCGGGAGGCGGTCGCGGTCGTCCTCGCCGATCTGGAGTCCCGCGGGGACGCGAGCATCCTCGTACGACGGTTGCGCGGGCGGTAGGGGTAGCGTTTCTGGCCTGATGGCCTCGAACAGTGAATCCGCACCGCCCCCGCTCTCCCGCCGCCGCGTCCTGGGCCGCGGGCCCGGCGCGGCGCCCGCGGAGCGGGCAGCGGTGCCGGAACCCGCGGTGCCAAAAGCTCCGGCCGAGCCCGTCGAGCCGACGGAATCCGCCGAGCCCGCGGAGGCCGCGGAGCCCGCAGAGCCCGAAGAAGCCGCAGAGCCCGACGACGGGCGGTTCAAAGTTCGGCTCGCGAACTTCGAGGGGCCCTTCGATCTGCTGCTCCAGCTGATCTCGAAGCACAAGCTGGACGTCACCGAGGTCGCGCTGTCCAAGGTCACCGACGAGTTCATGGCCCACATCCGGGCCATGGGGGCCGACTGGGACCTGGACCAGACGACCGAGTTCCTGGTCGTCGCCGCCACGCTGCTCGACCTCAAGGCCGCGCGGCTGCTGCCCGCCGCCGAGGTCGAGGACGAGGCCGATCTGGCCCTCCTGGAGGCGCGGGACCTGCTCTTCGCGCGGCTCCTGCAGTACCGCGCGTACAAACACGTCGCCGACATCTTCAGCGGGCGGCTCGACGAGGAGGCGCGGCGCTATCCGCGGACCGTGGGCCTCGAACCGCACCACGCCGAGCTGCTCCCGGAAGTCGTCATCAGCATCGGGGCGGAAGGATTCGCCAAGCTCGCCGTGAAGGCGATGCAGCCCCGAGCGAAGCCACAGGTGTATGTGGAACACATCCACGCTCCGCTCGTCTCCGTGCAGGAGCAGGCCGGGCTCGTCGTGGCCCGGCTCCGGGAGCAGGGGGAGGCCAGCTTCCGGGTGCTCGTGGCGGACGCGGGGGACACCCTCACCGTCGTCGCCCGCTTCCTCGCCCTGCTGGAGCTCTACCGCGAGAAGGCCGTCGCCCTGGACCAGGAGGACCCCCTGGGCGAGCTGATGGTGCGGTGGACCGGCGGGGACGGCGCGGCGGAGCCGACGGTGACCGACGAGTTCGACCGGGCCCCCGAGCCCATGGAGGAGAAGGCGTGAGCGCGCAGAGCCCTGTCGGGGAGCTTTCCGGTGCCGTGGCCGAGCTGGAGCTGCGGCCCGCCCTGGAGGCGGTCCTGATGGTCGTCGACGAACCGGCCACCGAGGAGCACCTCGCGAAGATCCTGCAGCGGCCGCGGCGCGCCGTCGCCGACGCGCTGCGGGAGCTCGCCGATGAGTACACCGTGCAGAAGCGGGGCTTCGAGCTGCGTCTGGTGGCCGGCGGGTGGCGGTTCTACACGCGGCCCGAGTACGCCGCGGCCGTGGAGGGCTTCGTCCTGGACGGACAGCAGGCGCGGCTCACCCAGGCGGCCCTGGAGACCCTTGCCGTCGTCGCGTACCGCCAGCCGGTCAGCCGTTCCAGGGTCTCCGCGGTGCGCGGGGTGAACTGTGACGGCGTGATGCGCACGCTCCTCCAGAGGGGGCTGGTGGAGGAGGCGGGCGCGGAACCCGAAACAGGTGCGATCCTGTACAGGACGACGAACTACTTCCTGGAGCGGATGGGCCTGCGCGGCCTGGACGAGCTCCCGGAGCTCGCGCCCTTCCTCCCCGAGGCGGACGCGATCGAGGGGGAGACGCAGGAAGGTGTCCCGTCGTTCGACCCGGACGCACCCGAAGCGCCGGGGTACGAGTACACCCAGGACACAGCCGACTAGACGGAACTTTTGATGCGAAGCAGCAGCGGCAGGAACAGCAGCGGAAACAACGGCGGGAGCCGTGGTGGCAACAGCGGCGGCCGCGGCGGGAGCAGCGGTGGCCGCGGTAACCACCGCGGTGCCGGGAACAACCGCGATGACAAGCAGGGCGGCTCCGGCCGTCCGAAGAAGCCGCGTCCCGAGGAGCGGCGCTACGACGTGGGCTCCGGCGGCACGCAGGCCGGTCCGAAGTCGGGCCGTGGCGCCTCGGCGCGCGGCGGCGCCAAGGGCGGGCCCAAGCAGGGCCAGGGCAACGGACGGGGGCGCTGGGCCCCGGCCACCTCGCGTGAGTACGACGCGCGGGCCGAGGAGCGCAACCGCGAGCGGTACGCGGGCAAGCCGAAGACCAACCTGCCCAAGACCTTCCCGGGCGCCGAGCAGGAGGGCGAGCGGCTGCAGAAGGTCCTGGCCCGCGCGGGCTACGGCTCGCGCCGCGCCTGCGAGGAGCTGGTCGAGGAGGCCCGCGTCGAGGTCAACGGCGAGATCGTCCTGGAGCAGGGGCTGCGCGTCGACCCGGAGAAGGACGAGATCAAGGTCGACGGCCTGACCGTGGCCACCCAGTCGTACCAGTTCTTCTCCCTGAACAAGCCCGCCGGCGTCGTCTCCACCATGGAGGACACCGAGGGCCGGCAGTGCCTGGGCGACTACGTGACCAACCGCGAGACGCGGCTCTTCCACGTGGGGCGGCTCGACACCGAGACCGAGGGTGTCATCCTGCTCACCAACCACGGCGAGCTGGCGCACCGCCTGACCCACCCCAAGTACGGCGTGAAGAAGGTCTACCTCGCGCACATCGTGGGCCCCATCCCGCGCGACCTGGGCAAGCAGCTCAAGGACGGCATCCAGCTGGAGGACGGGTACGCCCGTGCGGACCACTTCCGCGTCGTCGAGCAGACCGGCAAGAACTACCTGGTCGAGGTCACCCTCCACGAGGGCCGCAAGCACATCGTGCGGCGCATGCTCGCCGAGGCGGGCTTCCCCGTCGACAAGCTGGTGCGGGTCGCCTTCGGGCCGATCACCCTGGGCGACCAGAAGTCCGGCTGGCTGCGGCGGCTGTCCAACACGGAGGTCGGGATGCTGATGCAGGAAGTCGACCTGTAGGCCGGTAGTCCCCGGGAATCCCTTGTGCGGACCACCCCCCTCTCTTTATAGTCAACGAGACTATAAAGAGAGGGGGGTGGTGGTGCATGCAGGGGTACGACAAGTACGCCTTCGAGCCCTTCGCCGTCACCGTGGACCTGGCCGTGTTCACCGTCCGCGAGGGCGCGCTGCACGTCCTGCTCGTCGAGCGCGGCCAGGAGCCGTACGCCGGGCGCTGGGCCCTGCCGGGCGGCTTCGTGCTCCCCGAGGAGTCGGCCGAGGCCGCCGCGGGGCGGGAGCTCGCCGAGGAGACCGGGATCGCCGATGTCGGAGGGCTGCACCTGGAGCAGGTGCGCACCTACAGCGAGCCGGACCGTGATCCGCGCATGCGGGTCGTCTCCGTCGCGTTCGCGGCGCTCGTCCCCGACCCGCCGGACGTCCGCGGCGGCGGCGACGCGGCCCGCGCGGCCTGGCTGCCCTACAGCCCGGCGACCTACCGTCCGCTCGCCTTCGACCACGACCGGATCCTCGCCGACGCCCACGACCGGGTCGGCGCCAAGCTCGAGTACACCGGGCTCGCCACGGCCTTCTGCGCGCCCGAGTTCACGCTCGGCGAGCTGCGCCAGGTCTACGAAGCGGTGTGGGGCGCCGAGCTCGACCCCGCCAACTTCCGCCGCAAGGTGGTCGGCACGGCCGGGCTCGTGGAGGCCGTCCCCGGCGCCGCGCGGCTGACCGGCGGACGCGGCAAGCCCGCGGCCCTCTTCCGGGCCGGCACCGCAACCGCCCTGCACCCGCCCCTGCTCCGCCCCGCCCCGGAAGGACAGCCCTCATGAAGCGAGCCGCCACCGGATCCCTCATCGGCCTCGCGCTGGGGGACGCGCTCGGCTTCCCGACCGAGTTCAACGACGTGCCCTCGATCCTCGCGAAGTGCGGGCCCTGGCGCGACATGGCGCTGCCCGCCCCCGCGTACATCACCGACGACACCCAGATGACGCTCGCGCTGAGCCGTGGCCTGCGCACCGCCATGGACCGCGGCCCGCTCGGCCCCAAGCGGCTGGAGCGGCCGCTGCGCGAGGAGTTCGTGGCGTGGTACCAGTCGCCGGAGAACAACCGCGCGCCCGGCAACACCTGCCTGAAGGCCTGCTACCTCCTCAAGACCGGCAAGCCGTGGGAGGAGGCGAGCCAGGTGCACTCCAAGGGCTGCGGCGCCAATATGCGGGTGGCGCCGATCGGGCTCGCGCCGGGCCTCGGCGACGAACAGCGGGCGGGCGCCGCCCAGCTGCAGTCCGCCCTCACCCACGGCCACCCGACCGCGCTCGCCGCCGCCGACCTCACCGCCCATGCCGTGCGGCTGCTCGCCCAGGGCGCCGAGCCGACGGGACTCGTCGGGCTGCTGCGCTCGTACGCGTACGAGAACCGGGAGACGTACCACGAGCGCTGGCTCGGCGAGCTGTGGCGGCGGGGCGGGGACGCGACACCGCAGGCGTTCATCGCGCGCGGCTGGGACGAGTGCCTCGGCGCGCTGGAGCGGCTCCGGGACGCGCTGCGCACGCCCTCGCCCGAGACCGACCCCTGCCTCGCGACCGGCGAGGGCTGGATCGCCGAGGAGGCCTTCGCCACCGGGCTGCTGTGCTTCCTGATGTTCGTCGACGAACCGGTCACCGCCCTGCGCAGGGCCGCCTGCACGTCCGGGGACTCGGACTCGATCGCCTGTCTCACGGGCGCCTTCGCGGGGGCCCACCTCGGCGCGGACGCCTGGCCCGCGGAGTGGGCCGGACGGATCGAACACAGGGTCGAGCTCCAGGAGTTCGGGGCGCTCTGGGACGCTTGAGCCATGACTGTGGACCTGGGCCCCGACCTCGACATCGACCTCACCTCCGTCGTCGCCGAGCAGACCGACCCGCTGCTCTTCGCGACGGTCTCCGGAGCGCACCTGTACGGCTTCCCCTCGCGCGACTCGGACGTGGACCTGCGGGGCGTGCACCTGCTGCCCGTGACCGACCTGGTGGGGCTGCGGGAGCCGGACGAGACACGGTCGCGGATGTGGGACAGGGACGGCGTCGAGATGGACCTCGTCACGCACGACCTGCGCAAGTTCGTCCGGCTGATGCTGCGGCACAACGGATACGTCCTGGAACAGCTGCTCTCCCCGCTGGTCGTGCACACCACCGACGCGCACGCCGAGCTCGTCGCGCTCGCGCCGGACGTCCTCACCAGCCACCACGCCCACCACTACCGGGGGTTCGCCAACACCCAGTGGCGGCTCTTCGAGAAGAACGGCGAGCTCAAGCCGCTGCTCTACACCTTCCGCGTGCTGCTCACCGGCCTCCACCTGATGCGCGCCGGTACCGTGGCGGCCCACCTGCCCACGCTCGTCGACGAGGTGAAGGACGCCCCCGCGTACCTGCCCGAACTCGTCGCCGCCAAGGCCGAGGCCGAGCACGGCGGCGCCGACGTGGACCACGCGCGCGTGGCCGCCGACGTGGAGCGGCTGCACGCTCTCCTGGACGAGGCGCAGGCGGAGTCAGCCCTGCCCGGTTCCCACGCGGCGTACGACGCGCTGCACGACCTCGTCGTGCGCTTACGCCTCCAGGGCTGACACCCGGCGCGTGCGGAACAGGAAGTCCTCGATCCGCTCCCGGTCGGGCCCGGCGGGGAGCGGGGAGTGCGCGGCCGCGTCCTCCGCCTCGGCGGCGAGACGGTTCATCCACGCCTCGACCTGAGGCCAGGACCGCTCGCCGCGCTTCACCGCGAGCAGCGGCTCCCGCTGGTCGCCGACGTCGATCGTCAGCTCGCCGGTGCGCAGCAGGTCGCGGCAGGACATCAGCAGCCGCAGCAGGTGCATGGCGTGCTTCCAGCGCGGGGCGCCGTGCGTGCGGATGTCGGCGTCGAGCTTCCTGCGCTGGCCCAGCGCGTAGCGGGCGAACGTGTCGTGGGCCTGGCGGGAGAGGAACGCGTCGCGGAGCGCGAGGAGTTCGCGTCCGGTGTCCGTGACGTGCGCCACGAGCGGGGAGTGCAGGCACTCCAGGACGTTCGGATTGGCGCGCAGGGCGAGCTCGCAGAAACGCTCCAGCTCCCAGCTGAACTGTTCCTCGGCGGGGCCGTCCACGTGCGTCGGGGGCTTCTCGAAGCGCCAGAACAGCGGTGCGGGAGCCAGGAAGACGCCCCTGCGGTCGGTGTCGCTGTCGTCCGTGGCCAGGCCGAAGGCGCGCGAACCCATCACGCAGGAGTAGACGGTGTGGTCGCGTACCAGGTCCTGAGGGTGCATGGAGGGGAGCGTACGGCCCCGCGTCAGCCCAGGGTGATCGAATTTCCGGTGACCGTGATCTTCTCCGCGGGCAGCGGGCGCGGGGCGGGCCCGTCCGCCACCGACGCGTCGGCCACCCGGTACTTGCTGCCGTGACAGGGGCAGTTGATCGTGCCGTCCGCCACCTCCGCGACGATGCAGCCCGAGTGGGTGCAGACCGCGGAGAAGGCCTTGAAGGTGCCGCTCTCCGGCTGCGTCACGACGACCTTCTTGTCCTTGACGACCTTGCCGCCGCCCACCGGCACCTCGGAGGTCTTGGCCAGCTCCGGGCCCGCGGGCTCCCCGTCGGCCGCCGACGTCTCCGAGGCGGGCGTGCCGCCGTCCGACGCGGGAGACTCCGGCGGCGCCGGCTCCGCCCCCTCGTCGCCGTACTTGGTGCACCCCGCCGCGAGCGCCACCGCACCCGCCGCCAGGACCGCCCGCCGCGACGCGCTCCCGCTCATGCCGTCACCCCGAACGTGCGGAAGAACCACAGTGCCGAAGAGAGCCAGATGCCCGTCAGCGCGGCGAAGACCAGGCCAGCGACCACGGGCAGCAGCCAGCCCGGCAGCCGCTCCGTGCGCAGGAGCAGCATCTTGGCGCTGAACGCCCCGTAGAAGAAGCAGCCGAGCAGCGAGTGCCACAGCACGCGCGTCGAGTACGTCTGGTAGCCGAGCGCGTAGAGGCAGTGCACCGCCACGGGGACGGAGACCAGGAACGCGATCCGGCCCGCCCAGCGGTGCAGCGCCGCCGACCAGGAGGGCCCCGGGAGCCGCCCGTACAGCATCAGCGCCGACACGACCTGGAGCAGCGCGAAGGCGAACGCCGTCGTGCCCAGCCAGGCCTTGACGGCGCTCGTGCTGCTGAACCCGGCCAGGTTGAAGGCGGTGCCCGCCGGATCGTGGGCCTTGCCGTACGCGCCGAGGCCGACGGCCACGGCCGCGGCGGTCAGCGCGGGCAGCAGATAGCGGGCGGCGCCCGCTCTGCGGTGGCCGGTCGCGCCAGGGGGCACGGGGAATCCGCCCTGGGTGGGGGCGCTCGGGTCGACGCTCATGCGGGTCTCCCTTCACGGCGGTACGGGTCGCTAGGGCGTCACGGGGCGGGCGGTGACGACGTCGCCGTCGACCCGGACGGTGCCGGTCCCGGGGTCGATCCGCGGGGCCTTCGCGGGCTTGCCGTCGCGCTTGAGGATGCCGACCTGCCGACCGTCGGGCAGGACGATCCAGCCGCCGTCGAGCTGCGCGCCGCGCACCTCGGTCGTGGCGCGGTACAGCCCGGAGGGCTTGACGGCCTTGTCCGCGGTGAACTTCCGGGTCTCTTCGTCGACGTCGACGGTGCCGCGGACCTTCTTGCCGGTGATCTGCCCGTCGAGCTTCGCGCCGTGCTTGCCGGTCAGGCGCATCGAGCCGTCGTCCTCGACGTTCCCCTTGAGCCAGGACTCCGTGTCGCGGCCGTCGCAGTAGTAGGCGATGGCCTTGCTGTCGCGCACCGAGATGGAGACCGCGGAGGTGTCGTCGTCGGTGCGGCCCGCGTACTCGGCCTTCGACGGCGGCTTCGCGGCCGGTGACCGCGTCGGCTGCGCGGAGGGCTTCGGCGTGCCCTTCGCCGTGCCCTTGGCGGGGGAGGACGCCGCGGTGTCGGGCGCGTCCCCGCCGTACGACGAACTGCCCGTCTCCGTCGTCGCGTTGAGCGACAGCATGAACAGGGCGAGCAGCAGCCCGGTCAGAAGGGTGAGGAGTGGACCTGAGCGCTTCATACGGGCCTCCCCCGAGGCGCGGCACCTGCCGACCCTCCATGCAAGCGGACCCGGGGCCGCCCGTCCAGGGGTGAACGACCACTAATCGGTCCAAGTGGCGACAGGGGGCGATTCGGGCGACATTGGCAGGGTCCGAGGTCCGCGGCGGACGCGGTGCGGGCCCGGCCCTCCACGCGAAAGGCAGGACCATGGCGGGTAACGATCTGGGCAGCCTTCTCGGCGGTCTCCTGGGCGGCGGCCAGCAGGGCGGCGGCTCGTCCGGCGGTGGTGGCAACATCCTCGCCGCGCTGCTCGGCGCCCTGATGAGCAAGGGCGGCGCGGGCGGGAGCAACCCGCTCTCCGGCCTCCTCGACGGGCTGAACAAGGCCGGACTCGCCGATCAGTCCCGGTCCTGGGTCGGCGCCGGAGAGAACAAGGAGGTGACCGGCGCGCAGCTGCAGCAGGCACTGCCCGACGACACCCTCCGCCAAGTCGCCGAGGAGGCCGGAGTCTCCCCTGAGCAGGCCGCGAACGAGATCGCTCGGGTGCTGCCGCAGGCCGTCGACAAGCTGACCCCCGAGGGCCAGGTGCCCTCCGGGTCGCTCGAGGACCTGATCAGGCAGCAGCAGCTCTGACCCACCCCGGTATGGTGCGCGGCGCCCGTCTCGGCAGACGGGCGCCGCGCACTCCCGCGCCGGGTGCTGGATAGGCTTGACACTCATCCAAGGCGTACGCGGGACAAGAAGGGCAGTGACGTGGCGGTACGAGCGGTCCGGGGCGCCGTCCAGCTGGAGCGGGACGAGGCCGGGCACATGGGCGAGCAGGTCAGCGCGCTGCTCACGGCCGTCCTCGAACGCAACGGACTGACGCAGGACGACCTGATCAGCATCTGGTTCACGGCCACGCCGGACCTGCGCTCCGACTTCCCCGCGGCCGCCGCCCGCGGACTCGGCATCGTCGACGTACCGCTGATCTGCGCGCAGGAGCTCGACATCGAGGGCGCCCTGCCCCGGGTCGTCCGCCTCCTCGCGCACATCGACACCGACCGGGCCCGCTCCGAGGTCACGCACGTGTACCTCGGCGCCGCGGCCGCACTCCGCAAGGACATCGCCCAGTGAGAACCGCCCTCGTCATCGGCACCGGCCTGATCGGCACCTCCGCAGCCCTGGCCCTCGCCTCCCGCGGCGTCACCGTCCACCTCGACGACCACGACCCGGGGCAGGCCCGCACCGCCGCCGCGCTCGGCGCCGGCACCGACGCACCGCCCGAGGGCACCGTCGACCTGTGCATCGTCGCCGTGCCGCCCGCCCACGTCGCCACCACGCTGGCCGACGTGATGGGCCGCGGGGCCGCCCGCGCCTGCATAGACGTGGCGAGCGTCAAGGGCGGCCCCCGCCGCGAGCTGGAGGCGCTCGGCCTCGACCTGACCACGTACATCGGCACGCACCCCATGTCGGGGCGCGAGCGCAGCGGCCCGCTGGCCGCCACCGCCGACCTCTTCGAGGGCCGGCCCTGGGTGCTCACCCCGACCCGGGACACCGACACCGAGGTGCTCAACCTCGCCCTGGAGCTCGTCGCCCTCTGCCGGGCCGTGCCCGTCGTCATGGACGCCGACGCCCACGACCGTGCGGTCGCCCTCGTCTCGCACATGCCGCACCTGGTCTCCAGCATGGTCGCGGCCCGCCTGGAGCACGCCGAGGAGTCCGCGGTACGGCTGTGCGGCCAGGGCATCCGCGACGTCACGCGGATCGCCGCCTCCGACCCCCGGATGTGGATCGACATCCTCTCCGCCAACCCGGGACCGGTCGCCGACCTGCTCGCGGAGGTAGCCTCCGACCTCGACGAGACGGTGTCGGCGCTGCGCGCGCTGCAGTCCGCCGACAGCGCGAAGCGGACCGAGGGCGCCACCGGCGTCGAGAAGGTGCTGCGGCGCGGCAACGCGGGACAGGTCAGGGTGCCGGGCAAGCACGGCGCCGCCCCGGCCGCGTACGAGGTCGTCGCGGTGCTCATCGACGACCAGCCGGGTCAGCTGGCCCGGATCTTCGCCGACGCGGACGGCGCGGGCGTCAACATCGAGGACGTGCGCATCGAGCACGCGACCGGGCAGCAGGCGGGTCTGGTACAGCTGATGGTCGAGCCGCAGTCCGCCCCGGTGCTGACGGTGGCGCTGCGGGAGCGGGGCTGGTCGATCCGGCAGTAGCGGGCCCGCGAAGGTGCTGTCGGGGCAGGGCGTGCGAGCCAGTAACCTTGTGCGGGGCGCATTCGCGCCCCGCTTCCCTGGCCCGCGTACAGCGAAAGGTGCCCACAGCCCCGTGGAAACAGCCGAAACCGCCGCCCCGGCAGCCGTGATCGTCGCCATCGACGGACCGTCCGGCACGGGCAAGTCGAGCACCTCGAAGGCTGTCGCTGCCCAGCTCGGCCTCAGCTACCTGGACACCGGTGCCCAGTACCGGGCCATCACCTGGTGGATGGTGCACAACGGCATCGACCTCACCGACCCGACGGCGATCGCCGCCGTCGCGGGCAAGCCCGAGATCGTCTCCGGCACCGACCCGGCCGCCCCGACCATCACGGTCGACGGCACGGACGTCGCCGGGCCGATCCGCACCACCGACGTCACCTCGAAGGTCAGCGCGGTCAGCGCCGTCCCCGAGGTGCGCACCCGCATCACCGAGCTGCAGCGCTCCATCGCTGTCTCGGCCGAGAAGGGCATCGTCGTCGAGGGCCGGGACATCGGCACGACCGTGCTGCCCGACGCCGACCTGAAGATCTTCCTCACCGCGTCGCCCGAGGCGCGCGCCGCCCGCCGCTCCGGCGAGCTGAAGGGCGCCGACGTCAAGGCGACGCAGGAAGCCCTGATCAAGCGGGACGCGGCCGACTCCAGCCGCAAGACGTCCCCCCTGGCCAAGGCCGGCGACGCCGTCGAGGTCGACACCACCGAGCTCACGCTCCAGCAGGTCATCGAGTGCGTCGTCACCCTCGTCGAGGAGAAGCGGGCCGCGAAGTGAGCGAGGCTCCCTCCGAGCGGGGGGCTTCCGAGCGGGGCGCCGAGGTCGGCCGCAGGATCGGCGTCGGCCTCATGTACGGCCTGTGGAAGCCGCGCGTGCTCGGTGCCTGGCGGGTGCCCGCGAGCGGCCCAGTGATCCTGGCCGTCAACCACTCGCACAACGTGGACGGCCCGATGGTCATGGGTGTCGCGCCCCGGCCGACGCACTTCCTGATCAAGAAGGAAGCGTTCATCGGCCCGCTCGGATCCTTCCTGCACGGGATCGGCCAGCTGAAGGTGGACCGCTCGGTCGCCGACCGCATGGCCATCACCCGGGCGGTCGACGTCCTGGAGCAGGGCGGCGTCCTCGGGATCTTCCCGGAGGGCACCCGGGGAGAGGGCGACTTCGCGTCGCTGCGGGCCGGGCTCGCGTACTTCGCGGTGCGGGGCGGCGCCCCGATCGTGCCGGTCGCGGTGCTGGGAAGCACCGACCGTCCCGGACGGTTGATAAAGCAGCTGCCTCCGCTCCGCAGCCGGGTCGACGTCGTCTTCGGCGACCCGTTCGCGGCGGGCGACGGCAGCGGGCGACGTACGCGCAAGGCGCTCGACGAAGCGACCGTGCGCATCCAGGAGCGCCTCACCGCCCACCTGGAAAACGCCAGGCGCCTGACCGGGCGCTGAGCGAGACTTATCAAGTAGTGCGCGGGCCCGATACGCAGCCGGTGCACCGATCACCACGATGAACGACGAGGTACGGACTTCATGAACGACCAGATCCAGCCCGAGGGCGACGGCTTCGCCGAGCACGACCACGGGGCGCTCGGCGACGCCGAGTACGCACAGTTCATGGAGCTCGCCGCCGAAGAGGGCTTCGACATCGAGGACGTCGAGGGCGCCATCGAGGAGGCGGGCCACGGCCCGCTGCCCGTCCTCGCCGTCATCGGCCGCCCGAACGTCGGCAAGTCGACTCTGGTGAACCGCATCATCGGCCGCCGCGAGGCCGTCGTGGAGGACCGCCCCGGCGTGACCCGCGACCGCGTCACCTATGAGGCCGAGTGGTCGGGCCGCCGCTTCAAGCTCGTCGACACCGGCGGCTGGGAGCAGGACGTGCTCGGCATCGACGCGTCCGTCGCCGCCCAGGCGGAGTACGCGATCGAGGCCGCGGACGCCGTGGTCTTCGTCGTCGACGCCACGGTCGGCGCCACCGACACCGACGAGGCCGTCGTGCGCCTGCTCCGCAAGGCCGGCAAGCCCGTCGTGCTCTGTGCCAACAAGGTCGACGGCCCGTCCGGCGAGGCCGACGCCACCGCCCTGTGGTCCCTCGGCCTCGGCGAGCCGCACCCCATCTCCGCGCTGCACGGCCGCGGCACCGGCGACATGCTGGACGCCGTCCTCGAGGCGCTGCCCGAGGCCCCCGCGCAGACCTTCGGCGCGGCCATCGGCGGCCCGCGCCGCATCGCGCTCATCGGCCGTCCGAACGTCGGCAAGTCCTCGCTGCTCAACAAGGTGGCGGGCGAGGACCGCGTGGTCGTCAACGAGCTGGCGGGCACCACCCGCGACCCGGTCGACGAGCTCATCGAGCTGGGCGGCGTGACCTGGAAGTTCGTCGACACGGCGGGCATCCGCAAGCGCGTCCACCTCCAGCAGGGCGCGGACTACTACGCCTCGCTGCGCACCGCCGCCGCCGTCGAGAAGGCGGAGGTCGCGGTGATCCTCATCGACTCCTCCGAGAGCATCTCGGTCCAGGACCAGCGCATCGTGACGATGGCCGTCGAGGCGGGCCGCGCGATCGTCGTCGCCTACAACAAGTGGGACACCCTCGACGAGGAGCGCCGCTACTACCTGGAGCGGGAGATCGAGACGGAGCTCGCCCAGGTGGCGTGGGCCCCGCGCGTCAACGTGTCGGCGGCCACCGGGCGCCACATGGAGAAGCTGGTCCCGGCGATCGAGACGGCGCTGGAGGGCTGGGAGACGCGCGTGCCGACCGGGCGTCTGAACGCGTTCCTCGGCGAGATCGTCGCCTCGCACCCGCACCCGGTCCGCGGCGGCAAGCAGCCCCGCATCCTCTTCGGCACGCAGGCGGGCACCAAGCCGCCGCGGTTCGTCTTCTTCGCGTCGGGCTTCATCGAGGCGGGCTACCGCCGCTTCCTGGAGCGCCGTCTGCGCGAGGAGTTCGGCTTCGAGGGCACGCCGATCCACGTCTCGGTGCGGGTGCGCGAGAAGCGCGGCCGCAAGAAGTAAGGACGCCCGCGGGCGCCTTCGTACGAACGCCGAATGCCCGGCCCCCCCGTCGTGGGGAGGCCGGGCATTCGGCTGTCCGGGCGGGCGCGCTCAGTGATCGCGGCGCGGGCCGGGCGGCAGGGCCGCGGGGAACTGGTGGTGGCCCGTGGCGTGGTGCTCGTGCTGACCGTAGCGCGCCACGTGGAACTGGCCGCCGTAGCGCGGGTCGTGCCGTCCGTCGACGCGGTGCTGGACGCCGTACGGCCCCGGACCGAAGGCGGTGAATCCCAGGTCCTCCTCGCCGCTCCGGTCGCCCGGCAACGCCCGGAAGGCCCTGAGGTACTCCGAGTACAGCGCGTCGTAGATGGGTGTGGCCGAGTGGCTGCCCGTCGAGTCCTGCGCGGTGCGCATGGACGGGATGGGGCTCTGGTACGCCGGCCGGTGGCGGGGGGAGGGGTCGTATGGATGCACGTATGTGCCAACGAAACGGGCGCCGTGCGGATGCGGGGGCCGCGCCGCTTTCCCCGTCCGGCAGGAGTGTGACCGGCGCATTCGGGGTCCGGGCGGCCCTCGCGGGTGGGCGGCCGCTCAGAGCCTGTGTCATAACCCCGCCCGGGCGGGGTTATGACACAGGCTCTCAGGTTCCGGCGAGCGGCAGCGCGCACGCGACGAGGCGGCCGTGGGTCGCCGCCTTGTCCAGCGCGTCCCGCAGCATGTCCTCGCGCGGCTGGCGGCCGATGGAGCCGACGGGGGCCGCGAAGAGCAGCACGGTCTGGGTCTTGTTGGCCGCGGTCCGCCAGTCCTCGGTGACCTGGAGCGGGTGGTGCGCCTGCCACCAGGCGACGGGGGAGCCGCCGCCGGTGCCGGGCTGCAGGATGGCGTGCAGCTGGCCCATGGCGAGCAGCACGGACCAGCCGGGCAGCGCGGGCGGCACGGAGTCGAGCGAGGTGACGGGCATGAAGCCCTGCTCGATCAGGAGCGGCAGGAACTCGTCGCCGCCGCCCTGCGCGGCGCCGGGGCGGGCGATGGCTCCGGTCGGCTCGACGACGAGGGCGGGGCGCAGCTCGCCCTCGATCAGGACGAGGCCGCTGGTCACGCCGAGCACGGCCTGGCTCGGCGCGGAGTCGGACGACGCCGAGCCGTCGTCGCCGGTGATCGAGCGGACGGCGCCCTGCAGCTGCTCCTCGGAGACCGTGACGATCTGGGAGGGCAGGCAGGTGGAGTGGGCGAAGGCGAGCACGGCCGTCTCGTCGCCGACGAAGAGGACGGTGCTGGTGCGCTCCTGTTCTGCGTCGCCCGGGGTGCGGCAGGACGTGCAGTCGTAGCTGCCCGGGGTGTTGTCTCCGGCGAGCAGCCGGTCGGCTTCTTCGTCGCCGATCTCGGCGCGTACGTCGTCGCTGACGTCCAGCATGCGCGGCACGGGTGGCTCCTCGGAATCGTCATCTGGGGTGCATGGGGAGGGTGTGGCGGGCCGGACGGTGTCCGGCTCTTAAGAACACAACGGCGGATCAGTGGCGCAGGTCACGCACGAAGGCGAACGGAATCGAACCATCCGCAGCGGAGCGTGAAACGGGCCGCGGAACCTGTCACTCCGCGCCAACAGGTGCTGGGTGCACAGAGGTTGGGGCGGTGAGCTGAGTCACAGATCGTCGGTGGGCGCGGTCACTAAATCCTGATATCGGCCAATGAAGTGGGTGGCCGAAACTCGCCGATACCGCCGGTAACGCCCAACTGGCCTGGAATGACAAGGACTTGGTTGATACGGGACGGGAGGACTTCTAGATTCCACCGCCGTGTGCAGCGAGCACCGCTCGGGTACGTCCGCCGGTCGCACCAGCCAGCTCCAGCACCGACACCGGCGGGCGGGGCCGGTCGGACCCCAGGCGCCGGATGCGTGAGGGGCCCGTACGGCCAGGGGGAGCCCGGGTCCTGCGAGAGGGAATTTCATGTCCGCACGTCCCAGGAGCACGCGCACGACGGCAGTGATCGGAGGGGCCGCACTCCTGGCCCCGCTGGGCCTGCTCGCCGCGACCGGCCAGGCCGGTGCCGCGGACAGCGGAGTGTGGGACCGCATCGCACGGTGCGAGAGCGGCGGAAACTGGCAGATCAACTCGGGCAACGGCTACTACGGCGGGCTGCAGTTCTCCGCCGGTACGTGGCGTGCGTACGGCGGAGGGGCCTACGCACCGACCGCCGACAGGGCGTCGAAGGCGCAGCAGATCGCCGTCGCCGCCAAGGTGCAGCGGGCGCAGGGGTGGGGCGCGTGGCCCACCTGTGCGGCCCGGGCCGGCGCGTACGGCAGTGCGCCGTCCGCCGCGGCGCCGGTGCCGAAGGCCGTGAAGCCCGCACCCAAGGCGGTCAGGCCCGCGCCCAAGGCCGTCGAGCGGCGGCCCGGCAAGACCGCGGACCGCTCCGACCGGGGCTCCACGCGCGGTGCCCCCGGCAACTACACCGTCCGGCAGGGTGACACCCTCAGCCGCATCGCGGCCCGGCACGGGACGAACTGGCAGCGGGTGTACGCGGCCAATCAGCGCGTCATCGGCGGCGACCCGGACATGATCGTGCCGGGGCAGCGGCTGAGCGTCTGATCCGATCGTCCGACCGGGTGGGGGTCGGCTCCGTGGCGGCGCGGCACGCCACGAGCCCGTCGCGGAGCCGCCTAGCGTGACCCGATGCACCCGAAGTCGATCAAGCGTGTCCGGTCCGTGTCCGTGGTCGTCGGCGCGATCCTCGCGGCCGTGTCGCTGCCCTCGGGCGCCGCGTCCGCGGCTCCGCCGCAGCAGTCGGGCGCCGTCTCCAGGCCGTACGACTGCTCCTTGGACAAGGGGCCGTGGCACTGCCTCGCCGAGTGCGAGAGCAATGGCCGATGGCAGACGAACACGGGCAACGGCTTCTACGGAGGACTGCAGTTCTGGCAGCCCACCTGGGAGGAGCACGGCGGGCTCAAGTACGCGCCGCGCGCCGATCTCGCCACCCGGAAGGAGCAGATCAAGGTCGCCGAGAGGGTGTTGCGCACCCAGGGCTGGGGCGCCTGGCCCGTCTGCTCCAAGGAAGTGCGCATCGAGCGGTTCGACCGCCGCGTCCACAAGGTGAAGCCGGGGGAGACGCTGAGCTCGATCGCGCGCCGATACGACGTGAAGGGAGGCTGGCAGGCCCTGTACAAGGCCAACCGTGGCAAGGTCGGGAGCCGTCCCGAACGGCTCGGTGTCGGCACGCTCCTCATCATTCCGGGGCGTACCGCGACCGGGCGCGGCTGAGCTCTCCCGGCTCCCCGCTGAACACGACCGCGCCCCGGCGCAGTTCGTGCACGACCGCCGTCCGGCCCGCGCCCTCCCGCAGGCCGGGCGGCAGCCGCTGTTCGGCCAGGACCACACAGGCGTCCAGGCCGCCGAGAAGTGCGTAGGTGCGTGCCGCGACGGCGGGTGACATGCCCTGGGTCGGCTCATCCGCGAGGATGATCCCGGCGTCCGACAGCAGGGCCCTGGAGAGGGCCAGCATGCGCTGCTCGCCTCCCGAGAGGGTGCCCGCACGGCGGCGCAGCAGGGGGCGCAGCTCGGGATAGGCGTCCAGGGCGCGTGCGAAGTCGCCCGTGGTGTGCGCGAGGCCGAGGTTCTCCGCGACGGTGAGGGAGGCGAACACCGCACCGCGGTCCGGTACGAAGCAGAGGCCCTGCGCGGCCCGTTCATGGGCGGGGCGGTGCGTGATGTCCCGTCCGTCGCGGACGACCGCGCCCGCGGAGAGGGGGACCGTGCCGGCCAGGGCGCGCAGGGCCGTGGTCCGGCCGGCGCCGTTGCGGCCGAGGAGGACGGTGAGGGCGGTGGCGGGGGCCGCCAGCGTGATGCCGTGCAGGGCCTCCAGGGGGCCGTAGTGGACGCGGGCCCCGCGCAGTTCGATGCCTCGCATTCAGTGCGCCCCTTCCAGCACCTCGTCCGCGGGGCCGGTCGTCACGATGCGGCCCGCGGCCATCACGTGCACGGTGTCGGCGAGGCCCGCCACCAGGTCGAGATCGTGCTCGACGACGAGGAGCGCCATGCCGTCGGCCGCGAGGGCACGCAACAGCACGGCGAGCGCCGCCACTTCGGACGCGTCCAGGCCCGCGGCCGGTTCGTCCAGGAGGAGGGTGTGCGGGCCGCCCGCGAGGGCTCTCGCCAGTTCCGTGCGTCTGAGGGTGCCGGTGGAGAGGCCGGTCGCGGGCCGGGCCTGCAGGCCCGTCAGGTCCAGGAGACGGAGGGCGCGGGTGGCGGCCTCCCGGGTGCTGCCTCTGCTGCCCATGCTGTCTCTTCGGCCTCTCTGGCCCATTCCCTGTTCCGCCCCCACCCGGACGTTCTCCGCGACCGTCAGGGACGGGAAGACCGCCAGTTGCTGGAAGGTGCGGGCCGTGCCGGTACGGGTGCGGGCGTGCGCGGGCAGTGCGGTGATGTCGCGGGAGCCGAGGGTGATGCGTCCGGCGGCGGGGCGCAGGGTGCCGGCCAGACAGTGGAAGAGCGTGCTCTTGCCCGCGCCGTTGGGGCCCACCACTGCGGTGACGCGACCCGGGGGGACGCTGAGGGTCACGTCGTCCAGGGCGGTGAAGCCGTCGTAGGCGAGGGTGATGTGGTGGGCGGTGAGGGTGGGGTGGGGGCTTCTTGGCTCGGCTTGCTCGGTGCGGGTCCGGGGCCGGGGCCGTGGGGGTTCCT